>JAFYQR010000213.1 GCA_017559825.1 Thermoguttaceae bacterium | reverse complement strand
GCGGAAACCGGCGCGGGCGGCTCGACGGCGTTTGGGATTACGACGAACTTCTCGGCGGGGATTCCGCGATCGACGAAAAAGTCGACGATTCCGGAACTGTTAACCGCGAACGCGTCCGTTTTCGGTTCGAGATGGCGGTCGACCCAACCTTGCCAACGCGCTTTCCAAGGGTCGAGGCAGCGCTCGCCGCAAACGACCGCCGGGACGCCGAGCGAAAACGCGGCGCGCCGCCCGTAAGCGTTCGCGGCGAAAAGCCAAGTGTGAACGACGTCGGGGCGGAAGTCGCGAATAATTTTCTTCAACCGCCAATAAGCGCGCGGCGAAAATTTTGCGGTTTTGCCAATTATGTCGACCGGACCGTCGGCTTCGCGAAGCGTCGCTTCGTAAGGGCCGCCGCGAGTCAGCGCGACGACGCGAACGTCGAACCGCTCCTTGGGCAAGTTGGCCGCGAGAAGCGTCAGTTGTTTTTCGGCGCCGCAACGGTCGAGTGTCGGAATAACGAGAAGGATTTTAAGGCGGTTCGGCGTCATCGCGTCGGCGGAAGCGTTTGGAGGAAACGATTTAACGGACGGCAAAACGAAAAACGACGCGACGCCGGTTAAAACGTCGCGCCGAGAAAGAGGCGATTATTTCGCCGGGGCGGCTTCTTCGGCCGGAGCGGCTTCTTCCGCCGGGGCGGTTTCTTCGACCGGAGCGGCTTCTTCCGCCGGGGCGGTTTCTTCGACCGGAGCGGCTTCTTCCGCCGGGGCGGTTTCTTCGGCCGGAGCGGCTTCTTCGGCCGGAGCGGTTTCTTCGACCGGAGCGGTTTCTTCGGCCGGAGCGGCTTCTTGCGCCGGAGCGGTTTCCGGGAGCGTTCCGTAAATGCGGGCGGCGAGTTTCTTCGAAATTTCTTCCGAATCGTCGCACTTGCCTTGGATCAGCTCGCCGAGAAGGGTAACGGCGCAGACGTATTCGCCGAACGCGTCGCTCGGTTTCGCCGGATTGAAGACGAACTCTTCCGGACGCGTCCACTCGACGGCGTTCGCTTCGGACGCCAAGACGACCGAGAAGGTTTGCGACGGGTCTTCGACGTCTTTCAGCGTCAACGGTTCCAGACGACCGAACGGCGCGTTCGAGGCGGTGAAGACGAGGAACGGCGTCGACGTTTTCGCGACGTCGCCGAACGGCGCGGCGAAGATCGGCGGCATTTTCTCGAGCAGCTTAATGTTGTTTTCGCCGTTCCAAGGCTCGTCAAGTTTGAATTGGTCGTACAGTTTTTTATATTCGTCGCCCATAATCGGGAGGAGCGCGACGCGCCAGCTGAGAAGCGGGGTTCCGTCGGCGGCGCGGATCGGAGAGGGGAACGCCTTGTTTTGACGGAAGTAAGCGGTGAACGCGCGACCGAGCGCTTCCAACGCGTCTTGCGCGCCGCCGTATTTCGCGAAAATTTCCGATTGGCGGCGAACGTCGTTCAAATATTCGAATTGCGAGGCGAAAAATTCGAGCGTTTCCGGCGCGTTCTTCAACGTTCCGACGACTTGCTCGCCGTCGACGACGAGATTCGCCGACTTGAGAAGCGATCGCATCGTTTCGAAAGTCGCGACCGCTTCGGCTTGCGGTTCGCCTTGCGCGTTTTGCGGCGCGGCGCCGAGGCCGTCGACCGCTTCCATTAGCGCGCCGCCGATCGCTTTGCGCAACGCTTCGGCGCCGTCGGCCGATTTCGCGTCGACGACGAGCGTCAAAATCGCGCCGTCGGCGGTGTTCGCGTCGATTACGAAACGGAAGCCGGAGACGTTCGGCTCCATCGCCTCGACGAGCGCGGGCGTCACCGGAACCGGCGGCGGAACGAGGCGCGTCGTCGCGACGTCGAAGTCGTAATCGTAAACGAAGGCCGCGTCGAGCTTTTCGAGCGAAAGCCGCCCAACTCGCTGCGCCGCGACGCCCCGTTCGTCGCCGGACTTGCCGTTAAAAAACGCTTCGAGCGCGGTCGGCGAACCGGAGAAAACGACGAGCGAATTCGGCGTCGGGAAGGCGAGCCCGGCGAGCATTTGATCGACGCGTCCGAACATTTGGCCCGTTTGGTCGAGCGGCACCGGAAGGGAATTTTCGACGAAACGGACTTCGACGTCGCCGAATTTTTGCGTTTTAACGGCGTTCGGGTCGGCGTTTTTGAAAATTTTCGCAAAAATCGCCTCCGCGTCGAACGGTTTCGGCGAGCGGAGATAAACCGATTCGGACGGCGTCGGGAACCCCTCTTGGAGCGGTTCGCCGGTTTTCGCGTTTTTCAGCGTTTCGAGGGAAAACGTCTTGCTCGCGAGAGCGAGGTCGGCGTCGTCGAGGAGCTCCGGCGCCGGAAGCTGGAGCGCCGAGTTCGCGAAAAATTCGAGCGCGGCGGCGCCTTTTTCAAGCGAGCGGAAACGCTCCGGACGGATTATTTGAACGGAATAAGCGTTCGGTTGCAAAAATTCCGTCGGAAGATCGTTTTTCGCTCCGAGCGCGGCGAGTTGGTCGGCCGGAAGGGAGCGGATTTCGGTCGAAAATTGCGGGAAGGCCGGGGCGTCGCCGATTTGCTCGACCGCGGTCTCGGCGGTTTCCGTTTCCGGCGTCGATTTTTGACAGCCGACGAACGCGGCGACGCTCAAAAGAAGAGCGCCGGTTCCGACGAACGCCGACCGACGCGATAAAAACGAACGAAACATCGAAAATTCCTTTATCGTTGAGTTAATCTCGGCGGCGGCGCGAAATCAAATCGCGTCGCCGTCGAACGAATGTTCAAATTAAGAGCGAAGTTAATCGCGAGAACCGCCGTCCGGACGCCCGCCGCGCCCGCTCGGCTTTTTGCCGCCGAAACCGCCGGGACGACCGTTCGGTTTCTTGCCGCCGAATCCGCCGCGCCCGCTCGGCTTCTTGTCGCCGAACGAACCGCCGGAACGTTTCGACCCGCCGTTCGAGCGAGCGTCGCCG
>JAFYQR010000212.1 GCA_017559825.1 Thermoguttaceae bacterium | reverse complement strand
TCCGGAGACGCGGCGGGCGTCGGCGCGGGCGCGGCGTTCGGTTCGTCGAGAACGGACAAGTCGAGCGGCTCGTCCGATTGCGAAACGACGGCGGGCGTCGACGACGCGAGGACGAAAGTCGGCGAACTCGACGAAAAAACGAGCGTCGAAACGGCGGCGAAAAACGCGGCTCGGCGAATGAAAACGGAAGATCGGGACGAAAACATAGGCGGTTTCGAGCGGCGAACGCGCTCGCTTTCTTCGGCGCTAATATTAATAAGGGGAAAACTGGAAAATTCGGCGCGACGGCGCGTCGGCGTTTTTCTTGTTTTCGTCGAAAAAATCGGACGAAATTGAGGAAAAACGGCGAAATCGGCGAAAGACCGCTCCGACGAACGCAAAAGCGGCGAATTTGCGTAAAATAGCTCGACTTTGCGGTCCGTAAGGCGGGAATGTCGCGAGAAACGTCGGAAAGCGAATGGCCCCCCCTTCCCAAAACGCTCCGTTGAAGTACGCTTTATTATAGTCGATTCTCCGGCGCCGCGACAGGCGCTATCGGGGTTAAAAATCGAAGAAAAAAGTAAATTTCGCGAAATTTTCGCGCCGATCGCGGGGTTTTGCGAATTTTAAGTAAAACGTATCGTTTAAGTAGAATAGGAAAGGTTTTGCAATGGCGAAAAAAACGATCGCTAACGTCGACGTCGCCGGTAAGAAAGTTTTGATTCGCGTCGATTTCAACGTTCCGCTCGACGAAAACGGGAACATCACCGACGACCGCCGCATCCGCATGGCGCTCCCGACGATCGAATCCGTCCTCGAGCGCGGCGGCCAAGTCGTTTTGATGAGCCACCTCGGCCGTCCGAAGAACGAGCCGGACGCCAAATACTCGCTGAAACCGGCGGCGGTTCGTCTTGGCGAACTCCTTCCGAACGCGAAAGTCGATTTCGCGACCGACACCGTCGGCGCCGACGCGGAAGCGAAAGTCGCCGCGCTGACCGACGGGAACGTCGTCGTTCTCGAAAACCTCCGCTTCCAACCGGGCGAAAAGAAGGGCGACGCCGAATTCGCCGCGAAATTGGCCTCCTTCGCCGACGTTTACGTCAACGACGCGTTCGGCACCTGCCACCGCACCGACGCTTCGATGGTCGCCGTTCCGGAAGCGATGGCCGGCAAACCGCGCGTCTGCGGTTTCCTCGTCGAAAAGGAAATCAAGTACCTGACCGACGCGATTAGCGCTCCGCAACGTCCGTTCGTCGCGATCCTCGGCGGCGCGAAAGTCTCCGACAAGATTATGGTCATCAAGAACTTGCTCGGTGTCTGCGACAAAGTCCTGATCGGCGGCGCGATGGCGTACACCTTCTCGCTCGCGCAAGGCGGCAAAGTCGGCTGCAGCCTCGTCGAACCGGACAAAGTCGAACTTGCGAACGAACTCCTCGCGGCGGGCGGCGACAAACTCGTTCTCCCGATCGACACGCACTGCGGCGACGCGTTCAGCTCCGACTGCAACAAAGAAGTCGTCGCGGCGGGCGAAATCTCCGACGGTTTCGAAGGTCTCGACATTGGGCCGAAAACGGCGGAAATGTACGCGAACCTCGTCAAAGACGCGAAAACGGTCGTTTGGAACGGCCCGATGGGCGTTTGCGAAATGCCTCCGTTCGACGCCGGCACGAAAGCGGTCGCCGAAGCGATCGCGGCGAGCGACTCGATCTCGATCATCGGCGGCGGCGACAGCGCGGCGGCGATCCAAAAGCTCGGTTTCGCCGACAAAGTTTCGCACGTCAGCACGGGCGGCGGCGCCTCTTTGGCGATGCTCGAAGGCCAAAAATTCGCGGCGGTCGAATTGCTCGACGAAGTGTGATTTTCGCTTAGTTAAGCGCGTTTTGTCGAGCAAGTTTCGGGCTCGCGCCGAGCGTCGTCGCGTCCTTGTCGACGCCCGAAGGTCCAAAGCGCGGCGGTCGAACTTCTCGACGAAGCGTGATTTTCGTTTAGTTCGCGAATTTTTAACGTTCGTTTTCGTTTCGAACGTTGAAATTTGACGATTAACCGACGGACGCGGGCGCGATTTTGTTTCGCGCCGACGTTCGCCGGTCGCGTTTCGCTCGGTTTGAACGCCGGCTTGCAACGCGTTGTTTTCCAATATAATTAATGCGCGTCGCCGAAGAACGGCTCGACGTTCTTAGAGCGACCGAGACGGCTTTTGAGCCGCGTCGAACGACGGCGGAAGCGTCGGCGGAGAAATTATCGTGCGTTTCGCAAATTTTTATAACGAAAAAAACGCGGAAAACCAAGAAGGCGGCGGATTTTTGGCCGTTTGGAGCGAAGCCGCGAGCGGTTGGGTCGCGCTTTCGGAGCTTCTCGGAGACGAAAGCTGGAATTTCGCCTCGATGAAGGACGTTCTTTGGGCGAACGCCGAGTCCAGTTTCTTCGCCGAATTGCGCGACGCGCTCGACGAAGTCGGCGCGGACGTCGCGACCCTCGATTTTTCGGGCGGCGACTATTTTTACCTCCCGCCGATCGAGGAGCCGGAAAAGATTCTTTGCGTCGGGCTCAACTACGCCGATCACGTTCGCGAGTTTGGGAACGCGCTTCCGGAAGTTCCGGTCGTTTTCAACAAGGCGCCGAGCGCGCTGAACGCTTGCGACGCCGCGATCGCGTTGCCTAAAGTTTCGAATCGCGTCGATTACGAAGGCGAGCTTGTCGTCGTGATCGGGAAGGAAGGGAAGGATATTCCGCGTTCCGAAGCGATGGATTACGTCGGCGGGTACTGCTGCGGAAACGACGTCTCGGCGCGAGATTGGCAAAAGGACAAGCCCGGCGGTCAGTGGTTCTTGGGCAAGTCGTTCGATTCGTTCGCCCCGATCGGTCCGACGCTCGTTACTCCGGACGAAGTCGGCGATCCGAACGCGTTGAAAATCGAAACGCGCCTCAACGGCGAAACGGTTCAGTCGGGGAACACGAGCGACTTTATTTTTCCGATTGATTATCTAATTTCCTATATTTCGCAGGTTATGACGCTGAACGTCGGCGACTTGCTTTTCACCGGCACCCCCTGCGGCGTCGGCGACGCGCGCAAACCGCCCCTTTACCTGCGTTCCGGCGACGAGGTCGTCGTCGAGATCGAAAAGGTCGGGACGCTTCGCAATCTCGTCGTCGAAGACTGACGGCTCGAATCGAACGCTCGCGGTCGGCGGAGGTCGCGGCGTTCGATTTCGACGATTTTTCCTTTCGAGACGCGACCGACGAAGTCGCGCTCGTCCGTTCGCCCCTTTCGCTTTTGCGCCGAGAATTGATTATGACCAACGCCTTCGACGATTCCCACGACCTGACGCAAAGCCTCGAAGACTACCTCGAAACGATTTACGAACTGACGCAAACCGAAAAAGTCGTTCGCAGCAGTTGCGTCGCCGACCGTATGGGCGTGCGGCGACCGTCCGTTACGAGCGCGCTTAAAGCGTTGGCGGAAAAGGGGTACGTCGTTTACTCGCCCTACGTTCCGATCGCGCTGACCGAGCTCGGCGAGAGAGAGGCGCGCAAAATCATTCGGCGGCACGCGGCGATGGAGATTTTTCTCGAGCGGATTCTCGGCGTCGACGCGAAAGCGTCGAAGGAGGCCGCTTGTCGCCTTGAGCACGCGATGAGCGACGAAATTACGACCCGTTTGGTGGAGTTCGTCGAGTTCGTCGACAGTTGTCCGCGCGTCGGCGCCTCGCTCTTCAGACGTTCCGATTATCACTGTCGCGAAAAGAACAACGATCAATTTTGCGCGATGTGCATTCACGGTTGCCTCGACGAAATCGTTCACTCCGGGCGCACCGTCGACTTGTCGAGCGTTCACCGAGCGTCGCAAACGTTGAGCGAGGCGAGCGTCGAACACGACGCCGTCATTTTGGCGAGGATTCCCGAGGATTTGCAGGAGCGGCCCGAGTTCTCGTCGACCTATTGGCGTCCGAACAAAACGTTGCGAATCGCGCGCGAAGAATGCGACGAGACGACGTTGACGGTTCGCGTCGACGACCGTAAATTTGTCGTGTCGAAAGAGGACGCCGCTCGCATCGAAGCGATTCCCTGCGAGTAAGCTCGCGATATTCTTTTTGACGCGGCGAACGCTTGCGTAGATTTTAACGATGAAACCAAAACCGCGCCCCGACGGCGGAACGTCGAGACGCGGTTTTTGCGTTAAGTTAGGCGAAACGCGGGAAAACTACGGTTCGCGTCAACCTTGCGGGCCGTTCGTTTCTTTGATCACTTGCCAATCGTTGACGCCGTGGTCGACGTATTTCTTGTCCTTGATCGGCTCGCTCGCTTGTTTGAGGTGGCGGTTGAACTCGACGTTCAGGTTCCCGCCGCGATAGCGCGTTCCCCAAGCGGCTTGAGCGCCGTAAATGAGAATGTTGCGCATATCGCCGCCGTAGAAGTGGTGCCAAGTCGTGCAAAGAACGCCCATTCCGTTCGTGTCGGCGGCGTAGGTCGCGAAACTGCGGATTCCGGTCGTGTCGCGCCAAGGGCAGACGAGGACGTCGAAACCTTGACCTTGGAAGAACGCCGTCGTCGGCCATTTGCCGTCTTTCGGCGGTTTGATGTAATATTGCCAGTCGCAAACGACGACGTCCTTCGGCAAACGGTCGAGCAAGCCGCGCGTTTTCGGGCCGCCGCCGACGACGTAGCCTTGGAACTCCGGCTTCGGTTCGATCAGCATATCGTGCCACATCATCACGCGGCAATCCCGTTCCGCCAAGACGTCGCGGAACCAAACGAGCCAGTCGGCCAACGCGTCGACGTAAGCGCCGCCGCGCCGCGTTTCGAACCCGGTCGCCGCCGAGTAGGCTTCGTCGCAGCCGATATGGAAGTAGCGCGGTTTGTCGAACGTTTCGTAAAGATCGAGAACGCATTCGGTTAAGACGCGGCGCGCTTCCGGGTTCGAGACGCGCCAAGTCCAGCCGTCCGGTTCGAAGAGCGGCGCGTATTCCGGATAGCGGTCGAGAACGACGTGTTTGCCGACCGAGACGCGAGCCGCCGGCGCGTGTCCGAAAATGTTCAGTTGCGGGATCAGCTCGACGCCGAGTTCTTTGCCCAATTTCACCAGTTCAACAACTTCTTCTTTCGTCGTGTGAAATTCGTCCCAATAAAGTTCCGGGTGTTTTTCGAACGGGAACGTGCCCCAAAACTCGATAACGGCGTAATTGAACTTGTAAAACGCCGCGATTCGAATCGCTTGCTCGATTCGGGAAGCGCGCGTTTCCGGGAACCAGCAGAGGTGAATCCCGCGGAAGCCGAGCGCCGGACGGTCTTCGATTTTTGTTTCTGGAATAAGGAAGCGGGACGTTTTCAGCGCGTCGCCGAACGGTTCCGCGAGCTGTTGGAGCGTTTTGAGCGAATCGCGAATTCCGGCGGCGTCGGACGCGGCGACGACGAGCGTTCCGGCGGACGTTTCGCGCTTTTCGGCGATTTCGGCGGGGGACGCGTCGGCGGGAACGGCGGCGTCGGCGATCGCGAAAACTTTCGAGGCGTTCGGCGTCGCGAATAAGTCGGCGTCCGGCGCGACCGCTTCGGCAATTTGGGCAAACTCGGCGTTTTGGGCGGCGCGTTCCTTCAACATTGCGCCGGCTTGCGTCGCGGAGTAAGCCTTCGGGGCGACCTTGGCGCCGAAAACGTCGGCGAGGAACGTTTGAGTCGATTTGACGACGGCGCCGAGCGCGGCTTCGTCGGCGGCGAGCGCGTCCGGAAGAACGAGCGCGACGTCGAGGCGGTCGTTCAAGACGACGACGCGGCGACCGAACTCGACCGCGACCGGCGCCGGAATCAGCCGAGCGTTGTAAATCGCGGTTTCCTCCGGCGTCGTCGGTTCAAAAGCGAAAGCGGAGACGCCCGAAGCGCAAAACGCGGCGGCGGAGAACGTTAAAATCGATAAAGACGTTAAAAAACGTTGGGCGAACGTCGGCATAGCGCGTCCTTTCGTCGTTAAAGTGGGAAAAAACAACGCGTCGTCCGGAGTTTAACGGGAAGTCTGGCGTTCCGACGCGGCGGTGAATGCAGGGTTGGCGGCGGAAAGTTGAGCGATTTCGTTGACTTTCGCGGCGATAAAAAGGCGACTTTGCCGATTTTGCCGTTTATTGAGGCGTCAACCGAGCGCTTTTTCGGCGTCGGCGAGGAGTTTTTTCGCGTCGAACGGCGTCTCGCATTCGCGGAGCGCGTCGAGGAAGCCTTCCGACTTCAAAACGCGGGCCAAGCGGTTCAACATTCGGAGATAAACGCGGTCGGAGTCGCAGCAAAGAAGGAAAAAGACGTCGGTCAAGTTGTTGAAACCGCCGCCGAACGGAACGCCGCGGCCCGCGACGCCGAGCGCGAGGAAGTTTTCGGCGATAATGTGCGGCTGCGGTTGGCGCGGGTGCAAAATCGCGACGCCGACGTCGAGCGCCGTCGACGCCATTTCTTCGCGTTCGCGGAGCGCGTCGGCCATTCCGTCCGGATCCCAAAGGATTCCGGCGTCGGCGGCGAGCTTCGTTATATTCCGAATAACCGATTCTTTGGTTTTCGCCGGGAAGTTAAGGTCGATCGCGTTTTCGGCGAAAATGTCGGCGAGCGACGTTTCTTCGTCGTCGGAGCCGGTCGCGAGCGTTTTTTCGAACTCGGCGTTTTGCGATTCCGGTTCGACGATTTCGGTTTCCATCCAAAGGACGACGTCAGGGAGCGCGAAGACCCATTCGCCTTGGACTTTGCGCCCTTTGAGCGTTTCGTTTTCGGCGAGTTTTTGCAGTTGTTTCGGTTGACGGCGGAGGAATTTCGCCAATTCGTCGAGCGTGTACGAACGTTGCATCGTTTTTGTCCTTGTAATCGTTAGAACCGGTAAAGACGCCGGTTCGCGGGCGCCGCCAAAAGAGAAACGCCCGGCGTTTTTACGTTGTAATCCGTTAGATTGTCTTTATTTTAGCGCTTTTTTCGCGTCGAGCAAGGGCGGGGGCGAGCGGCGGCGTTCGGAGACGGCGGCGGAGACCGATAAAACGCGCGGACGGCGCCGGTTTTGACGGCGGATTCCGCATTTTGAGACGAATAACGCCGGAACTCGGCGACGGCGACTTGACTTGCGAAAGTCGGCGCGATAAAATGGGGAACGTTCAAACGGCGTCGCGTCGCGGACTTGTTTGGCGGCTTGGGTTGGTTTTGATGATTCTGAGACTTTTGTCGAAAGGGCGGGGCGGGAGAATGCGGAAGGGCGGAAATCGGAAAAAGAACGTCGCGGCGGCGACGTTGGGGTGCGCGTTGGCGGTCGCGGCGTTCGGTTGCAAGGAAGTCGAACGGACGCCGGAAAGCGTCGGGGACGCGGGCGTCGAAACGTCGGCGGGAGAAGCGGCGGGCGTCGAAACGAGCGTCGAAACGTCGGCGGAAAAAGCGGAGCGGCTCAAACAGCTTGGGCTCGCGTTGCTTAATTACGGCGATCGATATCAAGAGCAGCCGGCGGCTTACACAGTCGACGAGGCGGGGCGGCCGCTTCATTCTTGGCGCGTCGCGATCTTGCCGTTCCTTGCGGAACACGAGCTTTATAAGCAAATCCGGCTCGACGAACCTTGGGACAGCGAGTGGAATTCGCAGTTTCACGACCGCGCGCCGGCGATTTTGGCCGCCTCGAACGACGCGTCGACGACGGCGTTTTCGGTCGTCGTCGGGGAAGAAACGGCGTTTCCGGCGGAAAAAACGAGAAGATGGGAAGACTTTGCCGACGGAGCGTCGAACACGCTCGGCGTCGTCGAGCGGAAAACGCCGGTCTGCTGGATGGACCCGACGCAAGAATTGACGCTCGAAAATTTCGCCGACGAACTCGCGCGGGACGCCGACGGGAACGCGCTCGCGGCGACGCTCGACGGGGCCGTTTGCGTCGTTCC
>JAFYQR010000211.1 GCA_017559825.1 Thermoguttaceae bacterium | reverse complement strand
GTTGAAGCGCCCAAGTCGAGCGAGCGCGCACGCCTTCGACGACGAGTTTGAGCGACGCGTCCCCGGCGGCGACGGCGCCGTCGGCGGAGTGGAGGAGCGCCTGCAGGTAGTTCCAGCGATCCGCGGCGCGGCTCGTTCGGAGACCGCGCCCCGTCGTCGCCTTCATCGTCGCGTTCAACGCGCCGAGCGCGGAGACGGCCGCTTTCGTTTGACCGGCGTCGAAGAAGTCTTCCGCGACTTCGAGCCCGAACGACGTTTGCTGGAGCGCGAGCTGTTTGTGCGACTTCGCCCAAAGATAAGCGTTGCGCAAGACCGGGTCGGAGCCGCCGCGAGCGACCGCTCGCCGAGCGTTCGCGTAACGACGGAGCGCTTCCTCGACGAGGAGTCGGTCGCCGTATTGGAAGGCGGAAATCGACGCTTCGTAGTAGCACTCGGCGGCTTCGCGCGGTTTTTCGGCGAGGAGGTAAAGGTTCCCGAGTTCGTAAAGCGCGGCGCCGGTGAACTGGTGGTCGTATTGGCCGCCCATCAAGAGCGCTTCGCCGAGGACGCGCCGCGCGTCGTCGTATCGGCCGTTTTGAACGAGCGCGATTCCGAAAAGCACGTCGAGCCAAGTGATCGACCAGTGGTTCGGCGACACGGAGCGTTTCGCGTAAAGGTTCAAGATTTCTTCGCTGCGCGGGTCGAACGGCGCGAGCGGCCCCAAAATTTCGCCGCGACGGCGAGTCGCGAGCATCGTGCAGCGAATGATTTCGGCCGCGTCGATCGAAACGGCGCGCTGCTCCATCATCGCGCCCCCTTTTTTGAGGCGGTCTTGCGTGATTTTATCGCCGACGACGATCGTCGCTTTCGGCGGGAAAACGCCGAGCGGAACGACGCGACGGCTCGCGCCCCACGGCGACGCCGACTTCGGAACGGTCGAAACGCCGCTCGCGTAGGTAACGCGGGAGAGCCACTTCGGATATTGCAGCGAAAGCGCGAGCGCCGCGTTGAAGTTTTTCAGCGCTTCGTCGAGCTCGCCCGCTTGGTAGAGCGACTCGCCGAGCATCGCGTAATAGCAGAGCGAGTCGAGCCATTGGTCGGTTCCGATGCGGACGGCGTTTTGCAGCTCTTCTTGGTAGAAGAGCGCGGCTTTCGCGAAGTCGCCTTCCTCGATGTGCCGAACCCCGCGATAGTAGCGGTCGGACGGGATCGGGCGGACGTCGGCGCGACCGGCGGGACGGCCGCCGATTTGGGTCGGTTGTTTCGGGCGAGGCGGCCCCTGCGCGAACGCGTCCGAAGCGACGGCGAGCGTCGCGACGAGCGTTGAAAGGAGCGCCGCCGACGTCGCGAAACGACGAACGGTCGAGCGTAAGCGGAACAAGAAACGGAAAGAGCGCGGCATTGCGAGGCTCCCGATGTTGCGTCTTTAACGTGGAAACGATCTTAGCGTCGTCGCGAGGCTTCCGACGTCGCGTTTTTAACGTGGAAACGGACGTCGACGAGCGAAACGATCTTAGCGTCGTCGCGGCGCGGAAAGAGCGCGGCTCCCGATTTTGCGTTTTAAACGCGGCGAGTTTGACGATTTTAACGGCGTCGCGGCGCGTTTTCCGGGAGTCGGCGCGTTCTCATCAATTACTATAGTCGGCCGTCGAGCGTTTGGCGCCGAACGAAATCGCGTTTTTTGCGAAAACCCGTTTTCTCGAACGTAGGAAAAAAACGGATAAATGGAACGGGCAAACGGGAGAAAATAGGAGGAATAGAAAGCGCGAACGGCCGTCGGCGAGGTCGCGCGGCGGCCGTTCGAAGCGAGTCTCGGTTTAGTAGCGCGTCGGAGCGCCGGGCGCGGCGGCGTTGAAGATCGCCGGGTCGTATTCGTCGCGATACCGTTGTTTCGGCGCGTATCCGCCGCGTCGGAGAACGTTTTCCGGCGAGTTCGGGTCGTCGGCGTCGGCGACGCTCGGAGCGGCGAGGTCGGAAAGAGCGTTCGTGCTTGGCGGCGGAACGTTCGGCGACGCTTGCGTTTGCGCGTCGAAAAGCTCGGCGAACGGGTTCGGATTCGACGGCGTCGGAGCGTTCGGCGCGACGTCGTTCGAAAGCGTCGGCGTCGTCGGCGGAACGCGGTCGTATCGGGAAACGGCGTCCGGACGGAGCGTCGGCGCGTCGGCGTCGCGAACTCGGCTCGGGCGGTGAACGTAGCGTCCGAGTTTGCCGTCGTCGAGCGACTCGACCCAAGCGACGAACGCTTGGCAATCTTTCGCGGACAAACGGTCTTCGCCGAACGGGTAAACGCGGCGGCCCTTGGCGTCGACGACCGGCGGATGGTTCAAAATCCGACTTTGCGCCGCGTTGTTAAAGTCGACGAAATCGAACGTTTCGCGCAAATTGAAGAGAAGCGCGAGCCGAGCTTCGGCGCCGACGCCTTTCGGGCGAACGCGGAACGCCGAGTTCGGGTTCGAACCGTCGTGGCAGCCGGCGGTCGCGCAACGCTTGTGAAGAATCGGGTGGGCGCGGCGGCCGAACCGATCGAACGCGGAGAGCGGCAGCTCTTTCGCCCAACGCTCGATTTCGGCGACTTCCGGCGCGACGGCGTTCGAAACGGACGACGACGGCGTCGTTCGACGAGCGGCGAGCGTTTGAGCGGCCAAAAGACGCGAGCGTTCGCTTCGTCGCAACTCGTCCAATCGAGCGGCGACGGCGCGGCGTTCTCCGTCGGAAAGCGGTTCGGCGAGCTTCGCTTCGAGGAGCGCGATCGCATGCGGCCCGAGTCGGCGTCGGCTCGCCCAATCGGCCAAACGGAGCGTTTCGGCGACGTCTTCAAGTCGCGTTCGGCTCTTCTTGAACGCGAAAACTTCGTCGCGGTTCGCTCCGACGAACAGAACGTCCAATTTGGAGACGGCGATCGAGCCGCCGTCGGCTAATTCGATTAAAATCGAGTCGCCGCGGTCGCGAACGACGCCTTCGTGGATAACGTCGAGGCGCGTCAGCGCGCAGCGAACGGGCTCGGCGGGGCGGTTGAACGAACGACGTCGGTTGGATTGATCGGCCGGGCTGGAAAGCGCGGCTCGGTCGGCGGTCTGCGAGTCGAGCGCGACGTCGGGAAGGGCGAGCGGCTCCGTCGAGCGCGCCGAGCTTGCGTCGAAAACGAGGAGCGTCGAAAGAAGCGTCGCGGCGCCGACGCCGAGCAAAACGCGGCGCGAACGGAGCGAACGGACGGAAAATAATGGCGTTAAACGCTGCGGCATCGGTCTCGAAGCCGGCGTCGCGAAGACGACCGGCGCGGTGAAAAGGGGAAGTTGACAAAAAAGGAATCGACGAAACAAAGCGAAAACGCCCGCGCGAGTCGACGACTCGCGAGCGATTTTCGCGTCGTTTGATTTTATCGCGTTCGTCGCGATTATTGGAGCGTCGTCGCTCGGCTTTTTACGACGGCTTTGATTTTTTTTTGATTTTTGCGCGGTCAGCGGCGCGGGCGGTTTCTCGGTTCGACGCGCCAAGCGGAAACCTTTTCCGCGTCGGCGACGATCAAATAGGACGCGTCGTTCCAACGAGCGACGCAGACGCCGGAAATCTCCTCGCCGAATTGAAAAACGTCGAGCGGCTCGCCGGTCGCGCGGAAAAAGCGAACGACGCCGTTCGTCGACGCGACGAGCCATTCGTCGACGCCGTCTCCGTCGAGGTCGCCGGAGACGATTCGCTCCGTTCGCGCGTTTTCGTCCCAATCGATCGGGTTCCTCCAAAGGAGCGAGCCGTCCGCGCCTAAGCCGACGAAATAAACGCCTTTAGGATTCTCTTCGGCGAGAATCGCGACGACGTTCGACTCGCCGGTCGCCGTCTTGTCCGAGGTCGCGAACCAAACGAACGAGCCCGGGGCGTCGGCGCGAAGCTCGCCGAGCCGCTCCCCGGTCGCCGCGTCGTTTTCGACGAGCGAGCCGACCAATCCCTGCGAACGCGTCGTCGCCAACAGCGTTTGACGCGGCGTCGTGTTCGTGCGGAAGCGGACCCCGAGGCGGTACGGCTCGAGGACGTTTTCGTCTTTCCAAAGGATTTTCGGTCGCTCCGACGCGACGACGTAAAGACCGTGCGGCGTCGGCGTCGTTTGCGACGGGGCGCCGACTAGCCCGAGCGCGAGCTCCGGCGTTCCGTCGCCGTCCGCGTCGAGAAAGCGAGCGTCGCCGATTCGCTGGTTCTGCAACTTGCCGACGTCGAGCGTGCCGAGGTCGTTGAAGTTTTTGTCGAAGCGATGAACTTTTTGCGATTGCAGCCGGCTCGACGCGACGTAAAGCCTTTTGCCGCCGTCGTACCGGACGGTTCGGACGAACGAAATCGGCTCGCCGACCGCCGCCGCCGGAGTCGTTTTGCGAACGAGCCGACCGCTCGCCGTCAGGAGCGCGAGCGCGTTGCCGTCGCAGGGGACGACGACGAGGTCTTCCGGCAAGGAGTCCGCGACCGCCAGCGGAACGAGCGTTTCCGGAGAGGCGGCGCTCGATTTTTTTTCTTCCGCGTCGGCGTTCGGTTTCGAGTCGGCGCTCCGCGCGTTTGATTTTTCTTCGTTCGCGACGTTATTCTTGTTTTCGTCGTCGTTTTCTTCGTCGGCGACCGGAGCGAACGCTCGCGCGGCGTCGAAATCGGCGTCGGACGCGGAGACGGCCAGCGGATTCGTCGGCGCGCAAAGCTCGTCGAAGCGCCAAACTTCGCGCAGACCGAACGTTTTCGGATAGCGGCGCGGAGGAATCGAGGCCTGCGACGGCTCGCGGCGTTCCGACGCGATGTAGTAGCGGTCGTTCGCGTCGGCGGCTTCGAGCGATTCGACGAAACGCTTAACGTCGGCGTAATAAGCGTTAAAGTCGTCGCGGTAAAGGTCGCCGCCTTCGAGCGCGCGAACGATAAGCCGTTGCAAACGGACGAACGAAACCGGTTCGCGAACGTATTTTTGAACGACGCCGCGCTCGTCGAGAATTGCGATCGACGGAAGGCTCGGCGTCGGGAAGTCGAACGCTCGCAACGCGTTTCGGTCGAGGCGGAAGAGCGGGCCGGTCGCTCCGGACGCTCCGTATTCGGCGCGAACGGCGTCGTCCGATTTTGCCGGCGGGTCGACGTCGACGGCGACGAACGCGAGTCGAGCGTCGTCGGCGTTGTATCGGGCGGCTTGTTCGAACTCGCGAAGCGCGCTCGCGGAGAGATTGCCGACGTTCGGCGCGTCCGGCGTCGAGGAGCCCCAAAAGCAGACGACCGTTTTTTTGCCGTCGTCTCGGCGACCGAGCGTCGCGTCGGAAAAACCGGAGACGAGCGAGCGAACGCGAATCGGCGGGAACGCTCGACCGAGCGCCGACAACTCCGGCGGCAAAAAACGGTCGACGACGCGAACGCTCGGCGGTTCGGGCGCTTCCGACGCGACGGCGAGCGCGGTTTCGTCTTCAAACGACGGAAAAAGCGGCGGCGTCGAGACGTTCGGCGCGTTCGGGCGCTTCGGCGGCTCGCGGAAACGAGCCGGGTCGGTCGGCGCGGCGTCGGCGAGGATTTGGTTCGGGAACTCGAGGCGCAGCTCGGCGACGCGCTCGACGTCGTCCGGAGCGGCGAAACGTTCGATCGGGAATTCGAAGCGAACGAGCCCTTTAGTGGCGCGGTCGAGCCAAAGGACGCGGATTCCGCCTTCGGCGTCGATTTCGACGCGGTCGCAGGCGACGTCCGTCGCGACGCCGGTCGCCGGGTCGACGAAGCGAAGGTATTCCGGTCGCAAGAGCCGCGTTCGAGAGCCCGGCGGAACGAGCGTTCGGAGCGGGTCTTTCGCCAACGTCAGGATCGCTTGCGGCGGCGCCCAAAAGACGTCCGGAGAGACGCCGAGATCCATCGCTTCGGCCAGCTCGGCGTCCGGGTACAGCTCTTTGATCGACGTCAGCAACATCGGCGCAGGAAGCTCGAGCCGTCGACCGGCGCGAGCCTCGTCGAGGATTTCGGCGCGAATTGTTTCGCCGTCCGACCAAAGGACGCCGGAGCCGACCTCCATCCGAACGAAATTCGGTTTCGCGAAGGCGAACGAACACGGGACGCGAAGCGGGCGGCGCTCGCCTCGGTCGTCGAATTCGCACACGATTTCAAAGTAGGCGTCGTCGGCGTAAAATTTTGCGTTCGAGTACGCCGCGACGGTCGCTCGGAGCGCGGCGTCGGCGGTCAAGCCGGGAATTTCCGGCGGACGCTCTCCGGACGGCGCTTTCGACGCTTCGCTCGTCGGAGTCGATTCGACGCTTTCGGCGTTTCGGCTCCAACGTTCGCGCCGACGCTCGCAACCGACGCAAAGCAACGAAAGCGCGATCGCCGCGAAGAGCGCGACGAGCGTCGTCGTTCGAATGGCGGAAGGCCGCTTCGTTCGTTCGGGTCGTCGCATCGTCGTTCCTTTCTCGCGTCGGAGGAGGCGAAAGGCTGGTGAAAAAGGGCGGGGGCGAGCGTCGTCGACGAACGGCGGGGACGCGGCGACGCTTTTAAGCGATTAATATAAACGTATTTTCCGTTCGAGAGCAAGAGCGTTTTCGGAAGATTTTGGCGACGCGTCGCCGGGCGTTTCGGCGTCGACGCTCGAATTTGCCGAGTCGACGCGCAAAACGCCGCTTTTGTATTTTGCGCAAAGCGCCTATCTTAACGCGTCGAAGGGGACGGTTCCGATTTTTTTGCGAGAACTGTGAAAAAAGAGCGTCGCCGCGATTGCATTTTTCCGGCGTCGCGGTTATACTAAGAACCAACGGAAAGGAACGGCGCGTTTTCGGAGCGTTTTCGCCCGTCGCTCGCGCCGTCGAGTTTTTCCCCGATTCCTCCCTTCATTACAAGGACGAAAAAATGCGCAAATTGTTCTGCTGCGCCGTCGCGTTGTTGGCGACGGTCGGTTGCTTCGCGGTCTCGTCGGCTCAAGCGGCGGACGTCGAAGAAGGCTTCGTTTCGATTTTCGACGGCAAATCGCTCGACGGTTGGGCGAAACACGGCGGCTCGGCGAAATATAAGGTTGAAAACGGCGAAATTATCGGCGAATGCGTTCCGAACACGCCGCACAACACCTTCCTCGTTTACGAAAAAGAATACGGCAACTTCATTCTGAAGCTCGACTTCAAAGTTTCCGTCCCGGGCAACTCCGGCGTTCAATTCCGCAGCCAAATTCGCGAAGAAGGCGACCGCATGTTCGGTTACCAATGCGAAATCGCCGGCGACCAAGACAACGCTCGCATTTACGACGAAGGCCGCCGCGGCCACCAAAAAGGTCGCGTTTGGCTCGACCCGACTCCGGAAGAAACGCTGAAAAAAGCGTTCGCGACCTACAAAGCGGGCGAATGGAACACGCTTGAAATCCAATGCGTCGGCCCGTCGATCCGCACCTGGATCAACGGCGTCGCGGTTTCGAACTTCTTCGACTACGTCGACTTCAAAGGCTACTTCGGTCTCCAAGTCCACGCGGGCGGTCAAGGCACGATCCACTGGAAAAACATCCGCGTCAAAGACCTCGGCGTCAGCGAATGGAAGTCGTTCTTCGTTAAGGGCGAAAACGGTTGGGAAATCGTCGACGCGTACAAATTCGTCCCGGCGTGCTGGAAGTTTAACGACGAAGAAGGCTACCTGATCGGCGAACACCCGGCGTCGGAACCGAAAGACGGCCTTATCGTTACGAACGATAACTACGACGACTTCGTCGCGAAAGTCGACTATCGTTATTGGGGCGGCAACAGCGCGCTCTACTTCCGCGCTCACGAAGTCGACACGACTTGGCTCCTCCGCGGCTGCCAAGACGAAATCGCCGGCAACGGCAAAGAAGCCGGTATTTGGCACACCGCCGGTAAAAACGAACCGGGGCGCGGCTGGCTCGGAACCGACGACGAATTCGTCGAAACGATCCGCAACAAAGACGGTTGGAACGAAATCGCCGTCGCTTGCTGCGGCGACCGCGCCACGACGTTTCTGAACGGTTTCCGCGTCGTTAACATCGACGACCCGAAACTCGAAAAGACCGGCAAACTCGGTCTCCAACTCCACGGCCACGCGGACGGCAAAATGTGGTTCAAAAACTTCCAAGTGATGCCGATCACGAAGGAACAACGCGCGTTGATCGAACGCTAGTCGACGCGTAACAAGCGGCGCCGTTTCGAGCGTTTTCTCGAAGCGGCGCCGTTCGCTTTATTTTTTCTCAATCGTTCGCAACGATATTTGAGCGGCGTTTAAAGCGTCGCTTCGCAATATATATTATTTATCGCAATTATTTATTCGAAAGGCAACACGATGAAAAAATCGTTCGGTTTCGCTCTCGCCGCGATTCTGTTTGGCGCTTCGTTCGTTAACGCGCAAGAATTCACCTCGCTGAAACAAATCGCCGACGACGGCAAATATATCGACGCGTACAATATTCAAGGCGCGTACTTCGAAGAAGCGAAAAATCGCGGTTATCACGTGATCGCTCGCGGCGCCGACAAATTCGACGTCGTCGGTTACCAAGACGGGCTCCCGGGCGCCGGTTGGGACCGCTCGAAAGCGCGCTTCTTTGGGACGGGCGAACTCGTCGACGGCAAACTCGTCGTTACGGGCCAGAAAATGGACATTCCGAAATACGGCGACGATCGCGAAATTATCTTCACCGACGAACAAAAAGCGACGAAGCTGATCGGCACGATGGAAGGCGACAAGTTCTTCCTCGACTTCCGCGGCAAGAGCGAACTCCAACGCGTCGTTCTCGAAAGCCCGACGCTCGGCCAAAAGGCTCCGGAAGGCGCGTTCGTCGTCTTCGACGGCACGAACCTCGACAATTTCGAACCGGGCGCGAAGATGAACGAAGAAACGAAGGCGCTTTGGTCGGAAGCTCGCGTTAAACCGTTCGAAAAGAAGCCTTACACGCTCCACATCGAGTTCATGACGTCCTTCATGCCGAACGCGACCGGCCAAGCGCGCGGCAACAGCGGCGTTTACATCGGCGAAGCGTACGAATGCCAAGTTTTGGACTCCTTCGGTCTTGAAGGCGAAAACAACGAATGCGGCGGTTTCTATCAATTCGCGAAACCGATCGTCAACATGGCCGGCGTCCCGCTCACCTGGCAAACCTACGACATCGACTACACCCCGGCGAAGTTCGAAGACGGCAAAAAAGTCGCGAACGCTCGCGTTACGGTCAAACACAACGGCGTCCTGATTCACGACGACGTCGAACTCCCGCGCAACACCCCGGGTTGCAAGGGCGAAGCGGACGAAGCGCGCGGTCTTTACCTGCAAGGCCACGGCAACAAAGTCCAATACCGCAACATTTGGGTTCAATACAAAGACTAAGCGCGACGCGAAGTCGAGCGAACGTCGGCGTTTAACCGACGTTCCGACGTAACCGCGCCCCAAACGCCGCGGCGGTTTCCTTCAAGGAGCCGTCGCGGCGTTTTTTGTGTTTGGGGAACGTTTTTTCGTTAAAATCTTGCGCCGGAGATGCGTAATCCTTGCAAAACGCGCGGTTGGCGTTAAAATATTGGGAAACGCGGTCGCGGCGCTTAGGGCGGTAGGCGTTGGACGTAATGTCAGGAGAAGCTAAGGAACCCGACCGGCTCGGTTCGCAATTTTGCGCCAAATAGGTTTAAATTGTCGCGGCGGCTATAAGGAAAACGCCGAATAAGCGAAAAAACGGAAAACGTCGCGCGTTTGATTGGCGATTGAAAAAACACGGTGCGTAACGGAATGGAAGCGTTGGAAACGAGGCGAAACGTATGAGCGAAGGCGCGGGATTTTGGAAGACGATTGGGGGCGTCATTGGGGGCGTCGCGGCGATCGTCACCACTATCAAAGTTGTAATTGAAATTTGGGATCGTTTTGCCGCCAAACGGGAATCGAACTCGGCGGCTTCGTCGAGCGGCGAGTCTTCGCAATCCTCAAACGCGACCGCGCCTCGAAGGAACGCGGACGATTGGTCGGGCGTTTACGCGGCGGGAACGCGTCGAACGCTGAAAGCGAAAGGCGTCGAGTTTCCGTTCCGTTATTGTCCTGCGGGAACGTTTTGGATGGGAAGCCCGTCGTATGAAGCGGAGCGTAGCGACGACGAAACTCAACACGAGGTAACGTTGACTCGCGGTTTCTGGATGTTAGAAACGCCGGTAACGGTCGATATGTGGCGTTCCTTCGCGAAAGCGACGGGATATCGGATGGGCGGCGGTTATTACGGCGAGGGCGGCTGGGGGTTTAACGCTTCCAACGAGTATGTGCAAAGTTTGAGTTTTACTTGGGAAAATCCAGGTTTTCCCAACGGTTTTCGACAAACGGACGACCATCCGGTAACGCAGATTGACTGGGCCGACGCGGTCACTTTTTGCGATTGGCTAGCGAAGGAGACGAGAATGCCGATTCGCCTTCCGACGGAAGCTCAGTGGGAATACGCTTGTCGAGCGGGAACGATGACTCCGTATTTCTGGGGTTCGACGTTGAACGGGGATAAAGCGAATTGTGATGGGATTTTACCTTATGGTACGATGGTCGAAGGTAAATTTCTTGCTCGAACAACAGAAGTTGGGAGTTACTACGCGAATCCTTGGGGCTTGTATGATATGCATGGGAATGTTGGGGAATGGTGTGCGGATTGGTACGACAATTATAGCGTGGTTTCGCAATTTGATCCAACAGGGCCAGAAAAGGGAATGGAACGGATTTTGCGTGGCGGTGGTTGGGGGGATTTTGCAGAAGTTTGTCGGTCTGCTAAACGGAGCCATGATAAGCCGACGTGTCGATTCCACGACTGTGGTTTCCGTCTTGCAATAGATCAACAGTGCGAGGAATAGATTCGCAATGAAAGTTTATGCCGCGACTATATTAAGCATAAACGCGGTATTGGGGCTTCGGCGTTTTTTTCGTCAAAACGCGGCGCTGCGGGTGGATTTTTTGCGGCGCGTCGGGTATAATGGGAGCGTCGAGCGCGGTTCGTCGCGACGAAAGCGCCGCTCGACGTTGTTTTTAACGCTTTTTAGCCTGTTCCGCCGCCCGTTTGCCGTCGCGAGTCGAATTATGCCGCCGCTCGATCGTTCCGCCGAATCTTTAGTTTCCGATTCCGTTTCCGAAACCGCCGCCGCTTCCGTTCTTGGCGAGAACGAAAAGACGGCGAAAAACGATGACGCCGCGTCGTCGAGCGTTCCGAATCCGCCGCTTGCGTCCGAAACGGGCCCGAGTCGGCGGCGTTGGGCGCAAATCGCCGTCGAGGTTTTGCTCGTTTTCGGCGTCTTTTTCGCTTACGGCGCTTGGCCGATTCCGGACGTCAACGAGCAGTATTACGTCGGGAAGGCGATTCACTTTTGGAACCCGGAATGGCTTGCGAACGACCCGTTCCTGAACACGCCGGACTCGCACTGGCTCTTTTACGCCGCGTTCGGGACGCTTTCTTTCCTCTTTTCGCAAAACGCGCTCGTTTGGGCCGGTCGCGTTCTGATTTGGGCGCTGACCGCTTGCGCTTGGGGGCGGTTGAGTCGAGCGTTGATTCCGCGACGCTGGGTCGCGCCGCTAACCGCCGCCGCGTTCGCGTTTTACCTCGAATCGTTTCATATGGCCGGCGAGTGGATTTTCGGCGGCGTCGAGGGGAAAGGGTTCGCGTTCCCGTTTGTTTTTTGGGGCTTGGCCTGCTTCGTCGAGGGGAAATACAACCGCGCTTGGATTCTGTACGGAATCGGCGCGGCGTTTCACGTCTTGGTCGGCGGCTGGGCGGTCGTCGCGTCGCTCGGCGCTTGGGCGATTTCGGCGCACTTCGAGTTTAACGCGGCGGCGCGCGGCGGCGAAAACGGCGCGAAACTTCCGCTCGGCGCTCGACTTGCGCGACGTTTGCGCGGGTTCGGTCGGGCGTTTTTGAAGACGCTTCCCGGTTTGCTCGTCGGCGGCGCGATTTCGCTAATCGGCGTGATTCCGGCGCTTAAGCTCGACGCCGGGGCGACGGCGGAGGTCTTGGCGCGTTCTCGGGAGATTTACGTCTTCGAGCGGTTGGCGCACCACTTGGTCGCGTCGTCGTTGCCTTGGACGTTTTTGCTCCGGTTTGCGCTCTTGACGGCGGCGTTCGTCGCGGCGGTCGTCGGAACGGCGGCGCTCGTTCGGCGTTCGCGACGTCTTGAAGCGGCGGACGGCGAGCCGCTCGACGCGGCGAATCCGGCGAGCGAAGAAACGTCGCGGCGCTTTTTGCGGGCGACGGCGTTCGTCGGGACGGCGATTTTGATCGCTTGCGTCGGGTTGGTTCTCGACTTCGGTTCGAAGCGCGTCGCGAACCCGGAAACCGCAAACTCCGCGGTCGCGGTCGTTTACCGTTCGGTCGCGGAGACGTTCGGGCTGGTCGACCGTTTCGACGATCCGCGAGCGGCGGCCGGTTGGTTGCGTTATTATTGGTTCCGGCTCTCCGACTGGGCGGTTCCGTTCGGCTTGGTTTTCGTCGTCGCGCGGTCGCTTGCGCTCGGTTGGCGGCGGTTCGAGCGGGAAGGGGCGACCGGTTCGGGCGTCGAGCGGCGAATCGCGGCGACGCTCGGCTGGTGCGCGGTCGCGGGCGTCGGTTATTGGATCGCCCGAAGCGGGTTCGAGGAAACGGCGCGGGGCTTTGCGTCGGCGAACGCGATTTCCGGGACGATTCCGCTCCCGAAACCGACCGAAGACGTCGCGTTCGCGGCGACGGTCGTCGC
>JAFYQR010000210.1 GCA_017559825.1 Thermoguttaceae bacterium | reverse complement strand
GGTCGTTCCGTCCGTTTCGACCGCTCGAATCGTCGTTCCTTTACCGTTCCGCGCTCGTCCGTCGCGACGCCGCGCTTGCCCCTGAATTACCTTTGAGGCGCTCCCATGACCAAAGACCTGTTGACCACCGCCCGCGAACGCGAACTCGGGGCGTTTTTAGTCGCTCTCGAATCGGCCGGCCTTCGCGCCGAGCTCGAATCGAAGGGCCCCTTCACCGTTTTCATCCCGATCGACGCCGCTTACGAACGCTTCACGACAAGCGAGCTCGCCGATCTCGACGCCGACGTCGACGCGTTGCGACGCTTAATGCGATACGCGATCGTTCGCGGCGCCCTCACCAGCGACGCGCTCGCCCGCCTCGATTCGGTCGAAACGCTCGGCGGCGAAGCGCTCGAAATCACCTCGCCGAGCGGCCTCGAAGTCGACGGAATCGCCGTGTTGGAAGCGGACGTCGAATGTTCGAACGGCGTCGCGCACATCCTCGCCGCCGCGCCGATTCCGCCGAGTCTTCGCGGAATCGTTCGCTCCGAAATGTTGGAGCCGCCGAAACGGTCGAGCGAAAACGCCGACTCGCCGGAATCGCTCGTCTCCGCGCAAACCGCCGAAACGATCGAAAACGACGTTCGCAATTACGAGGCGGACGCCGAAACCGCGCGCCCGCAAGAGCTGAATAAAGAAGCCGCCGCGTTCGCCGAAGACCTCGAAAAGACCGAAAAAGACGCTCGTTCGTTCGCCGAAGACCTCCGCGCCGCCGAACGCGACGCGCGAGCGTTCGAACGAGCCGCCGACGTTGAAGCGACGAAAGCGGAAACGCTCGCTCGCGGCCTCGAAACGTTCGAACGCAAAATCGACGACGAAGAGGAAGACGAAGACGCCGGCGCCTTCGAACGAGGTTACGAACGCGCCGAACAAGACGAAAAAATCGGTCGCGACGATTTTTACGCCGACTTAAACTCGCATTTCGCCGAAAACGACGAGCCAAACGACGCTCGACGCGGCGAAGAAGACTGCGTTTGCGTCGGCGAAGACAAGTCGACGTCCGTTTGACGACGCGACGCGAGGGGCCGGAGCGGCGTTCGTTCCGGCCTTTCGCGTTTTTTTTCTTCTTCACCTTATATTTTAACGCTCGTTTTCGCGTTTTTGCCGTTAATATTAATAAGAGCTAAGCGAGAAGGGCGGCGACGCCCGTTCGCCGCTCGCCGTCTCGTTCAAGAGCCGTCTTTTCCCAAACCACTCATTTTCTCTATTTTCTTTCGACTCGCGCTCGAACGTCGAAAAACGCCCAAAAACGCGCTCGGCGTCAAAATTTCTCGTTGATTTTCGCCGCGCGCCGCGTTATACTAAACGAAAGGCGGCGCGTTTGGCGACGTTTCCTCGCCGGTTTCTTTCCCTGTTTCGCCGTCTTGCCTAAATCAGCCGTTCATCGTTTGAAGGAACCCGAAATGACTCGACGTAAAAACCTCGTCGTCGCTCAGAGCGGCGGCCCGACCTGCGTCATCAACTCCAGTTTGCGCGGCGTCGTCGAAGCGGCGCGCGAGTTCGACAATATCGGAACCGTTTACGGCGCCTCGCACGGAATCGAAGGCGTCCTCAAAGAAGAGTTGCTCGACCTCTCGGCGCAGTCGGACGAGGAAATCGCGCTCCTGCGCTACACGCCGGTCGCGGGCTCGATCGGCACCTGCCGTTACAAGCTGAAATCTTGGCAAAACGAAGATTTCGAGCGCGTCGTCGAGGTCTTCAAAGCGCACGACGTCGGCTACTTCCTCTACAACGGCGGGAACGACTCGATGGACACCGCCGACAAAATCGCGCGGCTCGCCCGCCAACGCGGCCTCGACTTGCAGGCGGTCGGCGTTCCGAAGACGATCGACAACGATATCGGCGACGCTGAGTTCAAGCTGATCGACCACACGCCCGGCTACGCGTCGACGGCGAAATATTGGTCGCACATGGTTCAGTACGCCGAAGAGGAAAACCGCGGTTCGTCGCCGGCCGACCCGGTTCTCGTCCTGCAGGCGATGGGGCGCAAAATCGGCTTCATCCCGGGCGCCGCGCGCTTCGCCGACCCGAAACGCGAAACGCCGCTCCTTATCTATCTTGCCGAGTCCCCCCGAACTCTCGCCGAAATGGCCGATCAAGTCAACGACAAGCTCCGCGAGGCGGGCCGTTGCGTCGTCGTCGTTAGCGAAGGTTTCGACGTCGGCGACGTCGGCGCGGTCAAGGATTCGTTCGGGCACACGAACTTCGGCGCGAGCAAAGTTACCGTCGCGCAAACGGTCGTCAACTACCTGAACTCGGTCGGCTTGGCGGCCAAGGGCGCGGCGCGTTGCAACGTCCCGGGCACCGACCAACGCGGCTCGATCGGGTACGCGTCGACGGTCGACCTCGACGAAGCCTACCGCCTCGGGCAAAAGGCTGTCGAGTTGGCCGCGACGGGGCAAGGCGGCTATATGTCGACGATTTTGCGCGCCCCGGGCCTCGTATATAACGTTCGCTACGACAAAGCCCCGCTATCGAAAGTCGCCAACAGCGAGCGCGTTTTCCCGGCGGAATGGATCGCTCCGAACGGCGCCGACGTTACGGACGACTTCCTAAAATACCTAAAACCCCTAATCGGCGAAGACATGCCGTCCCTGCCGATGGAAAACGGCCGCCAACGGCTGACGCGGTTCGCTCCGATTTTCGCGCCGCAAACGCTTCCGACTTACGTTCCGCAGGCGGACCGCCAAAGCGCGCCGACGAAGTAACGTTCGTTTTTCGCCGTCGAACGCCGATTTTCCATTTCGCCTATTTGGCGATTTCCAACGCCGCCGCGCCGTTCCTTGCGTCGCGGCTTTTTGTTTGTTTTTGCAAAAAATTTTCAAAGAATTTGTTTTGCTCTTGTTTTGAAGGCGCAAAACGAGTATTTTCTAAACGGCGTTCGACGCGCTTCGTTAAACCGTCCGCTTTTCAAATTTCGCACGTTATCTATGGAGAATCGCATGCCAACGCGAAAGCACGTCGTTTACAGCGCGACGCGACAATGGAACCCCGGCGACGAATTCATCCTTCGCGGCGCTCGACGCGTCGTCGAAGCGAAAATCGGCCCGGCGAACGCGATTCTTTACAATCGGAACCCGGACGTGCGCCCGGATTCGTTCGAACTCGCGCTCCGCGGCGACAAAAACGTAATGCGCGGCCTTTACGGCGACACGGAAGCGTTTTTACGTTACGGTTTTCACGACAACAGCGTCAAACCGGACGGCGATTTCTCGTTCGTCGACTTGGCCGTCGTCGCCGGTTCACCGGAGTGGACGACGCGGCGCTGTTACAATTTTTTCGAACGCGTCGTCAAAAATTCGACGCCGACGTTGATTTTAGGCGTCGGGTATCTTGAAAAGACGCCGCCGCCGTTTGTCGTCGAAGTCGCGAAAAAAGCGCGTTTTTTCTCGGTGCGTTCGGAAGATTTGCTCGTCGACCGCGATTGGGCCCGCGACGCCGGAGCGGTTTACCTCCCCTGCCCGGCCCTCTTCTCCGCCGACGAGAAAAACGAACGCGAAATCGACGCGGTTCGCCGAATCGCGCTCGTTTACAGCGCTCCGGAACGCGATTCGATTCGCGCCAACAGCGTTTCGAACGAAGTCGCCGACGCGATCCTCGCCCTTTACCGCCGCCTCCTCGAACGCCGTTCCGAACGCCTCGAGTTTTTCGGCGTTTGCCATTATATCGACGAACTCCCCGGCGCGACGCGATTTTTCAACGAGTTCGCCGTCCCCGTTTTCTATTCTTACGACTCCGCCGATTACGAAGAAATTTACGGTCGCGCCGATTTAACCGTCTCGGCCCGCGTTCACGCTTGCGGTTTGAGCGCGTCGCTCGGCGTTCCCGGCGTCTTTTTCGGGACGGACGCCCGCGCCGGAACGTGTCGCGGCTTTTTGTCGGAGCCTGTCGATTACCGCGTCGATTATCAAGACTTTGAGCGCAAAATCGACCAAGTTTCCGAGGAGATCGCCGCTCGCAACGCCGAACTTATCCGACATAAACGCCGAACTTTCGACGCGTACCTCGCCGCGCTCGACGGCTTGAGCCTCGAAAAAACGTCTTACGACTGCGCCCCGCCGACGCGAAAGTCGCCGACGAAACGCCGCCGCCTCGAAACGCTCGACGCAATCCGCCGGGCTTGTTGCGTCGACGCGCCGGAGCCGACCCTTTGGGACGACGTTTACCATCGTTACCGCAAGCTCCGCGTCGAGCTGAAAAATCGCCTCCGTTCGAAACGCCGCGACGATTCGTCCGAAAACTGACGCGTTTCGCCGT
>JAFYQR010000209.1 GCA_017559825.1 Thermoguttaceae bacterium | reverse complement strand
CGTCTTCAAAGGCGATTTCGTCGTCTTCAAAGGCGATTTCGTCGTCGGACGAGGGCGATTCGTCGGAGGCTTGAGGCGACGTCTCCGCAAGCGAGCTTAACGCTTCCGCAGCGCCGGGCGAGTTGAGATTCCAGGCGACGCCGGTTTCGACCGGGGCGCCGGTTTCGTCGACCGTCGACAAAAGCCCGTCTTTGCCGAGGAGCAAAAATGTTTCGCGCGTCGCGCCGGGTTCGGTTATGCGTTGGAACCACTCGACGTTTTTGCGTCGATAAATTTCTTTGTCGCCGTCTCTTACGACGAACGGGAATTGGCGCGTTACGCTGTCGCGAACGCTCGCCCAAAGATTCGGACGCGACGTTCCGGATAAGTAGTCGGCGCCTTCTCGCGCGTCGAGTTCAGTCGGTTTTTCCGACGAGGGGCGGAAGTCCCAGCGTTTCATAAAACCGTGCGAGTCGAAGGTAACGAGCTTGGCGTCGCGGGTAAAAAAGGGCGTAACGTGAAGCGCGCCGGCGACCGGGTCGGCGCCCGCGTCGGCGACGACGAACGTTTCAAGCGGCGTAAAGTAGCTCGTTTCCAAAAGAATCGCTCGTCCGCTTCCGAAGGTCGCGCAAAGCAGCGCGTCGTCGGGCGACCAAGCGAGGCCGGTCGCGCGACGGAGCGGGTCGGAGGCGGCGCTAGCGTTTTCCAGCCGATGGGCGGCGACGTTCCGTTTGGGCAACTGTTTCGAAAATTCGTCGGTGGAAAAGAGAATTTGCGACGTTTCTAGGTCGACGACCGAAAGAACGCCGTCGCTGAAACCGAGCGCCAAACGTTTTCGGTCGTTCGACAAACGGAACGAAAACGGATAAGGTTTGCGACCGATTGCGACGTCGGAGACGACGTTCGGACGCGGCGCGGGAATCGTCGCGAGCGGCTCGCCCGTTTCGACGTCGCGGCGAACGATAACGCCGTCGCTTTTGATTTCCAGAAGTTCCGTTTCGCTAACGAACGCGAGACCGAGCGTATGCTTGTAAGACGTAAGGTGGGATGAGTCGCCGCGTTTAATCGAGGCGATTATTTCTTCTCGCGACGCGCCAAATTTGTCGACGCGCCAACGTTTGATTTCCGAGCGGTTTTTCCAGTCCCAAAGGACCAATTCGTCGCCGTTCATCGTCTTACCGACCAAACGCGTTCCGTCTGGCGACGCGGCGAGCAGGGCGACGTTACCAAAGCCAACTTGATTGGCGCCGAGCAAAGCCTCTTGAAATTTCAAGTCGTCGAGGACGCTTGGAGTGTCGAGGATTTCGGGGGCGTCTTGCGCTTTCAACGAAAAGGAGAACGCCGTTTCAAGGAGTTCGTCGTAACCGACCTCCGATTTGACGAACGCGTTTTCAATTTTGCCGACCGGCTCGGAAACGCCGTCTTTAAAGAAGAAAACGTCGCCCGATTCAAACGCCGCCGCGAACTCGTCGCCGGTTTCGGGAATCGCGAAGTTGGTCGGAACGATTTGCCGCGACGTAACGAGCGACGATTTCGGATCGGGATACGGCGCGTGTTCCGTCGCGACGCGCATTGTCGTCGGGTCGAACGACGCGACCGACGAATAATCGAGCGCGCCGACAAGAAGGCGGTCGGCGCGCGGATCATACGCGACGTCGCTTCCGACGACGGCTGGGTCGCGGCTAAGGAGCGCGCCTTCCGAACGCGCGATCGCTCGGCGCTCTTGGAGGTCGTAAAGCGTGAAGTTGTGCGAGTTGTCCGCCAGCGCTAAATAGCGTTTCGACGGCGAAATGTCGGCGGCGCGCAAACCTCGGGACGGCTCGGCGTTTTCGTCGCGCAGTTCGACGCTCGTCGGGACGCCGTTTTCGTCGCGTTTCGACAAATCCCAAACGCGCCAACGGTCGTTGAAACCGAGCGTAAGGAAGCGGTCGGCGTCGATTCGGCGAATTTGCGAAATAAAATTCGTCGTCGCCGGAACGCCGACGCGTTCGCACTGCGCCGAGTCGACGGGCTCTTGACCGACGTAAATCGGCTTTTTCGCGGCGACGTTCCAAACGACGAATTTCCCGCTTTCGTCGGAAGCGTAAAGCGTTTGACCGTCGGGAGATATTTCGAGCGAACGGAGCAGGCCGCCGAGCGACAAATCGGCGTCGGCGCTCAACGGCAAGTCGAGCGTTTCGACCGCGTCGGTCTCCGCCGACCAACGCTTGAACGAGCCGTCCGGCGCGGCGCAGAAGAGCGTTCGACCGTTCGGCGTCGTTTGAACGACCGGAACCGCGTCGCCGACCGCGTCGCAAAGTTGAACTTTTCGCAGAAGTCGCCCGTCCGGGAGCGCGTAAAAGGACGCGGCGCCGGAAGCGTCGGCGACGATAAGCAGCGGTTCGGCGTCGTCGGATTGCGCCCAACGCGGCGTTCCCCAAGGAGCGCGCCCTTGCGCCGGTTCGGAAACGCGGAAGTCGACTTTGGCCGTCGAGGTCGCGCCGGTTTCGTCGAAGCGCAGGAAGAAAACGACGCCGTCGTCGCGGCAAAGGAGGAAGCGCGCCGCAAGTTTCGGGTCGACGTGGGTTTCGTCGACGAACGCCGGATTGGCGACGAGGCGTTGCGCGCCGTCGTAGTTAAACATAAACTGGGCGACAGAATTAAGAAAGGGGGGGACGACGTTTGGAAACTGCGCGACGGAGTTGACGGAGGGAGACGATTGCGTCGGCGCTCGATAGATAGTCGCTCCGCCGTTATGCGCGACCGCAAAGTATTTTTCGTCTGCGGAAAACGCGACCGAATTGACGATGACGCGACGCGGACTAACGGCTTCCAAAAAGATTCCGGAACGTTCCGCAAGATGCTGATTGGTCGCGGTAAGATTAGGCGCGTTAATAAAATCACGCAACGCGACTTCGCCTTGGCTCCAGTCGGCCTCGGCGATCGGCGCGACGGCTTGCTCGATTTCTCTAATTTGCGCCGTTTGCGCTTCCGCTTGTCGTTGGGCTTCGATTTGCGCGATTTTCGCTTTCGCTTCCGCTTCTTTCGCTTTTACTTCCGCGGCTTCTTTGTCCTTTTGAGCGATTTCCGCCTCTTTTTGGGCGACTTCCGCCTGCGCGGCGTTTTTTTCGGCGTTCGTTCTATACGTATAGACCCCAAGCCCTAGGACGGCGAAACACAAGAAAAGGGAAAGGAGCGTCGCGCCGCGTTGGAAACGAAGGCGAGCGAGGCCGGCGTTCAGGCGACCGCGGAGTTTGGCGACCTCGACCGCGTGGGAAACGGGGGCCAAGGGCAAGTCGCCGACGGTCGCCTCCAATTTCTCGGCGGCGGCGATCAACGATTTCGCGACGCCGAAGTCTTTAGATTTCAACGTCGAATCGCAGACAAAGCGATACGCGTCGCGTTCCGCTCGGACGGCGTTGCAAAAGAGCGGCGAAGGACTGCCGACGACGTCCGAACTCGCGGCTTCCTCGCGAACGAGGCGTATTTCGTTCGTCGTCTCGATAAGCCGCGCGTCGAACGCGCCGGAACGTCCGGTAAGCGTCGAGACGATTCTTTGCTTAAAAGACGGCGCGGAAGCGTTTTCGACGTCTTGTTTTAGTCGCGCGAACGAATCTTGCGCGACGCGAAGACGCTCGCCTAAACTGGCGCGACGGCGGTAGCGTTCCAGCGCGTCGGCAAACTCGGCGGCGTTCGCGTAACGTTCCTCGGGGTTTTTGCGCAACGCTTTTTGGGCGATTTCGATCAGCTCCGGCGGATTGAGTTCGTTAGTTCGCGGATGACGCTCGGGAATAACGGGAACGTTCGCAAGACTTACGTCGGTCGCGCGGACGCGCAGGTCGCCTTTGTCTCGGCAATATTTTTCGTAGGGCGCGAAACCCGTAAGGAGGCGAAAAAGGACGTCGCCGAGCGTGAAAACGTCCCAAGCGCAGGAGATCGCCGCCGCGTCGCCGCCGACGCTTTCGGGCGGAAGGTACGCGACGGTGCCGCCCGACGTTTTCGTCGCGACGGGGTCGTCGAGGCAAATCGCGGAGCCCCAATCGACCAAATAAATGTCGTTGTAACGCCCGTCGTTTTCGCCGAGCATTACGTTTTCAGGCTTTATGTCGCGGTGAACGACGCGGCGTCGCTCGTGCGCGTAAGCGGCGATTCTCGAAACGGCGAGGAGAATCGTCAAGTTTTCGTCAAGCGACATGGCGTCGATAAGGGAACGCCAACTTTTTCCGTTCGCGATCAAGCGTTCGACGAGAACCGGCGCGGCGTCGGGCGACTGCGTGTAAGATAAAATTTGGGGAATGTTCGGGTGCGCAAGTCTCGCTTGCAAAACGACTTCCGAGTTTAATTGGCGGCTTTGGGCGGCGTTTCTTAATTGTTTGAGCGCGACCAACTGTTCGGTGCTTTTTTGTTGCGCGCGGAAAACGTCTTTAAAGCCGCCGTGTCCGATTTTTTCTTGGATTTCGTAGGTTTCCGTTAGCGTCAACGTCGGCGGCGCGGGACGCTCCGAAGCGTAGGACGGCGTCGCCGAGGCGGAGTCGAGCGAGGCGAGCAGAAGGCGTTCGCGGTCGACAAAGTCGCTAAACTCCGGAAAGCGTTCTTTTAGCGCGGCGGTTTCGTCGGCGTCGACGCCGCGGCGCAGTCGAACGGAAATTAAACATTGGATCAACTTAACACGGTCGAGCGGGAAGTCGCGCGCTTTAAAAGCGTCGAGGCGCGTTTCGGCTTGCGTTTCGATCGACGGCGGATTGTCGCTCGAAAGGAGGCGGGAAAACTCGGCGGCGATAAGACGAAGCGCCAGTTCGCGGCGCTCGTTTTCCGAACAGTCGCGCTGGGCGAGCGCAAAATCGCAAAGACGTTCGGGCTTGCCGACGACGTTAAGTTTTGCCCATTCCGCGAGCCGTTCCGCAAGCGGGTCGACGTTAGAAGTGGCGAAGGAGGAAAAAAAATTCGGCGTTTTTTCGGGTTTCATTGGAGGAAGACCTGCGTATAAAAAGTGCGCCTTGTCGGCCGTCGACTTGGCGTTGGTCGAGGGTGGCGAGGCGAAGAGGCGTTAAGCGGCTGCGCGAGGGTTAATTTTCGCCGAGAATCTTGGCGAATTTTTCGGGCGACAGCTCGAACGTCGCCATGATTTTTTCGTCGGAGCAGCCTTGTTCGCGCATCGCGCGGATTTGACGGGAGCGCATGTACTTTTTGATTACACGACGTCGATTGTTTAGGGTGTCGTAAGTGATTCCAAGACTTTCGGCGATCTCCTTGCCTTTAAAACCGTCCATCTTCATCAGCAAAATCTTCTTGTCGTTTTCGGTCAAACGGGGGTAGTCCGCGAAGAGGTCTTGCGCGACGCCGGTGAGCGGATAGTTTTGCAAATCCTCGACAAAGGAAGCGGGCAAAACAACGGCGGTTTCCGGAACATCAAAGTCGTTTTGATCGTCCTGGGCGGAGGATATGGACTTTACCTCGGCGACCTGTTCCAAGCGGCGGCGACCGTCGGCGTCGACTTTCCTCCGCACCCAACCCATCGCGCGCTTTTGCGAGGCGAGTTTCTCAAAGAAGACGTTGCGGGCGGTGTGAAACAGGTAGGCGAGGAGGTTGTCGATTTCCTTGACGCGTTCCGGCGTGTTGCCGAAGCAAACGAGCGCGCTCAGGATCGTCGAGTCCAAAATGGAGGTGGCTCGGACGACTTGGGCGCCGGGAACGAGTTGGCGTTGAATGTTGGATTTGAGATCGACGAGAACGTCGGAGAAGAGCGCGTCGTTTAACGCTTTTTTATCTTCCGGCGACGCGGCGGCGTATCTTTCCGCAAAGAGATCTTGGACGTTTCGTTGCTGGGCCGAGCATTGCTCGGATTGTTTGGAGGGCATAGCGTTTTCTCCTTGGTAGGGGGAGGAGGGAAAAAAGTCGCGGCGCCTTGTCGATCACGACTCGACAGAAAATCTTTTCGCACCGTCGGACAAATATTATATGATTTTGTTCCGAGAAAATCAAATATCTTTTCATTTTTTTTACCGTTTTTTATCGAAAAAATTTTTTTATTTTTTTTCCGTTTTTTTTGACCTAATTTTTAGTTGAGAGACGCTCGTTTAAGTTGGTCGACGCGGCGAAAAATGAGATTGAAGAGAAATCGCAACGATCGAGGCCAGGCAGGAGAAGTTTACTAACGATAGACAAGGAAAAAAATATGGATTCTGAGAAAAAAAAATGCCTTTTGAACGCGTTATCACGCATTATGTCCGATCATGAAATTTGTCGCGAAATGCGCGCTAGCCAGTATGAAGAATGGGGACGCGAACTTTTGCTTGTCGGCGATCGCAAGGGCGCGTTGGAAAACTTTCGAGCGAGCGTGGAAGAAAAAGAGAACGTTCTTAGGAATCGCGAGCGCGACACGGCGACGCAAGACGAAAGGGAAAGGGAGGACGTCGCAAAGAAAAGGCTTGAGTTAGCTCGGAATTATTTGGGAATCGCAATCCTAGAAGAGGCGGTAAAACGCCCCGACGAAGCGCGTCGCGCTTGCGAAACGGCGCTTGGAATCCTCGCCGAAACGAACGTTGCCGACGTTGAAGCGCAAAACGAAAGCGTCGCGATTCGAAAAGAGACGCTAGTGTTGCTGGAAAAACTTGCCTAATTGCGAAAGATTTTTTCAAAGTTTTGGGTAGCGCCGCGTGAAAAATCGGTTTGCTATATTAGTAGCCTGCCAAGCTTGCGATAACGCAAGTCCCGGTTAAGAAAAAAGAAACGTTATCGATGCGAACCTGTGTTATTTACCGTAATGCCGATTTTTTTACATCTTGGCGGCTCCTTTGCGAACTTACGCCGCATCCCGTAGACTTTTGGCGTGAAATCGAGAATAAACGCGATTCCATTGAAACGGAGGTTATCGACGTTGAAACGCAAACGAAAGCGACGCAATTCGAAAAGAGGCTCTGTTGAGTTGCTGAAAAATTTCGCCTAAACTGGAGAAATTATTCAAAATATTTTACTAGCGACACGTGAAAAAATCTATCTATTATATCGGTAGACCGAACAAATTGCGATAACTTAAACCTAGATTTAACAAGGAAACGCCTATGTAGACTGATTTGATTGGCGAATGTGTCAAATTGTTGCCGACTCTCGCGCTTACGCGCGAAATTTCGAGCACGCGTGACCTTGCGGAAATGCCTAACGTTAAATCCGAATCCGATTATTTTGGAGCGGCGTGTCGACGTTCGTTTTACTTTTGCCTTATGCCCAAAAGGAAAAAATTTAAGATTTATACTTCTAGGCGACGCGATCTTTATATTTGGCGGATCTGCTGTTGTGTATCGACGAATTTTGGGATAGCGATATTTAATTGCTAGTCGGAGGCTGATCGTTGAGGCGAACGGTTTGTCGCCGTAAGGAAAAAGACGACGATCGGAGGCAAATCGATCGAACGTCGAGTTGGTTTCGCACGAATTGATAGATATATATGAGGACTCGATGCAACTCGTTTGCGTCGGCGACGACTTTGACGACGTTCTCCATATTTCTCTACTTAGCCGACGAAATCGCCAACTGCGCCTCGCTTGCGAAACTGCGCTCGTAATTCTTGACGAAACAAGGATTGCGGACTAAACGACGGACGGGGAAATCGCCGCGATTCGAGAAGAAATAGAGCTTATTTTGAATTTTGAAAATTTATAAAAATTTTTACTAAAACGCGTTAAAAGGTTAGTCAATACTAATAGAAAGTCGTGAACGCGACGCGAGAGATAAACGAGACGCGTCGCGCAAACCTAAGCATTTTAATATAAAACGAGGGGAAGTATGGATTCTGCAGTTAAGACGATTGTGAAAGTTGGGATGGCCGCGACTGGCGCCGCCGGCGTTGGATTGGGGATTTTCGGCGGCGACACGGTGGCTCTTGCGGGCGTTTGGGGGACGATGATGTACAAAATTGCCCGCCATCATAACGTTGAGTTAGACGAAGGGACTTGCGTAAAGACTTGCGCCGGTATTATCGCTTCCATGGCCGGTTACAAGTTGGGATGTTTAATTTTGACGCACGCTGTAAACGCTTTGTTGGCGACGGTTACGTTGGGTGCAACGTTGTTTCTCGCCTTAGGGGTGAACGGGATCGTTAACGCGTTGATTACCTATCGTCTTGGAAAAACGTTTGACGAGATGTACGGCGAAGACGGGTGCGCGACGGCGGTCGTAACCATCGGAGCTAACGTTCTTCGTTCGTTTTTTGCCGTTCCGAGCCTCGGCGAATTGAAAGAAGTGCTTGGCATGATCAACGATTGAGACGTGTTGCGAGGAAGATAAAATCAACGAATGGGGCGGCGTTCGCGCAAGAGAAACGCCGTCGCGCGGGAGATATTAAGAGGCGATTTATGGATATTGCGATCGATTTGATTATTTTGTTTGCCGACAAGATTGCGGCGGTTTGGGAACGTTTCAAAAATTACGCCGCCGCTTTACAAGGAGCGCGTCCGGTCGAGAACGAGGAAACAAAAGTTTGGGCGTTAGACGAGTTGAGAAAAAAGGGCGAGGAGAAAAAACAAAAGAAGGTGAAAACTTGGTTGCTCTTCGTTTCTAAATCGAAGAAGTTAACGGTTCAATTCGTCGGGCTCGACGCGAAAGGGCGTTACGTTTTGGGCTTTTGTCGTCGCGTTCAACTCGACGGCGCGCCGGAAGAATGGCGAAACGTCGGTTGCCCCGAGGTTTTCGAGCTAAAAGTCACCGAGTAACGCTTTCGGCCAATTGACCGGTTGGCGCAAACGCCGGCGATAAGAGAAAAAATCGACGGACAAACGCAAAACGAAAGCGAATTATGCGGTACGTGAAAAAATAAAAAAAACCGGTGATCGCGCGGCGATCGAACGGGATTCGAAACAACTTTGGGAAGAGTTAGAATCGTCTGGTATCGACGAAGTTATTCGGCAGATGCTTTCCGGCGTCGTCAATGCGTAAGGCGAGGAAAGTGAAATCACAAAACAACGCGGCAATCGACGGGCTCGGCGTTTGCGAAGTCGCCGAGTGCTGCAAGCTTTTAAAAACTTGTCCGACGCTTGCCGCGTCGCCGTTGAAACGCGGGCGTTTTCATTAAGAACTTGGACTTGGGCAAAGGCGAGAGATGCGTACAAAAATTTGCTGTTTAATTTTGACGGACGCGTGTAATTTAAATTGCGTTTATTGTTACGAAGGCCGTAAGTCCAAGAGAAAAATGGATTTGGCTACGGCGTGTGAAATCGTTGAGCGAGAATTCGACGCGGTCGAACGGTCGGACGAATTCGATTCGTTGCGCGTTGAGTTTTTTGGCGGCGAACCGTTTTTAGAGTTCGAACTATTGCGGCAAATTGTCGCGTGGACAACGTCGGCGCCGCGGCCCGTTCCGTATTCCTTTTTCGTAACGACGAACGGAACGTTGTTAACGCCGGAAATTAAGAAATGGCTGGACGCGCGAAAGGAACTGGTGAACGTCGGATTAAGTTACGACGGAACGCCCGAAATGCAAGACGTTAATCGTTCCAACAGCTCAAAAGACGTAGATTTGGAGTTTTTCCAAACGCGTTATCCGCGGCAAACGATTAAAATGACCGTTTCCAAGCAAACGCTTCCGTCCTTTGCGGAGGGCGTCGTTTATTTGACGGAACGCGGTTTCCTCGTCAATCCGTCGTGCGCTTGCGGAGAAGATTGGGAGGAGACCGATTTTGACGAGTTCCGACGCCAGCTCGCGTTGTTGGGCAAGTATTTTGGGGAACGTCCCGAGTTGGAGCCGATCGAGCTGCTGGAAGTTCCGTTTTATCGAATTTTAGAGCCGAGAACGAAACAAGCTTGCTGCGGCGCGGGCGTCGGATTCGTCGCTTACGACGCGGCGGGCGAGAAGTTTCCTTGTCATTTGTTCGCGCCGGTCGTCCTCGACGGCGGAGCCGCGTTGAGCGAAGAAACGTTCCGACGCGAAACAAGCGAACCCGACCGTCGTTGCGAAAACTGTCTGGTTTTTAACGTCTGTCCGACTTGCGTCGGCTACAACTTCGGCGCAACGGGCGAACTAAACCGACGAGATCGCGCGACTTGCGAACTGTTTCAGCGTCGCTGCGAAGTGGCGGCTTGGTTCAAAACGCAACGTTTTGAAAGAAAAAAAACGAAAGGGGAAACGTTTCGCGTCGAAGAAATCGACGATATGCGCGGAACGATTTTGTATTATAAAAATCGCGAACGTCTCGGATTTCAAACCGACGACGTAAAGGAAAGAAAAAACAATGGTTAACGCGTTAACCTTAAGCGGAATTGTCACGTCGCCGACCGATTTTTACGAAACGCTCGGCAACGTCGGTTTCGTCGGCGACTTGCCGACCCCGACCCCGGCGTTCGTCGCTCGTTTAGAAGCGGACGTCGAGAAAGCAAGCGCGACGGCGGTTCGCGAACAGAGCCGCGACGGAAAACGAGAACTCGTTCTTTGTTCGTGTTCCAGCGCTTGCGGAAGTAATTATTCGCGCGGTTCGTGTTCGTGTTCCAGTTCTTGCGGAGCGGAGAACTACGCCAAGAACGGAGAGTGCGCGTGTTCCAGCAACTGCGGAAGCAACTATAGTTACGGTTAAGTTCCTGGAAGGTAAAACGAAAAACAACGCGTTAACTTGAGGAAACAAGAATGAAAAACGTCAGCCGTTTTTTTTATCGGATCGACGCCGCTATTTACGAGCTTTTTTTCGCTTCGCCGGAGTTGTTCGCGCGGACGTCGACCGCGACGCGGGACACGCTGTATTTGTCCGAAGAGACGCGGCGTCGTTACGACGAGTTGTACGAAGCGACGGTAACGAACGAGGCGGATTACGCCGCCGCGCCGTATTCGCTTTTTTGCCGCGTCGCGAAAGGATTGGGGATCGAGCCCTTTAAGTCCGCGATTCCGGACGAACCGCTCGATCCAAAAGCCGTCATGCGCATGCGCGACCTTGAACGCCTTTCGACCGCCGAAGCTTGGGCAACGATTGCGTTCCTTTACTTGACGGCGCAAACGTCGCCGAATTTCGACTCCATCGTCGCGACGATTCGCCGCACTTGCCGCGTTCCCGAAAAGACGAGCGAAGCGTTAAAACGACTCGTTTTAAGTAGCGACTGGAACTGTGAAATGCGCGGTCGCCAACTTTGGGTCGAATCGGCGTTTTGCGAACAAGCGACCGACTTGATCGCGCGAATCGTCAAAGAGGAAACGACTCGTTTGACGCCGCTGACGGGACTTATCGCGACGTCGTATCAGCACCCGACCGATCGCGCGACGCTGCAAAGGCTCGCGGCGATTCCCGGAGTCGGCGCGCTAGTTGGGGAAGGCGTCAACCTTACGGCGCGGAGTCGCGAACTCTTCCTGCTCGCCAATCAAGAGTTTATTACGCCCGCGTCGTACCCGCGCTTGTTTAAGCTCGTTTGGACGGCGGCGCAAATTCTTGATATGCCGAAATTTCCGGCCGTTTATATCGATCCGTCGCTTCCCGGCGTCAACGCTTATACGACCGGAACTGGCGAGAAGGCGTTCGTCGCGCTTTCGAAGGAAGCCGCGTTCCTGCTGGACGACCGCGAATTCCTTTATTTGATAGGGCACGAATTCGGGCATATCCAGTGCGATCACGTGCGTTATCACGCGGCGGCGGACGCGATCCTCGATGCGTCGTCGTTTGCGCCGGGGGTCGGGCGAATCGTTTCCGCGATCAGCGCTCCGATCGCGCGACCGGTTCTCGCGACGTGGCTGCGTCGAGCGGAACTGTCGGCAGACCGAGCGGGGCTCCTCTGCTGTCAAAATAGGGAAGCGGCGCTCCGCGTTTTCGTTAAGATGAGTGGGCGACCTTGGCGTGATTATCGCGAGATTTACACGCGCGCTTTTGTCGACCAAGCGACGCGCTTTGAGGAAGAGCGTTCCAAATCCGCGCTCAACACGATGTTTGAAACGTTCAATCGTTTGTACGCGACGCATCCGTATTTGGTTTACCGCGCTTCGGAACTGCTGACGTGGATGCAAAACGCCGAGTACGAGGAACACGTCGAAACGGATGCGAACGGACGCCGCGCGTTGGCGAAGCGCGCGTGTTCCGACGCATTCGAACAAACGTTGTTTAAAGCGGCGGAACATGCGATCGTCGATTGGTGCGTCGAACGTTCGCCGTTTTTGCGGCGCGAGATAGCGCGAAACGTTCGCAAGATGATTTATGAAGACGCCGCGCCGAACGTCGCGCCGCTCGACCGCGTTGGGAGGGTTAACTTGGAAATCGAGCAGATTTCTGCCGATGAATTTCATTATCATTGCGTTTTTTACGTTCTTGAAGAGGACGACCAATGGACGAAAGTGCGCGCTCGCTTGGACGTTGAGAGCGGACGCGATTACACGCCGGCTAAGATTCGCGACGAGTTCCTGCGTTCCGGCAAAAGTAAAGCGACACAAACGTTGCATGAAGCGCGTTAAGCGGTGTAAAATAAGGGTTGGGGGGACGGTAAATATAAAAGGAGCGAGAAAATGGCGGTGTTGCTATTCCTTGTCGGGCTTTCCGCCGCGACGGTTTTGTGGTTTTGGAACAATATCGTGTTCTTTTTTCAAACGCGCGCGATTCCGTGGACGCGCGCTCGTTTGGGCGAACGCGCCGCCGACTTGTTGGCGAACCTGATTTCGTTCGTCGATAGAGGCGCGACGTTTATAAGGCGCAAGATACGCGGCGGTTACCGTTGGCTCTGCCAAAATATTCTGCGTGTGAAGTCGAAATATAAACAGGAAAATCCTTTTGAAGCAACTCAGGAAACGTCGATGATTATGACGGACGGCCAAGGCGGTTACGAAGAAATCGTCTTGACGAAAACAATTCCCGTCGACGAACTCCCGGACGACGCGCGGCGGCGGTTGATCGCGCGTAACGAAGCGGAAATCGACGACTTGGAGCAGCTGAAAAAGAAGATCAAAGAGCGCGCTCACAAAGAAGAAATCGAGTTGGAAAACGCCGCGTAACGACGGTTAAGTTAAAGGAGTTGTATTGAAATGATAATTGAGTTGACGTCGGCGGTCGCGCTCCTTGTATTGGGAAGGAAAGCGTTGTATTGGCTTTGGCGCAACGTCGCGTTTGTATGCCAAACGAAGCTCATTCCTTGGATGCGGAACACTTGGGGCGACGCTCCCGCCGACGTCTTGGCCAATGTCGTTTCTTTTATTGACGGGGAGATCGTTTGGACCGAACGCGTCGCTCGCAACGCGCGGCGTTGGATTCGCGCAAAGTTGGCGAAGCAAACGTCGATGTTTCGCAAGGTCGGGCCTTCGACGGTCGAGGCGACGACCGAAACGATTTTGCGCAACGTCGACGGAACCGGCGAATGCCGCGTCGAACAACGCAAACTCGACTGGAACGAGCTTGCTCCGGAAATTCGTGCGAAAATGCGCGCGTCGAACGAGCCCGTTGTCGTCGACGATCGCGACGTCCTGTTGACCCGCTTCGACGAAAGAGCGGAAGAAAACGGGCTCGAATTGGAAGTTTGAAAAGGCGAATCAACAAGGAATAGACGACGTCGCCAAGGCCCCGAGCGGGCGCGCCAACGTCGACGGAGCGAGGAAAAATGATCGACGCCGAAGTGAAAAAAGTCGTTTACGTCGCCGGGTGGAACTCGGCGCGAAGCGATTTCGCCCCGATCGAAGAGGTTTTGAAACAAATTTATCCGAACGCTACGATCGAGCGTTTCGAGTGGGATTCGGACGGCGCGTGGACGGACGCGACGCAAAATGCCGAACTTGCGGCGCAAAAGTTGCGCGAGCGGTTGTCTGTGGTGTCGTCGGAAACCTTGCGTTCGCTCGTCTTGATTGGCCATTCGCTTGGGGCTCGCGTTGCGATTCGGGCCGTAAGCGGCGGAACGACATTGCGTCGACTTGTGCTTTTAGGAGCCGCCGTCGATCGCGATTCTCGGGACGTCGCCCGCGCGGCTCAACGTTCGGAGTTGCCTTTGGCGAACGTTTATTCGCCGTTTGACGTCGCGTTGACGTTTTATCGAATTGCGCAAGGCCGCGTTGCGTTGGGGCAAAAAGGGGCGAGCGGGGGAGACGTGCTGAACGTTCCCGCGCTCAACGGTTCCTTTTCGCAAGCGGCGGTCGCGCTGTTGGTTCCGTTGGCGTTTCCGCTTCGCGTTTTGGCGGCGCTCGCTAACGCGGCGTTGCAATCGCATTCTTTTTGCGATTATTTAAAGGCTTGGCGCGATTTCAACTCCGACGTTCGCCGAGCGGTCGTCGAGCCGAAAGCCTGGCGCGACGAGCTTCCGAGCGACGTCGTCGAAGCGATCGCCGACGCGTTAACGCGTTGGCCGACCAAACGAACCGACGGAACGCTCGCCGGGGAACCGTGCGCCGGCGTTCGTAAAATTTCCGCGGTCGTTAGCCAACTCGGCCCGAGCGATTTCGACTGGAACTGTGTCGTCGAGTCGCTCGACGCGCCCGGAGCGGCTCCGAAGCGAACCGTGTTGCCGTTAAATGTCGACGGAAGTTGGGAAGCGCTGCCCGAGAAAATCCGCGCCGAATTTTTGAAAACAAACCGAAGTTCTTGCGAACTAATTATTTACAACTGAAAAGGAATGGAAAAATGTTAGAGTGCGTGAATTTCTGCCTTTGGGCTCTCACGGATACGTTATCGAGCGAAGGTTGCGTCAAAACGACCGCGAGCCTCGCGTCGCTGTTGTGGGTTCTTCTTGGCGTCTCGGCGTGTTGCGCTTGCGTCGGCCGAATAATGAAGCGGAAAACGCCGCTGAAATACGAGCGCGACTTTTTCGACGCGATCGTGGAAGACGTCGCTCAATGGTTGGCAAAAAGAGGCGCGGCGGACGAGGAACAAGCGAAAACGGAGTTGGCTGCGGCGCTGAACGGCGAATCGAGCGAACTTGCGAACAAATTGCATTTGTCGTTGCGTTGCCGTTTTATTCGAACCGAGCCGTCGAAGTGCGACCGAGCGCTGAACGCGATCGTTTGTCAAGACGGCGAATTTTTCCAAGCGACCTTTACGCGCTCGATCAAATGGTGTTTTTTGCCGGGGGCGATTCGCAAAGAGTTTATTAAAACGAACCGGAGCGAAATTGTTTACGACATGCTCAATAAGAAAAACGTAGAAAGCGAATTGTAAGGCAATGTGGGACAAAGTTTTAGAGACAACCGCAACGGCCGTTGCCGTCGCAGGAGCCGCGTTTGTCGGGTGGTGGGGCTATAAACAATGGAAGAACGGACTGCACGACGAGATATGCGATTGGTTGCGAGCGCGCCCGAATGTGAAGCTCAGTCGCGTCGTTTTGCGATTGGTCGATTCGCTTGACGAGGCGATGACGAGGGGCGAGGGGATGTTTCGTTGCGCCGTCTTGGGAGAAACCGCGCGAGGCCAACTGACGATGATTACGGAGAAAAAAGTGACGGCCGCTCAGATGCGCTCCGCCGGGCTGTCGATCGACTCCGGAAAACAAAACGAGGTTGAACTCTTTTCGGATAAAGACCTTGCCAAGATGACCGCGGGGTGTTGAACGCGATTTCGTCGAATGACCGTCGTCGCGTGTCTTGCGGAGGGCGAAGAACGGCGGGATTAGGAGGAAAAAATGGGTGTGAATTATTCGAATTTTTCGTGGAACGAGCATAAAGTGGAGCAAACGGCGCGCGAGAATAGCGGCGAGCCTCTTTCTTCATTTTTAACGTCGTCTGAAATTATGGGAAAAGAGAAGTTGGAAAAGTCGAAAAAACAAGATATGGCCCAATTTGAAGCGCGTAAACCGCTTTATCGTTTGGAAGACGTCGTCCTTAACGACGAGGTGAAAGAGCAAATCGCGACGCTGCGAAGTCGTATCGATAACCATCGCTTGCTTTACGAAGAATGGGGACTGGCGCAAATCGATCCGCAAGGAACGCATATTTCGGTTAGTTTTTACGGACCGCCGGGAACCGGAAAAACGATGTGCGCCGAAGCGTTGGCGGCGGAGCTCGGCGTCGACATTATCGAGGTTAATTATGCGGAAATCGAGTCAAAATACGTTGGCGAGACCGGAAAAAATATCCGCGCCGCGTTTCAACAAGCGACGCAAGCGAACGCGCTCCTCTTTTTTGACGAAGCGGACGCGATTTTAGGCGCTCGTATGTCGAACGTAACGCAGGCGGCGGATCACGCGGTCGACGTCGCGCGAGCGGTGATGTTGAAAGAACTCGACGCTTTTCAAGGCGTGGTGGTTTTTGCGACGAACAAGTTTGGCAAGTACGACGCCGCTTTTTTGCGCCGTATTTTGCAACATATTGAAGTGCCGTTGCCGGACGCTCCGACGCGCGAACGTTTGTGGCGTCGATTGACGACGCCGCGAATTCCGGGGCGCGAAGAGCTGCAATGGAAAGAACTTGCGGAAGCTTCCGAGGGAATGTCCGGCGGCGAAATCAAAAACGCGATCGTAACGGCCTGCTCAGAAGCGGCGGCGCGTCCCGAGAAGAGAATTTCGCAAGAGCTTTGTTTGAAAACGATGCGCCGCGTCTTGGAAAGCAAGCAAAAACACGACGGCGGCGTGGACAGAACGGACGGCGCGACCGGAAAAATTGTTCACCGCGCTTTATCGCAAGAAGAAATGAACGACTTGACGTCGGAAAAGAATACCGCGGAGGAATAGCGCTTATAAAGTGGCGTGATTAGATTATAGCATATTGCCACTAACGGCTAAGTAAAATAACGATTGTTACAGATTTTAAAAAAACGAAAACATAACGTTGAGCTTATCGCAGCGAGTCGCGATGTGTCGGAAGTCTTTGATACGTCGAAAGAAACGTCCAATTTCATTTCGGCGTTTGTACGGTTTTTTATTATAAGTCCAAGGTTTGATTCGGATACGTTTCGATAGAAGCACCGGTTTTAAGCCGAAGTCGCGGGTCATTCGACGCGTTGCGTCGCTTTCGTAAACGCGATCTATCAAAATAAATTTGAATTTAAGTCGTTTAACGCTAAGGTTTCGGTGAAGTAGCGACCGATTGGCGCGTCGCCGGCGTTCTCAGTCGAGAGTTTTAGCGCGACCGGCGTTGTCGGGCCGGCGACGATCGCATGAATCTTGGTCGCGCGACCACCCTCGTCCGACCGATCGCTTGCGGCCCGTTTTTTTAAAGCGCCGGCGGCACTCGGACTCGATTTTACGAACGTCGAATCCAACGATAAAACCGAAAAATCGGAGCCGATAAGCTCTTCATTTTGAAGAACTTCCAACACGCGCGTCAAAACGCCGTTTTCGGCCCAGCGTCGAAAGCGACGATAGACCGTGTTCCAATGTCCGTAGCGCCGAGGCAGAGCGCGCCATTGGCAACCGTTTTCGGCGACGTAAAGTATTGCGTTCAACACCTTTAAATGTTCAACGACAAAGTTGCCACGCGGTTTCGGCAAAAGCGACTCGATTTTTGGGTATTATTTTTTGGTAATCTTCATACGCGCATTATACTATATTCGCGGCGGCGAAACGTCGCTAACCGTCGCGGCGGCGAATACGGAGTGGCTCGACGTTTCCTTTAAAAAAAATAGCGGAGGACGAAAACTTCGCGTTTCTTTGGCGGTTGGCTTGGACGCTCCGGCGACCGGTTTCGGAGATTTTGCGGTTGCCGAAGAAATCGCCGGTTGGAAAATGGTTTTCGAAGTTTTCGGCGAACTCGATTGGCGCCGCGACGATTACCGGGATGCGCGGCGTTACTTCTGGAAAAGCGGCGGACGCGGCGAAATTGTGGTTTGCCGAAAAACTCGGCGTTAAGTCGTATTCGGAGGAAAAGGCGAACGTCGAACGGCTCGACGCCGAGATTGCGGCGCAACAAAAACGCGCCGACGCGGAGGCGGCCCGGAACGCGGTGACCGTTTCCGGCGCGCCCCATTCTCCAAGATAGATTTTCCGCTTGCCGCAATAAACGAACGCGGCGTTTCGCAATTTATTCCGACAAAGTTTCGGAAGGCGAGTTTTCATTCGACCGACTCCTAAAAAAATAACCGCCGTGTCTATTTTTCGAGAAACCGAGTCAAAACCGAAAGAGTCAAGAAACTTTTTAAGTCCCGGGGATAACGGGACATAAAAAACGTCTCCGACTGGAGTCAAACCAACAACCTTCGGCTTCGAAGGCCGACGCTCTAGCCGAGAAGTTGCGAACGCGTTAAAAAACGTTCGAAAGAAGAACAAGAAATAAAAAAATACACCCAATCTGATTCGAACAGATAACCTTCGGTTCCGTAGACCGATGCTCTATCCAATTGAGCTATGGGTGCATTTAAAAACGTTCGAAACTACGTCGAACTCGGCGCGTTGCGCGAAAACGACTCCAAAAAGACGTCCTCGATTCGAACGAGGGATTGAAAGTACACCCAATCTGATTCGAACAGATAACCTTCGGTTCCGTAGACCGATGCTCTATCCAATTGAGCTATGGGTGCGTCTCTCAAACTTTCGCTCGGAAGTTAAAAATACACCCAATCTGATTCGAACAGATAACCTTCGGTTCCGTAGACCGATGCTCTATCCAATTGAGCTATGGGTGCGTTTTTCAACTTTCGTCGTCCAAGGCGGCGAGTCAGGCGCGGAGGCTTAACTTGTCCCCCTCGAACAAAAGTAATTAAACCATAAATTTTGATTTTCGCAAGAGGTTTTTTGGTATTTTTCCCAAATTTTTTCTCGATTCCATAGGCGCGTCGCGTTCGTTCGCCGCGTTATAACTTTCACGCGAACTTGACGGCGTTTTTAAACGCCCGACGTTTCTTGGTTTGTCGCCGTCCGAAACGCGGTCCTAGTTCGAATCTTCAAATTCCTAGGAGCCGGCAAAACCTCGTCGGCGATAAACTCGATTTCAACCCGCTCGCTGACGGCGAACTCGTTCGCCGCCCGAACTTGATCATGGCGCGACTCGCCAAATTCCCAAGGCGCGCAAAGGCGTTTCACCGCGTTCGCGTCGCATGCGCCGACAGGCTTTCGACAACCGTCGTCGGCCGACGCGTTCGGTTTCCGCGAGCGCGCCTCGTAACGCGTTCGTTATCCGCGTTGTCCGTCCAGCCGAGCAAGGCCGCTCGTTCCTGCGGCGAGCGTTCGACGGCTCGCGCCAATACGCCGTTCGCTTCGCGAGGTAAACGACTCGTTCGTCGCGTTCCGGCGTTTCGCTTGATTCGAAAGCGGCGTCGCTCGTCGGCTCTCCGACGGCGGATTAGGACGCGGAAAAGATAAATTTCGATTTGCTCGGCGACGTTCGAACGTTTTCGGAACGAACCGCCGAGCAAATCGCGAAAAGCGGGGACGAACGACGGAAGAAAGCGTCGGTTCGGATCGGCGACGAAGCGCGAAGAGGTAAAAAAACGCCGCGCTCTTTGAGAAGAACGCGGCGTCAAACGTCGTTTGCGGAAACAAACCGCGCCGATTAACGGCGATTGGAGGACGCGCCGTTCGACGGGTAGCCGCCTTGCGCGCCGTTCGGGTATTGCGTCGCGGACTCGTCGTAACCGTAGCTCGCGGTCGGAGCGGCGCCCGGAACGCGCCAGACTCGCGCTTTACCGTCCGCGCAACCGCCGACGACGTAAACGCCGTCGAACGTCGTCGCGGTCGAGAAGACCGGAGAACCGGCTTCAAAGGTCGCCAACTCGACGCCTTTCGCTTTACCGACTTTGCGCGTCGGTTTCGCCGTCTTTTCTTCTTGCGGAGCGCCCGGGCCGGACGAGCTGAACGAGCTCGACGACGACGGATAAACGTCGGAACCGGAGGCGTTCGGGCCCGCGTTCGTTTCGTTCGACGCGGAATTCGGGCTCCAAAGACGAACCGTGCCGTCGTCGCTCGCCGTCAAAACGTAGCCGTCCGGGGTGAAACTCGCTTCGCGAACCGCGCCGAGGTGCCCGACGAAGCGGCAAACTTCTTGCCCGTTCGACGGATTCCAAATACGCGCCGTTTTGTCGCGGCTCGCCGAAAGAAGATAACCGCCGTCCGACGAGAAACGAACCGAGTAGACCTTGTCGGCGTGCCCCTCGATCACGCCGATTTGACGGAACGTTTGCAGGTTCCAGACGCGAATCGTATTGTCGGCGCCCGCCGTCGCGCAGTAGGCCTCGTCCGGAGAGAAAGAGACGTCGAAAACCGGCCCTTCGTGCCCGACTTTTTCGAAACCGGGGCCGAGCTTTTGAGCGTCTTCGCGATTCGGAAGCGTTCCGGCGTCGTTGACCGTCAGCGTCTCCCAGAAGTAAACGCGGCCGTCGTTGCACGCCGCGCCGACGTATTCGCCGGAGTCGGAGATCGCGACTTTCCAGAGTCGGTCTTTCGCGCCGCGGTACGGACGGATGTTCTCTTGGTTGCCGATCGTCCAGAGCCGGGCGCTGCCGTCGTAACTCGACGTCAAAACGTGCGACTCGGTCGGCGAGAGGATCGCGTCGGTCAAGCCTTGACGGTGCGCTTCTTTGTACGTTTTTCGAACGCGACCGTTTTTGATCGACCAATCGCCGGTAAGCTCGTCGAATTTGCCTTCAAGCGTCCAGATTTGCGCCGTTTTATCGCCGCTGGCCGTCAAAATCGCGTACTCTTCCGCCATCGTCGCGACCGAGAGAATCGGCTCCGACGAATCGTGTTTGTCGTGGACGTACTCCGGCGTCGAGACGACGATCGGTTTCCAATCGGGGGAACCGGGAAGGACGGCGGCTTGTCCGTTCGTTCCGGCGACCGCGCCGAAACCGTTCGCGCCGAAGGCGTTCGAACCGCTCGCTTGACCGTAGGAAGACGAACCCGAGGCGTAACCGCTCGAACCGCTCGCTCCGAAAGAACCGGAGCCGGCCGGGCCGTACTGCATGGACGCCGCTCGGTTATAAACGCCGGACGCCGCGGGACTCTGCGCGAACGCGGCGTCGAACAGGAACGAGGTCGAAACGAGACCGGCCAAGAGGCGGGCGCCGACGACGCGGCGACGGGACTGCGAGGATACCGACATGATTTTGCTTCTCCGAAAAACGGCTGCGCGCCGTTAAAAGGGACGAAAGGCGAGCGCGAAACGACGAATGCGACGCGAAAAAAACGTCGCGTCGGGCGACTCCGTCCCAAGAACCGAGGGCGTCGGCGTCCGACGAGAGCTCGAACGACGCTCGACTCGGAAAAATTTTCCTCCGAACGCGGCGGCTCCTTTTATTAGTTTAAACATACCTTGCGGAGAAGTCAAGAATTTCGTCGACTTTACTTCAAAATCTCCGCATTTTATTCAAAAAATAAACGGAATGCAACGATTTTGCCAATTAGAAAAGCTCGTTTTCGTCCCGTCGAGCGCGGAAGTCGGAGCGAAAAGGGAAGCGGCGGCAAAGGGGGAAATCGATTTTGACGGGTTGGACGGTTTTGCTAAAAACGCCGGTTTTAGCGGATTCGCGGCGCAAAAAACGCGCCGACGGCGCGGGAAACGGCGATTCGACGAGCGCAAAAGGGGGAATTTTTTAAAAAACAAGGGGTTCCCCCCGAAAGTGGGGTTACTATTTGCGCGAGTTTGTTCATTATATTAATATAGTGGAGAAGGGGGAATAAATTTCGGTTTTTCGCCCGAATTTTTCTCCGCGAAAGAATCGTCCGAGTTCGCGGCGGCGTCGACGCGAAGCGAACGGGAAGACGAAAGAACCGAAACGAGCGGCGCGTCGGGGCAAAAGCGCGTTTGTTCGTCGAGCGAGATAATAGAAATATACGTCGAATCGGGTTTCTTGCAAGCGGGGGCCCTTAATTTCGTCGACGTTTTTTCTCTCGCCTCGAAAACGGTTCGACACGCTTCGGACAGACGTCCGTCGCCGCTTTACGGACGCGCTTCGTCGCGTCTTGCGCTTAACGATTCGGCCTTGGCGGGCGTTTGCTCTCGTCGTCGCGACGGCGGGGCGGGCGCCGAAGCGTCGATTGTTTTATTGAGAGCGAGAAGATAAAATGGGTATTTTAGCCATTCAATACCGAACGGTCGACGACGCGCCGATTTTGATCGCGCTGAACCGAGAAGAGGCCTACTCCCGGCAATTTCAACCGCCGCGGATTCAGTCGGGGCGCCCGCGCGTCGTTTGCGGGCTTGACCGCAAGTCGGGGGGCACCTGGGCCGGCGTCAACCAACACGGGATGTTCGTCGCGGCGCTGAACGCTCCGAAGCGAGCGATTCCGTTCGACCCGAGATCGCGCGGTCTCCTTTGCAAAGAGCTTCTTTCTTGCGCGAACGCCGAAGAGGCGATGGAGCGAGCCGTTCGGGAACTTGAAACCGGCGGATACGCCGGCGTCAACTTCCTTTGCGTCGACCGAACGAGCGGCGGCGTCGTTTACGGCGGCTCGGAAGTCGGCGTCGAGCGGTTGCGCCCGGGACTGCATCTTCTCGGCGCGAACCGAATGGACGACCGCGACGACCAACGTCAGGAATACGTGCGGCGGCTGCTGACGCTTCATCGACTCGATTCGGCGGTCGCGTTTTTGGCGGCGGCGAGCGGCACGTTTTCGCGCACGCCGGACGTTACCGGAAAGCGCGGCGTCGTCGTTACCGAACCGAACTTCGGCACGACTTCGTCGATGTTGGTGTCGTTGACCGAGCGGACGCAAAAATCGATCATGCAGTTCGCGAACGGCTCGCCGAACGAAACGCCTTACGAAGACGTTTCCGCGCTCCTGCGCCAAGTGCTCTCGACCGATCGAGCGTCGCAAAAAAAGAAGGCGAAAGCCCCGGTCGAACCGCGCTCCGACGAAACGCTCGAGCCGGAGCCGATCGCGCGAACGACTTGACCGTTTTACTACCCGCCGCGTTCGAACGCTCGAGCGCGGCGGCGTTGTTTCTTGAGCGCCGAACGAAGCGCGGCGACGATTTTTCGTCGTCGTTTTGCTCGGCGTCGTCTCTCGATTTACCCGCCTCTAAAGAATAAGGAGCGAAAATGGCCCTTTCTCGAAGATCGTTTTTAGCGCGAAGCGCCGCCGCTTGCGCGTTTTCGACCGAATTTTGTCGTCGATCGTCGGCGTTGGGAGGCGCCGCGTTCGGAACGGACGTTTCCGCGCCGCGACCGTTGAAACCGCTTTACGACCCGGACGCGAACATTAGAATCGACTCGAGCGAGCGAACGTTTCATATTAGTTCCGCGGTCGAAATGTTCGAGCAATACGGCGATTTGCCGGAAATTTGGGCCGACGCGGGCGTTACCGACGCTTGGCTCTGCGCTTGGTTTTACGGCTATTTCCCGTATCCTTGGGAAAAGCTCGATTACTGGCTCGACCGAATCAAGAAGGCGGGCCTGCGTCCGCATTTGATTAGCGTTCCGTTTTGCCACGGCGGCGGCGCGCTGGATCCCCGCGACTCGAATTTTCCGAACTTGCCGCCGGAGCATTGGAAGACGGCGAAACGTTGGGACGGTTCGGAAAATTGGGGCTTTTCTTGGCACTCGCCCGCCGACGTCGAGAGCGCGGAGGCGATTCGGACGCTGAAAGCGCGGTACGGCAAGTTCAACTACTTTCTCGACGACGATTTCCGTTTTTCGTCGACGCCGAGCTTGATCGGCGGGTGCGTCTGTCCGGAGTGTCGCGCCGACTTCCTGAAAAAGGCCGGGCTCGACGAAAGCCGTTGGGAAGAGACGCTCGACGACGTTCGCGACAACGCCGACACGCCGCTTCTTCGCGCTTGGGTCGACTACTTTTGCGACCGTTTGACGGCGTGTTACCGAACGCAGCAAGCGGCGGATCCGTCGGTCGACGTCGGGATTATGGTGATGTACATGGGTTGCGAGCGCGGCGGGATTCGGCTCGACGACTACCGCGATTCGCTTTTCCGCGTCGGCGAGGGAATGTTCAGCGATTCTTGGTTCGCGCCGCCGAAAAGCAAGACGATCGAACTCTTTAGCTCGCTTTTGCACCGTCGCTTTTGCGCGCCGGGCCGAGCGTTTAGCGAGACGACGGTCTTTCCGGAGGGAACGCTTTCGCCGGAGAATATGGCGTCGAAGCTGTCGGTTTCGACGATTTCGGACGTGCGCAACACGTGTTTTATGAGCGGTTTGCGAGCGATACCTCCGCAAAGTTGGCCGATTTTGTCGGCGCGGATGAAGCAAGAAAAGGCGTTTCATACGCGCTTTGGCGGGTCGAAACTGACCGGGCCGTTCAAACACTATTACGGCGTCGCGGCGCGATATTTGGCCGGCGAAAACGCGTATTCGCTCTTCTTGGCGCTCGGCGTTCCGTTCGAGGTGTGCGACGAGATACCGTCGGACGGTTGGACGTTCTTGAGCGACGGCGACGCGGCGGCGATGGAGCGGGGCGCTTTAACTTCTCCCGGTTCGACGTGCGTCGCTCGGTTCGCGTCGAAATCGGGACGTTTTTCGGCGGTCGCGGAAGATTTCGATTCTTTGTTTGCGTTCCGACGTTCGCTTCTGGAGCGTTTCCGCGCGGACGGCGTTCCTTACGTCGAAGAGGAGACGCCGGTCGTGCTGGCGTGGAAACCGGAGGCGCGAGCGCTTTACCTCTGGAACGTTCTCGGCGAAGACCTGACGTTGACGCTCCGCTGCGGCGAGCGTCGGACGACGGTCAAACTTCCCGCGCTCGGTTCTGTTCTCGTCGAAGAGTCGGCGTTTACCGAGGTGTAGGGCGACGCGTTCCTCGTCGGCGAACGGCGACCGAGACGGCGGCTTTGCCGGTTTTCGCGGCGACAAAACCGCGAAAACCGGCAAGCCCGCAGGCCCGACGACGGCGAAAAGCACGGCGTTATTATTTTGACATAACATCGCACGTTCCGCGCGTTCTAAGCGAGAGCGGACGTCGACGACGTTTGGGGACGGAATGAAAGAACGCGTCGGTCGCGTTTAGGCTTAGAAAGCGCGGCGTCTAATTTTACGATACGCGAAAGCGAGCGTTTCCGCAACGACGCTAGCGTCGTCCGGCGAATTGTCGCGCTCGCCGGAGAGGCGAACGTTTGATTTCGCGTCTTCGAGCGAAAACCCCAAAGACAGCACAATCGGCGCTAATAAGTTCTTCAATAACAAGCGCTTCCAGCGTTTGCGGTAAAATGTCGTTTTAGTCCGGCATAGCCGGTGTTTCACGGGCCGTAACGCCGCGGTAAGGGCGCTGTTTGCAACCATTATTCTTGTAGCGTAAGATATTGCGTTTAAAATGTTATGTGAAGGCGAGCGTTTTTGCAAGCGTTGGAGCAAAGCGCCGTTTAGGTTTGGGGGTAATTCTCAGGGCGCGTTACGCGCTATTTTTACAAACAGCCGCGCAAGATAAATTAAACGCCGCGTCCACAACGTTTTGCTCGTCGTAACGTTTCGTTCTCAATCGCGTTTCGAAATACGGACGCTTCTATAATTCAAAGAGATAAGAAAATGTAAATTATTTTTAATTTTTGTTGATAAACTGTTTTTTCTCTTGACATTCTAAAAAGAAGGCGTATGATGAAGAAAGATTCTTTTTCGTGTTTTTCTAGAAAATTTTT
>JAFYQR010000208.1 GCA_017559825.1 Thermoguttaceae bacterium | reverse complement strand
CGCGTCCGGCTTGAACGTCGTCAAACCGTCGTCGCGAACGTCGACTTCCCCAGCTTCCGAGAGCGCAAAGTAACCGCGCCCCGACTCCGGTCGCGCGACGAAAAGAACGCTCGTTAAGTCCCAAGTCGGACGGCGATGGTCGTAACCTTCGTTCGTGTTGCGCGACGTCCAATAACCAAACGCGTCGTAAAGAATCTTCGACGTCGGCGAACGGCGATAGTCGTTTTTCAGGTTCGTCGGCGACATACGAACGCGGTCGCCCGTCTCGTATCCGCTGAAAACCGCCGGACTCGGCCAATCGGCGGCGAATTTTTGCATCGCCGGAATATCGCAGATCGCGTTCCATTCCTTATGGTCGCGGTACGCCGCCGTCGAGTCGTCGAACGAAAACGCGCCGCCCATCAGCGAAACGAGCCGAACCTTCTTCGCGGCGAGGGCGCGCCCGGAAAGCGGCGAAACGTCGTCGCCTTGCGTTTCGAGAAGCCGCGCCAAGTTCGTCGCGTACCCGACTTGAACGATTACGACCGAACCGTCCTCCGCTTCCGCCAAAAGGCGACGCAGAAGCGAAACCGACTCTTCGAGCTTGAAACCGTCCGGAACCGGGTATTCCGCCGCGCCGTTCGCCGTTTTTTGCGCCAACGTTTTGCTCGGGTATTCGTCGAAAACCTTCGCCGCGCTCCTAACGACGCCAACCGGAACGTCGGGACGCCCGTATTTAGCGTTAAACGCCGCGACAAAACGTCCCGCCGCTTCGCAAGGATTCGTCAGCGTAACGCCGAGCAACTCGACCGAGCCTCGGTCCGCGAGCCGGTGAATCAGCCCGAGCGCGAACGCGTCGTCGATATCGCCGCCAATATCGGTGTCAAAAATCATTTTCACCGGCGCGTCCGCCGAATCGCGAACGTCGAGCAAGTCCCCGTCCGCCGCGTAAAGCGCCGTCGAGCCGTAAAACGCCGCGACGCCCGCTCCGATCGCGAACCCCCAAACAAAAACGGTTTTAAGTCGTTGGAAAGTCGTCATAAAACGCTCCTTATTCTTAGGAAAACGATAAAAACGGCGTCGCGACGTTAGAATCGAACGCCGTTTGCGCGCGACGGTCGCCGCCGTTAAAATTTCTTCGAATATACCCGCTCGCCGTCGGAAAGTCAAGCGCGGCGCCGGAGAAGAACGCCTCTTCGCGCTCGTTTCGCTTAAGGTCGTCTTAACTAATTTAAGGGGAAAATTGCAAAAACGTCGCGTTCCCCCCTTTACGAACCGAGCGCCGCGATTATAATTTAGTCGACGCTAACTTTTGCGGCGCGTTTTGAAAATATACGTCGCCGCCTTGCGACGGACAACTTGGATAGGAAGCGGAAAATGACTCTCGCCGACGCGTTAAAAGGGCAAAAAGTAACGATCGTATCGATGGAATTGAGCGAATTGAGCGTCAACCGCCTCACCGCGCTCGGGTTGACGCCGGGCGTCCGCGTTCGCGTCGTCGACAACTCGTTGAAAGACGCGTCGATCGTCGAGTGCCGCGGAGCTCGCTTGGCGCTCGGACGAGGTTTGGCGCGTTTCGTCGTCGTCAAATAACGCCGCCCGTTCCGAGGTCGACGATTTTAAGGACGCGGTTCGCCGCCGTTTCTCTTATTCGCGCCTCGTTTTTTCCCTTTCAACGTTCAATTTCGACGACAAACGACGAAATATCGCCGCGCGACGTTTGTTTCGCAACGGTATTTCGTTTTTTTAGCGTCGATAAAATAGACGCGACTAACTTATGAAAACCACGCTTAGGATTGCGCTCGCCGGAAACCCGAACTGCGGCAAATCGACGATTTTCAACAAACTGACCGGCGCGAAGCAAACGGTCGGCAACTTCCCCGGCGTTACGGTCGAGCGTTACGAAGGCCGAACGCGCTTCGAAGGCCGCGACGTTTCGGTCGTCGACCTTCCCGGCGTTTACAGCCTCGCGTCGTACTCGGACGAAGAACGGGTCGCGGCGGAATTTTTAAAAAACGAGACGCCGGACGTCGTCGTCGACGTCGTCGACGCGTCGAATTTGGAGCGCAATCTTTATTTGACGTTCGCTTTGAAAGAGCCAGGCCGCCCGCTCGTCGTCGCGCTGAACATGGTCGACGTCGCGCGGCGCCGCGGAATCGACGTCGACGCGGCGGCGCTGAGCAAGGAACTCGGCGTCCCGGTCGTGCAAACGGTCGGCAACCGAGGCGTCGGCGTCGACGAAATTTTGGCGGAAGCCGTTCGGCTCGCGGAGGCGCCGTCGAGCGCGTTCGAACCGTCGTCGACGCCCGCTTGCCCGTCCGACTCGGCGAAGAGTTGCGGCCATTGCGGCGGCGAGTGCGAATTGGCGCAAACGGCGGCCGACGTCGCGCGGTATAAGGAAATCGGCCGCGTCTGCGCTCGTTGCGTCAAGACCGACGCCGACGTTCCGGAAAGCGGCTCCGACAAGATCGACGCGATTCTGACGCATCGTTTCCTCGGGATTCCGATCTTTTTGGCGGCGATGTATCTCGTTTTCCAGCTGACCTTTGCGCTCGGCGCTTATCCGATGAACTGGCTCGAAACCGGGTTCGGCGCGCTCTCCGCTTGGTTCGACGGCGCGATGCGAGACGGTTTCGCGAAGTCGCTGATTATCGACGCGATTATCGGCGGCGTCGGCGGCGTTTTGGTTTTTCTTCCGAACATTCTTATTTTGTTCCTCGCGATTTCAATTCTCGAAGACTCCGGCTATATGGCGCGGGCGGCGCTTCTTTGCGACCGTTGGATGCGACGCGTCGGGTTGCACGGACGAAGCGTCGTTCCGGCGCTGGTCGGGTTCGGTTGCACCGTTCCGGGCATAATGGCGGCGAAAATGCTCGGAGACCGCAAGGAGCGGCTCGCGACGATGTTCGTTTTGCCTCTTTTTAGTTGCGGGGCCCGTTTCCCGATTTACGCGTTGCTGATTCCGGCGTTTTTCCCGCTCGAATGGCGCGGCGCGATTCTTTGGGGGATTTACCTGATCGGCATTTTGCTCGCGGGCGTCGTCGCGAAGATTTTGGACGTCGTTTTCAAGAACGACGAGCCGGCGCCGTTCGTCATCGAGTTGCCGTCGTACCGTCGTCCGACGCTCGGCGTCGTCGGTCTTCGCGCGCTCGAACGCGGTTGGGGATACGTCAAGAAAGCCGGGACGATTATCTTCGCGATTTCGGTTCTCCTTTGGGCGCTGACGACCTTCCCGACGCTCGACGCGGCGACGGTCGCGAAATTCGACGCCGAACGCGCTCGAATCGTGAAAAAAACCGACCAAATTCGCGCCGAAGCCGCCGAAGCTCAAGAAATCGCCGAAGACGCTCAGCTCGCCGAGAACGCCGAAGCGGTCGCGGAAGAGCTCGCCGAGGTCGACGCCGCCGAAAGTCAAGCGAAGCTCGAACGGAGTTTCGCCGGTCGCATTGGTCGCGGAATCGAACCGATTTTGCGTCCGATGGGTTTCGACTGGAAAATCGGGACGGCGCTGATCGGCGCGATCGCCGCGAAAGAAATATTCGTCGCGCAACTTGGCGTCGTTTACTCGGTCGGCGAAGCGGACGAAACGTCGGCGCCGCTGGCGGAAACGCTCCGCGCGAACTACACGCCGTTGGTCGGGTTCTGCATTATGCTCTTCTGCCTGATCGCGACGCCGTGTATGGCGACCTTCGCGGCGATGGCGCAAGAGTCCGGCTCTTGGAAATGGGCGGTCGCGCAATGGAGTTCCTTGACCGCGCTCGCTTGGATGTTGACGACGCTCGTTTACCAAATCGGCAGCTTATTCTAATTGCGCCGACTTTGCCGCCCGACGAAACGCCCAATCGCGCTCGCGACGTCGCTCGTTCCGCCGCAATGCGCGTCGCCTAAAAAACGGAACCGCTCCGGTTTTAACGTCGAATTTTCGACGCGAAGCCGGAGCGGTTTACGTTAACGTCGCAATTTATTTAAGCGTCGTTTTCTCTCGTTTTCCCTCTCTTTTATCCAAACCGCCTTTAAGCCGTTCGGTCGGTTCCGCCGTCGCGCCTTTTTGGAGCGCCGGGAGCGCGACTTTCGCTGTCCGCGGGTCGAGGTTGAAGATCGTAAAACCGTCCGCGCCCGCTTTTCGCGCTTCGACGACTTGCAACGCGACCTCCTCCGCCGCCATCGAAATCCCGGTCGCGGTCATTCCGATTCCCGGGTAAACCGGCGTTCGACCGCCGATCGCTTCGAGTTGGCCGCAAACCGTCGACGCGAACCCCGCCGCGTCCGACGTGTAATCCATCGGGCAAACGAAGTCGAGCAAGCCTTCGTCGATCCAACCGATCCAATCTTGCGCAACCGACCGCTTCGCCGAGTCGATTCCGGAGAAAACCGCCGCCGAGAGCGCGACGTCCGGCCGTTTTTCGTCGAGCGTCGCCCGAATTTCCCGAACGAGCGTCGTTATATGCGAACGTCGCCATTCGTCGAACGCGGCGCGAATCGCCTTATCGTCGCGAACGCAAGTTGGGAAATTTTCGAGTTTACGCCCGGTTTGCCGTTCGTATTCCGCCGAGAAACGCTCTTTGCAACCGTCGCAGAAACAATGCCGATCGTCCGGGTAGCGAATGTAGTCGAGGTGAATCCCGTCGACGTCGTACTTCGTCGCGACCTCTTCGAGCGCCGCCCGTTCCAGCTCGCGGTTCGCCGGGTGCGACGGGCAAAGCCAAGGCGACTCCTCGCCGTCGAGCGAAATTTGGAGCCGCCCTTGCGCCCGCATCTCCGCAAAACACGACTCCGGCGCGTTCGAAGCGTTGAAGCAAACCTTCCAAATATGCGTCTCGATTCCCCGCTTTTTGCACGCCGCGACCGCCGCCGCGATTTGGTCGCCGTATTCCTCGACCGACGGCGCGACCGGCAGAATTTCGCTCCGATAATAAGCGACGCCGCCCCAAAGCATGTTCGGAATAATCGCGTTAAACCCGGCGTCCGCAAGCGCTTGCGCCGTCTTTTCCCAATCGCCGCGCTCGATTCCGAACCCGGAGTGTTCCCACCAGAAGCGGCCTTCGCCGGCTCGCGACGGCAGGCTTCGGCAGTACGCGTCGACGAATTCGGCCCGAATCGCCTCGACGTCCGCCCGCAACGCCGTTAAATTCGCTCGACTCTCCGCCGTTTGCGCGTCTTGCGCATTCCCCGCGTTTTCGCCGTTAAAATCGGCAAACTCTTTTCCGCCGATCAGCCGCGCGACGTCGACGAGCGTCCAACCGCGCTTCGCCAACGCTTTTTCGAGCGAAGAAAGCGTTTCCCGGCGCTTCGTCGCGACGTCGGCTTCCGGTTCGAGCCCGATTTCGAAAATTGACCGCCAACTTTGCCAAGCGCGCCGCCGTTCGAGGTTCGCGTCGAACGCCGAAACAAACGCTTCGACGAGCGTCGCCTGCGCCGCCGCGCCCTCGTCGAGGAAGATATGCGAACAGAAAAAGCCGCTCGGACTCGCCAAAATCGCGGGCTTGTCGACCGCATTTCCGTTTTTATCGAACCAAACGGCCAACTTGCGCGCCCGTTTGTCCCCGAAAATCGGCGAAGTCCGCGCCCCTTCCCAATCGGCGAGCGGTTCCGCCGTCATTAACGCCCAAGAATGTTGTTCGATTTTCGACGGCAACGCGAACCCGCGCTCGGTCGCCCCTTGCAAAACGCTCTCGTCGAAGCGCATCTCGGCGACGTCGAAGCCCGCCTCGTCGCAACGGACGTAATGTCCCCGTTCGAACCCGAGTTTCCGCAACAATTTTTCCGGCGCGTTGTAAAAAGCGAAGACGAACCCGCCTTCGTCGACGTAATCGCAAAGAGCGTCGGTCGTTTCGGGCCGAATCCGCTCGGCGATCGGGAGGAAAACGCAGGGCCGACCGCGCAACGCCTCCGCCGAAACGCCTTTCGAGTCGATTCGCCCGACCGAGAACCCGGCGCGACTCAGCGAACAAGCGCAAGACGCGACAATCCAAGAGTTCCCGCCGGTTTCGTCGACGTCGAGAATCGGGAAAGCGAACCGCGCCGCGTCGAGAGACCGGAAAACGACGCGCCCGTCGACCGAGCCGCCCCGCCAAAACGAGATCCGAATCGCGTCGATTTTATCCCAACCCGCCGGCTTCCCTTCCGACATATATCCGTTTTTTTCAAAGAGATACGTCGTTTCTCCGGTCGGCGAGCGTCGCGGCGCGCCGGTCATAGAGTACCAGCCCGCGCCGCTTTTGAAGTAGAGCGTCGACGAGCCGATTCCCTCCGGATTTTCGAGTTTTACGTCGAGCGCGAACCGGTCGAACGCCGAACAATCCGCCTCGAACGGCAGGTCGAGCGAAAACCGCTCCGCTTCCGGCTCCGACGCGTAATTCAAGTCGACCGTTTTTCCCGCAAAATCGATCAACTCGGTTCGGTCGGTCGCGAAAAACTCGTCGAAAAAGGTCGGCGAAAGGAGAAATTCCCGCGCCGATTTTTCGTTTTCGTTCCGCGCGTCGATTTTAACGACGCCGACCGTTTCGTTCGCGCTCGTTTCACAAGCGCCGCAACCGAGCGCGACGCCGACCGTCAAGGCGCCGCTCGCCCAAAACGACGGCGAAAAAATCGTTTTCCGCGCCTCCGCTCCGCGGTCGAAACGCCGATTTTCTTTCCCAAACATTCCAAACCGCCTCTTCTTTTTCATCGTCAAAATCTCCGTCGACGCCGCGCTTCGCCCAATCGCTCCGCTCGCCGCCGAGTTTTGTCGTTATCTTATTAATAGAAGCGCCGCCTCGCGCCCCTTTTCGCGCCTTTATCTTAAACAATCGCGACGGCAAAAACAAGCGCCCGCCGTCTCTTTTCGCTAAAACGCCCGATTTTTTCCAAAATCGCTCTCGTTCGCCGAAACAAACGCGAGCTAAAATCGGGCGAAAAACGCGAAAAATGGAAAAAATTCCGAGAAAATCGCGTTTTGCGTTTGAAAAAGACGGCGCCGCGCGGTATACTGAAGAAAAGTCGAGTCGACGACGGCGAACAACATTCGCGCCTATATTTTATCCAAACGTCGAAACTCGCAAAATCGATACGAACGCGACGCGTTTCGACGTCGTCGCGGCGCCGTTTATCAACGAAAATCGCTTTAGCGCGCAAGAAAGGAATTTTAATATGGAAAAAATGCCGATCGGCGTTTTCGCCAGCATCGACGCGGGTCTCGGCGTCAAATTGGAAGTCGTTCGCGACCTCGGCGTCAAAACGATTCAACTGCACACCCCGGCGAAAGAGTCCCGCACTCCGGAAAACGCTAAGGCGTTCCTCGCCAAACTTGAAGAATACGGCATTAAAACGACCGTCGTCTTCCTCGGCTTCGAAGGCGAAAGCTACGAAACGATCGAAATCACCGCGAAAACGGTCGGTTTCGTTCCGGAAGAAACCCGCGCCGCTCGTCTCGCCGAAGCTCGCGAAATCGCCGACTTCGCCAAACTTCTCGGCGTCGAAGCGATCGGTTCGCACATCGGCTTCGTCCCGCACGACGTCGATTCCGACCTTTACAAAGGGATGGTCGCCGCGATTCAAGAATACTGCGACTACCTGAAGGGGAACGGCCAACGCCTCCACCTCGAAACCGGCCAAGAAACCGCCGAAAACCTCCTCGCGTTCCTGAGCGACGTCAACCGCGACAACATTTTCATTAACTTCGACCCGGCGAACCTCATCCTTTACGGAATGGGCGAACCGATCGAATCGTTGAAAAAGGTTTCGAAATACGTTCGCTCCTGCCACTGCAAGGACGCGAAGAAAACTACCGGCGTCCCGGGCGTCGATTGGGGTTGCGAAGTTCCGTTCGGTCAAGGCGACGTCGACGCGAAACTCTTCATCCAAACGCTCGCCGAAGTCGGGTACGAAGGCCCGCTGACGATCGAACGCGAAATTCCGGAAGAACCGGAACGCCAAAAGGCCGAAATCGGTCAAGCGATCGAAGTCATCAACGCGATTAAAGCGACGCTCTAATCGCCGGTTCCGAACGTCGGCGTTTTGTCGAACGTCGTTCAAACGCCGGCGTTTTTCCTTTTCCCGCTTAAAATCGAACGATCGTTGTCCGACGAGCGTTCCTTTTTAAGCGGGCGGGGTCGCGTTCGGCTTCGTCGCGTCGAACGTTCCCTACTTTTCCCTATTTTTCGACGACTTTAAGGACGCCCCCCGATGCCCAACCTGACGAAAACCTATCCGCATTCGCTCGGCAAAGAAGAAGCCGCGCGCCGCCTTAAAGAACGAATCGCCTCCGAAAAGATCAACAAGGCGAACGTCGCTTCCGTTTCGAAAGAAGTTTGGAACGACCCGTATAATCTCGATTTTGCGATGACGCTTTTTAACTATCGCGTCGACGGAACGTTGCAAATCGAGGATTCGGAGATCGTCGTCAACCTCAACTTGCCTTTTGTCGCGATGATGGTCAAGGGCATGATCGAAGCGCAAATGCAACAGCAAATGGACGCGATGCTGGCTTAACGGCAAATCGCCGTTTTGGCGTCGCTCTTATGTTCGAGCCCCGAAATTTTCCCGATTCGATCCGCATTAACGCAAATTAACGCCAATACTTAAAGGCGCCCGAATGAAAATAGTCGTTTTAGACGGTTTTACCGCGAATCCCGGCGATCTGAGCTGGAACGCTTTCCGCGAACTCGGCGAATTAACCGTTTACGACCGCACGTCCCCCGAGGAAACGGTCGCTCGAACGTTCGACGCGGACGTCGCGTTGACGAACAAGGTCGTTTTCGACGCGGAAACGCTCGACGCGCTTCCGAATTTGCGGTATATTGGGGTTTTAGCGACCGGTTACAACGTCGTCGATCTGCCAAAAGCTCGCGAACGCGGAATCGTCGTAACGAACGCGCCGAGTTACAGTTCCGAATCGGTCGTTCAAGCGACGTTCGCGCACCTGCTGAATCTCGCCTCGAGCCTTGCCGCCAACGCCGCGGCGGTTCGCGACGGCGCTTGGTCGACCGCGCCCGACTTCACTTTTTCTCGCGGCCCGTTGACGGAGCTTTGCGGAAAGCGGCTCGGAATCGTCGGTTTCGGAACGATCGGTCGCCGCGTCGCGGAAGTCGCCAAGGCTTTCGGTATGGAAGTCGTCGCGTTCGGTCCCCATTTGACGGTCGGTTCGGAGCCGGCCCCGGGCGTTCGCGCCGTTTCGCTCGACGACCTTTTTTCGACGAGCGACGCGATTTCGCTGCACTGCCCGCTGACTGAAGCGACGAAAAACCTGGTCGACGCCGAACGCTTAACTTGCGTTAAAACCGGCGCTTGGCTGATCAACACCGGGCGCGGCCCGCTCCTCGACGAAGCGGCGGTCGCGGCGGCGCTCGTCTCGGGCAAATTGGGCGGCGTCGGCGTCGACGTTCTTTCGACCGAGCCGCCAAGTCCTACGAATCCGCTGATCGGCGCGCCCAACAGTTTCATTTCGCCGCACACCGCTTGGGCGACTCGCGAAGCGCGAGCCCGCCTCCTCGCGATCGTCGCCGAAAATTTGCGAGCGTTCGCCGCCGGCGCTCCGATCAACGTCGTCAATTAAGTCGTCGATTCGCGGGTCTCCGCTTTGCTTCGAGAGTTGCCGGCGGACGAGCTTCTCCCTCGCCGTTCGCGACGCCGCTCCGTTTTTAACGATATTAACGCCGTCATGCCGTCGACGAACACTAAAACAATTATTCCCGATTGGCCGATCGCCGCGACTCGGCCGTCGGCGCGAATCGAAGGCGCGGCGCTCGCCGTTTACGAGTTGGCGCTCGAACGCCCGACCGGCCGTCCGACGGCGGCGCGTCAAATCGCCGAAAAATACGGGCTCTCGGAACGTTTTTTAACGCAAATTTTGCAACGACTTCGACGTCGCGGAATCGTCGAAACGACGCGCGGCGCGTTCGGCGGTTTCCGTTTGTTAATCGATCCCGCCGAGTTAACGCTCGGCTTCGTTTTAACGGCGGTTGAAACGCCGGCTCCCCCCGCGAACTCGACGGAGTCCGACGCCAAAGCGTCGAAAAAAGCGTTTGGCAAAGACGGCGAAACCGACAAACGCCGCAAAACCGTTTCTGCAAACGTCGAAAGCGCCGCCGCGCAAGCGACTCGTCTCCTCTTCGACCGCGTTTGGACCGACGCGGAGGCGAAACGCCAAGAATTTTTAAACGAGATTCGATTCTCCGATCTCATCGCCGCGCGTCCGTCGGAACCCGCTAATTTCGCCATTTAGTTTGTTTTAGCGCGGCGTCGGAAATTTCGCGAGCGTTTCGCGCTCGGTCGCCCATTTTATCCGAATCCCTTAATTTCCTTTTTTCGCCTTTCGTTTCGTTATTCGCCGATGACTTCCGTTCCCTTCAACGCTTCCGACGCCGCCTCTTCCCGCCGTCCCTTCTTCTTTATTTCGGCGGGCGACCCGAGCGGCGACGCGCACGCGGCCCGACTTGTCGAGGCGCTCGAACGTCGATTCCCGAACGCTCGTTTCGCCGGATACGCGGGCCCGAAAACGGCGGCGACCTCCTGCGACGTTCGCGTCGATTTGACGGAATTCGCGGTGATGTGGATCGGACGCGCCGTCGCGAACCTACCGAATTTCGTTCGCATTTTGAAAAACGCCGACAAAATTTTCCGCGACGAGCGTCCGGACGCGGTCATTCTTGTCGATTTTCCCGGTTTTAACTGGAAGATCGCGAAAAAAGCGAAGGCGGCGGGCGTCCCGGTCGTTTACTTTATGCCGCCGCAAATTTGGGGTTGGGGGCAATGGCGCGTCAAGAAAATGCGTTGTTTAACCGACCTCGTTCTCTCCTGTTTCGCGTTCGAAGACGCTTGGTTCCGCGAAAACGGCGTTCGCTCGACGTTGATCGGGCACCCGTTTTTCGAGTCGACGCGCCATCCGGAACTCGACGCGGCGTTCTTAGCCGGACTCGAAAGCGCCGAAAACGGTCGCTCGACCGCGACGCCGTTCGCCGACCTGACCCGCAAAAACGATTTTAACGCCGACGCGCCCGCTCCGCCCTTAACGTCGCTCGAAAATCCCGGCGCGTCCGTCGCCTCTTCAGTTTCTGACGCCGCCTCGCCGAGTCAGAGCGCGCAATATTTAACGATTTTGCCGGGCTCGCGCAACCAAGAAGTAACCGGCAACCTTGGCGATTTGCTGTCGACGGCGCAAAAAGTTTGCGCGGCGGCTCCGAACGTTCGTCCGGTCGTCGCGGCGTTTCGAGCGGAACACGCCGACGTCGTTCGCGCCGAGTTGGAGCGTCGCGGGCTGAATTACCCGGTTTACGTCGGCAAAACGCCGGAGTTAATGCGCGCGGCGACGTGCTGCTTGGCGGTTTCTGGCTCCGTTTCGATCGAATTACTCTCCCTTTGCAAGCCGACGGTTATCCTTTATCGTATCGGAAAACCGCAAAATTTCGCGCTTCGATTTTTGAAACGCGTCAAATACATCACCTTGACGAACCTGCTGGCGATTTCCCGCGTCCCGGGCGAAACGCCGTTCTACCCGAAGGGCGAATTTGCGAAACAAACGGAACACACCGCTCGCGAACGCGCCTTGATGGTTTTCCCGGAGTTCATCTCGCCGAACGACCGCAGCGACGAAGCCGCCGCGATTCTGGCCGATTGGTTCCTCGACGCCGCGTCGCGCAACCGCCGAATCGCCGAGCTGGAAACGCTCCGCCAAGCGACCGACTTCGTCGCCTCGCCGATCGAGCTGGCCGTCGAAAAAATCGCCGAAGAACTCGAGCGCCGCGGTTAGCGCTTGCATTGGCGTCGACGGTCGTTTAAACGCATTCTTATCAAGGACTTCCAACCGTTTTCCATTAAGGAGCGCTTCAATGACCAAGATAACGCGCGATTATTTCCAAACGCTCAACCGACCGCAAACGGAGTACTTAACGTTCGAATACGCAACGTTTGAAGCAGACGTTTGGGAAGCGATTCGGGGGAATCCTCTCGTTCTCAGCGTCGGTTTTCATCGCTGCAAGGGCTTGCGCGACGCGGACTTAGCGTTTCTTGCGTCGCTGTCGAATCTCCGACAATTTTACGTTTGCGATTCGAAGTTGAACGGGTCGTTTTTGCAATATTTAAACGCTTCGTCGACAACCTATCTTTCCGCGAACTACTCGCTTTTTCCGAAAGAGAATTTCCGATATTTGCGAGACTTTGGCGCGCTCGAACATTTGTCGCTGAAAAAATCCGGGCTTGCCGAAACGATTTTCAGCGAGATCGCCGCGAACAAACGCTTGCGGACGCTCGACTTAAGTTACAACGCGTTTAACGCCGGGAATCCCGCGTTACAAGAGCTAACGGCGCTTGTGAATTTCGATTTGATCGGCTGTCGCGGGACGGCGAGCGTTATCCCTTATCTTTCGACGCTACCGGCGCTTACGTCGTTGAATTTATCCGCGAGCGACGTTCAAGACAAAGACTTTGAATCGTTGAACAGTTCGCGCCTCGAGACTCTTGAGCTGGCTTTAAACAAAGCGATAACGGACAAAGCGTTGAAAAGCATTCGCAACCTCCCTAAATTAGAGGGGTTATGTCTTGACGGAACGTCCGTTTCGTCGGAAGGTTTGCGAATTTTAGCCGACGGTCCGGCGGCGGTTTCGTTACGGTCGTTAGATTTGCGGGAGGTCCAAGGTTTCTATCCCGACGTCGAGTTCCTCTTTAAGAATTTTCCCCGACTTTCCGCGTTGAATCTCTCCTATTCTAAAGAGTTGGAGGCGGAGCTACTTAACAAGGGGTACAAACCGGACGACTCGGGCGATCCCGTCGTCTGGTTGAGCCCCAAATCCAAGGATAAGCCGACGTTTTGGTTGCACAAACCGAAACTGGAACGAGATTTTTACCGCGCCTACCCCAAAACGGCGCCGAAAGAAGCAGAATATGACTGGAATTGGGGCCTAAAAGCCTCTATTGCGCGTCAACCGGCAAGCGAAAACCGGAATTCGCCGGGAATTACGAACTATTGACGCCGCGTCGCCGCAAATTGACTCGATAAAATCGCCGGCAAACGCAAAAGTTTATTTTTCCGACCTTACAACGCCAACGCCGCGCCTTGCGCGCAATCGTTTCGCAACGTTCAAACGCGACGCGTTGCGCTCGCCGACGCCCGGCGTCCCGCGCCCAAGCGCCGACAAAAAAAAGCGCCGTCGAACGGTCTCGACGGCGCTTCAGTCGACGCGAAAAAACGGCCAAACGGCGTTACATGCGAGCGCGCAACCCCGCCATTACCGTTTCCGGATGGAGCGAGTACACGCCGGTCATCTCCGTCGCCATTCCGAAACCGCAACGGTCGCACAAGCCTAACTCTTCGCCCAAACACGCTTTATGAAAGACGCCGTCGACCGAAACGAAGTTCGAAATCCAACAACGCTTCTTAAAGCTCATATCCTTTAACTTGCGAATCCCGCGCGCCGAGTTCATCAGCGGAGCGCCCTTTTTGCGCAGTTCCAGCAGTTTGTCGATCACCGCGCAACGCGTCTCCCAGTCGAGCGCGAGGTCTTCCGTCCCCGGGTACGGCGTGTGAAAGTTGACCGATAAGTACTTAAAGCGCGGGTGTTCCGTCACATAGCGCACGACGTCTTCGACCGACTCGTAATTCAGGCGGTTGATCGCCATATTCGCGTTCAAAAACGGATGCTTCGACGCCGCGACGTTCCGCTCCAAACGCTCGAACGCTCCGGCGCCCCGCACCGCGTCGTGATAAGCGCCGACGCCGTCGAGACTTACCCAAATCAGGTCGGCGTGCGGCGCGTCGAACGGGATTTGCGCGTTCGTCGTGATCGTCGTCGAGAAGAAGCCGAGTTTCTTCGCCAAGACGCATAAATCGTCGATCGTTTTGTCGCCGTCGCGCCAAAGGAACGGCTCGCCGCCCTCGAAGTCGACGAAACGCGACCCCATCGCGCGGCACTTTTTCAGCTCTTCTTCGATCTGCGCCCAACTTTTCGTCGTACAGTCGCGCTCCTCGACGACGTTACAGTGTTTGCAGCGCAAATTACAGCGGTTCGTGATGAAAATCACCGACTGAAGCGGCTCCCGGCGCCCCAAAACGCGAACGCGGAAAAACCAACGAACAAACGACAAATGCTGAACGAAACGCTTTAATATCGACATCTTACGAACCGAAATAGGAAACGAACGCGGCGCGAAAGTCGACTAAAATCGACGGTTCCAACGCGGCGTTAAACTCAAAAGTTAAAGACCGCTAACCAAGTTAAGCAGGTCAAACAACGACGCGAACAACGGCAAAACAGGAAAACAGCGCAAATTTTAACGGCTTCATCCCTGGCAACGCTCGAAAACCAACGCCGCTAAGAGGCAAAGCGCGAACGCGATCGTTAAATTTCGCGACAAATACCAACGAATCATGAACCAATCGACTTGCTTTTGCAGGTAAACGTCCCAATATTCCATCGGACCGTACCAAGCGCGACGCTCGATTTTGCGCTCCGGGTCGACCGCGTAAAGACGCATCGCTCGGAAATACGCCAAGCCCAAGGGCAATGTCGCGAAGACGATAAGCGTCGACGGCGGAAGAACTTGCAACGCGACCGCGACAACGACCGACAGATAAATCGCCGCGACCAAGACGCCGCAAAACGCGACCGCCCGCCCCTTCGTTCCGAGAAGCGCCGCGAACGTTTTCTTGCCCGCGCGCAAGTCCGGCTCCAAGTCGAGAATCGAATGCGCGTAAAGAATGTTGGCGACAAGGAGTCCCATCGGAACGGAAATCGCCGCCGTCGCCGCGTCGAACCGCCCGCAAGCGGAGTAAGCGACGCCCAACATCGTCGTCGGGCCGAAAAGCGCGCCGACCGACGCCTCGCCCAGCCCGCGGAAACTTAAACGCAAAGGCGGCGCGGAGTAAAAGAACGCCAAAAACGCCCCGACGCCCGCGAAAATCAGGATCGGCGCGCCGCGTCGGAGCAAAATAATCGCCCCCGCCGCCGCGGCCAACGCGCAGAAAAAAAGCCCCGCCGCGAGAAGTCGTTTCGTCGTCGTTCGCCCGTCGTCCAAATAACGGCACTTTAACGACCGAGCGCGCATCCCGCCGTCTTCCATTTCGCGTCGCGCTTTCACCGCTCCGCAACGATAATCGAAATAATCGTCGAGCAGGTTCGCGCCCATATGCGCCCAAAAAACGCCGACGACCGCTAAAATCGCTAAAATCCAATCGAAATCGGGCGTTCCCGCGACCCAACACGCCGCTAAAATCGCCGGCGCCGCGCTCTGTAAAAAGCTGTGATACCTAGCGTTGCGCAACCAAAAGCCGAGTTCGCGTCCCCAACCGACAAGCGACAGTTTACTCGCGTTCCCCATTTTATCTCTTTCACTCTTTCCGACGCAAAGTTTGCGTCCTCTAACTTCAACGGCGCGACTTAGCCGCTCGCCGAAGGGGCAAGTTTGAAACGACTAATTCCGTTTTTTCTTAACGCTTATTTCCGCAACGTTCGCAAACCGCGCCGCCGCGCATTTTACAGCGACTTCGTCTCGCCGCCGTCGGGCGTCGCCATCGCGCCCCAGACTCCGTAAGGGCTCGCGCCGGACGTTTTGCCGAGCGCCGCCGGGTCGCCGCAATCGACCGTTTCGGAGACGAAACGCGCGGAACCGTCGGCGAAGAGCGCGTTGACGCCCCCCGAGTGATAACTCGACGCGCCGCCGACGATCGCGCCGTTATAATAGCAGATCGGCGAGTTCGGCGGGAGGTTCGCGATCAAACCGGAATGCGCCAACACCCCGTCGTAAAAGAAGTTGTTGCGGAGGTAACGCGTCGTTCCGGAGAGGCGCGACCGGTCGCCGGCGTCGTAACCGCGTTCCAAACAGACGCTCGGGCGGACGTTGCCGTCGACGCCGAGTTCCGGAACTTCGACGACGCCGCCTTTGACGCGATCGTCGTTAAAGTTCGACGCGATACAACTTTCAGCGCCGAGCAGCGTCGAACTCGTCCCGTCGAGGCAGTCGTTCAAGCGCTTGGCGGCGCCGTTGCGGAAGAGACCGCGGCGGTCGGTCGACGTCAACTTGCCGTTCGCGTCCGGAATCGCGGCGTCGCCGTAACAGAACGAGAAGCTCAAACGCGACGCAACCGGCCAATCGGCGGGCTTTCCGTCGGCGTTCGGGTCGGACGGGCACGTCATAAAAGCGATGTTTCCATCGTTCCAAGCGGGTCGACCGACGATGACTCCGGCGAACCCCTCGACTTTTTTGTTCCGCATATCGGCCATCAACGCGTCGTAGCGAGCGGTCTGTTCGAGGTGCGGCAGGAGAAAAATACGTCCGCTGTAATAGCCGCCCTTGTGCCCCGGGACGCCGTAAATTTCCGCGACGCCGCCTTCGGGCAACCGCCCTTGAACGTCGTGAAAGTTGTGCGTTGCGATCCCGACTTGTTTGAGCGAATTGAGACACTGCATCCGCCGCGCCGCTTCGCGGGCCGCCTGCACCGCCGGGAGAAGAAGCCCGATCAAAATTCCGATAATCGCGATCACGACAAGCAGCTCGACGAGCGTAAATCCGTGTTGTTTCTTTAGTTGTCGTCGCTCGCCGTTTTTGTTCGTTTTGAAATTTCGCTCGCAAGATAACGTCGTCATTGAAAAGTTCGACGCGTCTTACTGGCGTCGCTCCGTAAAAGGCGCCGCTTTCTTATTCGTTACCGCCGTTTCAACCTTTTTAGCGTTTTCTAACGTCGCGCGTCGCCGCTCGATTTTGCCGCCGATTCGTCCGCCGACCAAAAACCGCCTTCGTGCGCGCATTTTTATCCGCGCGAAGATTCTCCCGCCCAATTCGACGCGGCGGCGCAAGAGCGCGGCGGATCGAGCGAAAAACGTCTAAAACGTAAAATCTCCTCTATTTTACCCGCTCAAACGAGCCGGTCAAGGGGGGCGTTGACGTCGTTCCAACCGTCGCAAGCCAGGTTCGACGCATCTCCGCGCCAAATCCTTTTCGCCGTCCTACGCTCGCTTCGTCGCGGCCCCTTCGGAACGTCGATTACGTCTCCCCCGAAGTCGCCGCGTCGTTCTCGTCGCCCCGACTTTCCGTATAACGCCGCCGAGCTTGTTTACCGCCGCGTCGATATACGTTTCGTTTAACAGCGTTTCGCACGGTAATCGAAACGAGCCTTTAACGCCAGCGTTCGCTCAACTTCATCTTCCAAAACGCTCGACGCGGCAAAAAATACTAGGGACGTCGACGCGTTGCCCAACTTGCGTAATCATTGTGAAATTGGCGCAACACGTATGCAAGAGTCTTCCAAAACAACACGCAAAAATTGGGCCGCTTTCCCCCGCGCTTTCACATCGACAACTTAGCGCATTCAAGCGCAACGCTTTACGTCGCGACGAACGGTTAAATTATTCCCGCGCGGTTTCGACGAAAGCGTCTCGATTTTTTGCATTGTTTTTGGCGTTTTTGCGCTTTATCTTCCTGTTATCGTCCTGTTTTTAACACGGTTGCGTAAGAACAATCTGAAAATTATGTAAACGCCCCCTAAAACTGCTCGCTAGATTTCCTATCAATAAAATTTTACTCTAAAACAAAAAATTTTAAAAGGGCGCTTGACATTTTATTTTTTTCGGCGATAATACGAACAAGTTTGGCGTAGAAAACAGATTTAATCGCTTGTTTTTTTGCGTTGGGCGTTTGCCGCCCCCTTCGTCTAGTGGCCTAGGACGTCGGATTCTCAGTCCGTAAACAGGGGTTCGATTCCCCTAGGGGGTACTTTTTCATTGTAAAACAACAACTTACGAACGCAAGTTTGCAAAAACGGTTGCACTGTTTCTTGCTTTACTTGACGCTTGCGTTGAAGGAGATTACGATGGGATTTTCGTTAGGCAGGTTGAAGGTAACTTGAATAACGTACTTACCTCCTTCAGTGAACAATTTTTTTTCCATCGTGTTTGGCGTCCAAACAAAATTGGCGCCAACTTCGTCGTTCGTCCAACCTTCAATCATTATCGGACTTTCCAAGAGCGAGTCAAGCGGAACCTCGCTTCCCTTCCAGTCTTCTTGTTCCGTCCACACGTCGCCCGACTGAACCCCCTTCTCTATTTTATAAACCGACGCTACAATCGATTCGACGTTCGCTTTTATCAGGTACTCTCCGGTTAATAAGTTTTTGATCTGAGCAAGCAACAATACGTTTTCGTTACGAGATCCTTCAATGTTAGCGCGAACCATCTGAGTCTTTCTGCTATAAAGAGAATACGACGCTACTTCGCGTTGCGTCGATGAAATTTTGTAAACATAAAACGACTTAACGGAAAAACACGCTTCGTCGGACAGAAAGTCAAAGCCGTCAAAGATTCGGAAGCGTTCTTTTCCGCTTAGCGCGACTTCGAGCGGCGACGCGTCTTCCGTCGGCGTTATGGCGACGACTTCCCAACCGTTCGGCGCGGCCGCGTTTTCGCGTTCGACGCAAACCCGCGCCGTCGCGTCGGTTGCGCTCCAAGCGAGCGTCGCCGTCGTCGGGCCGGTCGCGGTCGCGGCGAACGTTTCGACGACGGCGGAGTAGTCGACGCGGCG
>JAFYQR010000207.1 GCA_017559825.1 Thermoguttaceae bacterium | reverse complement strand
GTTCCGGGCGGAACGCCGTCGCCCGGTTTGAGCGTGCGCATCTCGAAGGTTCCGTCGTCTTTGATCGAGCCTTTGCAGATGATTTTGTCGTCGGTGAAGTTGACCGTTCCTTGCGTCAGCGGGGAACCGTCGGTAAAGGTAACTTTGCCGGTTACCTTGGGTTTGCCGCACCCGGTCGCGACGACCGCGACGGCGAACAAAAGCGCGCAAAGGGTTAAATAGCGAGGGGGTTTCATCGGCGGGCCTTTCCGTCGGTCGAGGTTTTTAGAAGGAAGGAAAAAAGGAAAGGAAATCGAGCGCGGTTCGAGCCAAACGAACGAACCGCGTTCGACCAAAAACGACGTTAATTCGCGTCCGGGGTTTCGCCGTCGTCGACGGTGGCGTAGCGACCGAGAATCGTGTGCGCGGTCGTCGACGCGAAGTAGCGGACGGAGCCGTCGGCGAGGAGGAAGTTCGCGCCGCCCGGGTGCCAAGAGCCGAAACCGCAGTTGATCGAGGCGTGGTTGTCGGCGGCCAAGTTGTCCCAAGGCCCGGCCAAGCCGTTTTGCAGCGTGCTGTACGGTTTGCCGTCTTGCCAATAGTTGACCAAGCAGCGGACGTAGCTGGCCGAGTCGGTCGCTTCGTTCCCGACGAGGTACGAGCAGTCGTGGCATTGCGACCAGTTCGCGGTCGCCGGCGCGGTCGTGTTGCAGACGCCGAGAGCGTCGATCGGGATGTGTTTTTCGCCGATAAAGAATTGGTTGCTCGTTCCGTCGGAGATGCGAGCCATCGTGTCGCGCGGTTGCCAACGTCCGAACGCGTGATCTTGGCACTTCGAGCCGCGGAACGGGCCGCGTTGATACGTTTGGCGGTTTTCGTTGCGGATCTCGGTAACGCGGACGTAATAGTGCCCGTCGTGGTTCGACGCGGACGATTTGCCGTTTTGCGAACTATTGGAGTCGGTCGAGGCGACGATGGCGTAGTCGGTGCAGGGCCCCGCGGACGCGCCGCCCCCTTGCGACGTGTTGACGTAATCGATTTTCGCCGGGGCCGAGCGGCGCGTCGGGCAGACCATATACGGAACGGACGAGAAACCCTTCTTTTCCTCTTCGGTCAGCGTAACGCCGTTCCAGTTGGCGGACGAGTTCCAGAAGTATTGGCCGAGCGTAACGAAGCCGCCGTCGCCGGTTTGGTCTTTGCAGAAGCAGTCGTAGAGCGCTTGTTGTTCCGCGAACGGGTAAATGAGCCCCCACAGCGTCGCGCGGTGCCAAGCGACGCAAGCGGGCGGGAGACCGCCGCGAGCGTCGTTGAAGTTGTGGATCGCGAGGCCCATTTGCTTCATATTGTTCGTGCATTGCATGCGGCGCGCCGCTTCGCGAGCCGCTTGAACGGCCGGCAAGAGCAAACCGATCAAAATCCCGATGATGGCGATGACGACAAGGAGTTCGACGAGCGTAAAGCCGCGTCGCTTGCTTTGCGCGTTGGTCGTTGCGGATGTCATGAAACAGCCTTTCGTAACGAATCGTAGTAGGAAAAACGTTCGAACGTCGCGGGTAAATAAAAAATAATCGCGACGGAAAACGGGGAACCGCGCGTTTAACGAACGAACGGCGACGTTTTCAACGGACGAACGATAATTTTAACGTTTCAAACGCGGCGAAGTTCCGCGATTTAAAACGATTTTGAACGATAAACCAAAACAGCGATTGAAGTTCGGAGCTCGTCGCGAACGGTCGCGACGCGGCGGGAACGTCGGGGGAAAGAATAAAGTAAAGACGAAACAAGGCGTCGAGCGGCGAACGACTCGCCTACCGACGCGCGAAACGACGAATCGCCGATCTTTCCGCCGCTTACAAACTTTATTTTACCGCCGCCAAAACGCGATTGCAAGGATATTTTCATTTTTTCGCTTAATTTTTTAACAAATTTTCTCGCCTCGTCGCAAAACGTTTGATTTTTTTGAATTAAACGCCATTAATTGGGGATGAAAAAACGTCCGCGCCGACAAACGTTTTGAGTCGTTGCTTTCGTTAAAATCGGAGTTTTGGGAAAATTGGGAATCCCGCCTTGACAAAACGCCGGAAAGGTGAAATAATAACGGCGTGCGCGAATACGCGGTCGACCTGAGTCTCCGCTTCCGTCGCGCTTTTCTTTCCGGCGAAACGCGTCGCCGTTGAACTTTCGCTATGTTACCGTCGTCGAGCGCAACTTTGTTTCGAAGCGAAAAGACAAACGCCGCGACGCTCGTTTTAGAGTCGGAAATTAAAAACAAAATTTCAGGAGGTTTTCCGTTATGAAAATCAACGGACGTTTTGCGAAGGGGCTGGCTTGCGCGTTCCTCGCGTCGCTCGTCTTTGGGGCGGTCGCTCCGAGTTTCGCTCAAGAAGCGGCGCAAGCCGTCGCCGAAACCGCCGACGCCGTTTCGACCGAAACGGTCGCCGTCGGCGCGGATCGCGTCGGGTTCTTTAGCCTTTTCGGTTTCCTTTGGATTCTCTCGTTGGCCGGAGCGGTCGCCGCGCTCGTTTTCGCGGTGAAGTTCTTCAAGTCGATGATGAAAGCCGACGAAGGGAACGAAGAAATGATCAAGATCGCGGCGGCGGTTCGCAAGGGCGCCAACGCGTATCTGAAGCAACAATATAAAGTCGTCGCGATTTTCTTCGTCGTGATTTGGGCGTTCCTGATGTACTTGGCTTGGGGCCCGGGCGTTCAAAACAAGATCGTTCCTTGGGCGTTCCTTACCGGCGGTTTCTTCTCCGGTTTGGCCGGTTGGTTCGGTATGAAAACGGCGACTTGGGCTTCGTCGCGCACCGCGGCGGGCGCTCAAAAATCGTTGAACGAAGGTCTGCAAGTCGCGTTCCGTTCGGGCGCGGTTATGGGCTTGACGGTCGTCGGCCTCGGCCTCCTCGACGTCGTTCTTTGGTTCGGCGCGCTGTACTGGATTTTCCCGATGTTCAACTGGACGATGGACTTGACGGAAATCACGGTCGTTATGCTCTGCTTCGGGATGGGCGCCTCTTCGCAAGCGTTGTTCGCTCGCGTCGGCGGCGGCATTTACACGAAGGCCGCGGACGTCGGCGCCGACTTGGTCGGTAAAGTCGAAGCCGGGATTCCGGAAGACGACCGCCGCAACCCGGCCACCATCGCGGACAACGTCGGCGACAACGTCGGCGACGTCGCGGGGATGGGCGCCGACTTGTACGAATCGTACTGCGGTTCGATCCTCTCCAGCGCCGCGCTTGGCGTCGCCGCTTACGCTTCGATGGGGATGGACGCCGCGACGCAAATGCGCGCGCTCTTCCTGCCGATCGTTTTGGCGGCGGTTGGGATCGCGCTCTCGATTTACGGCGTTTTCCTCGTTCGCACGGACGAAAAAGCCGACCAAGGCGCGCTTTTGAAGGCGCTCGGCAAGGGCGTCAACATGCCGTCGATTATTATCGCGATTCTCTCGATTCTCATCGCGATGGCGCTTCTTCCGGGAACGGCGAAGTTCGCGGGCGTTTCGGTCGTCGTCGGTTTGTTCGCCGGTTGGTTGATCGGGAAGTGGACGGAATACCGCACCGCTTACGAATACGAGCCGACCAAGCGCATCGCGCGCCAAGGTAAAACGGGCCCGGCGACGGTCATCATCGCCGGTATCGCCGAAGGCATGTTCAGCGTTTGGGCGCCGGTCGTCGTCGTCGGCGTCGCGACGATTCTCGCGTTCGGCTGCACGACCGGTTTCGACTTCTCGAACGTTAAGACGTTCTCGCTCGGTCTTTACGGCGTCGGCGTCGCGGCGGTCGGGATGCTCTCGACTCTTGGCGTTACGCTCGCGACCGACGCTTACGGCCCGATCGCCGACAACGCCGGCGGCAACGCCGAAATGGCCGGTCTTCCGGAAGAAGTTCGTCAACGCACCGACGCGCTCGACTCGCTCGGCAACACGACCGCCGCGACCGGGAAAGGTTTCGCGATCGGTTCGGCCGCTCTGACCGCGCTCGCGTTGTTGGCCGCTTACGTCGAAGAAGTCCGCGTCGGTTTCGAACGCTGGGGCGCTTCCGCGGTCGAAAAGATCGAAGCGACCGAAGGCGCGCAAGCCGGTTACTATAAAGTTTCGGACGAATTCGCCGTCTACTACGCCGGTAAAGAAGCCGTCGAAGCGGAGAAAGCCGAATACGCGAAAACGGGTCGCGAATGGTTCCCGAAATCGTTCTTGGTTCTCCCGGAACAAGTCAGCAACCCGAATCCGGAAAACCCGATTTATCGCGGCGCCGACAAAACTTGGGCCGACTCCAACGCGGCTTGGGCCGGTCTGACGACCGACAAGGGCCCGGCGTTCATTAACGCCGAAGTCGCCGAAGCCTGCCCGTTCGTTCCGGCGAAAGCGGACGACCCGGTCGAAATGGTTCCGGTCAAGACGGCGACGATGATGGACTGGATGAACTACTACTCCTGCAACCTGTTGAACCCGAAAGTTCTCGTCGGTATCTTCATGGGCGCGATGGCGGTCTTCGTCTTCGGCGCGATGACGATGATGGCGGTCGGGCGCGCGGCGTCCGGGATGGTCGAAGAAGTCCGTCGCCAATTCCGCGAAATCCCGGGGATTATGGAATACAAAGCCGAGCCGGACTATGAAAAACCGGTCGCGATTTCGACGAAAGCGGCGCAAAAAGAAATGATCGCTCCGTCGTTGCTCGGTTTGGTTCTTCCGATCGTCGTCGGTTTGGCGCTTGGCGTCACCGGCGTTATCGGCCTCTTGGTCGGGACGCTGACGGCCGGTTTCTGCGTCGCCGTTTATATGGCGAACGCGGGCGGCGCTTGGGACAACGCGAAGAAATTCGTCGAAGCGAACGTCGAGTCGGACCTCGGCGGCAAACGTTCGGACTGCCACAAAGCGACCGTCGTCGGCGACACCGTCGGCGACCCCTTCAAAGACACGACGGGACCGTCGCTTAATATTATTATTAAGCTGATGAGTATGGTTTCAGTCGTCGCGGCGGGTTTCATCGTTATGTACGGCGGTTGGTTCTGATTTGAGAACCGACGACTTAACGGCGGAAAGCCGTTAGTTGAAAAGCGCGAATCGGCGCGAATATTTTCGCCGGTTCGCGGTTAAGATCGAAAAGCGCGGCGTTTCGGGAACGACTTCCCGGAGCGCCGCGCTTTTTTTCTTGCGTCGCGACTTTTCCCTTAGTAATAGCGCGTCGGAATTTTTTTTATTAGTAAACGGCGCAAGGTTGGCGGGGCGTTTGGCGAAATTTTGTCGCTTTTTTGAGAATTTACTTGACGTCGCGGCGCCGCTTCGCTAAAATAACGTCAAACGACGGCGACGTTAAATCGCGAAACGCCCGGCGCGGCGTTGTAAGTCTCGATAAATAAGGAGAAAGAACGATGAAACGGCAAACGAAAAGACGGAACGCGTTTTGGGCGGCGGCGTTGGCGTTGAGCGCGACGGCGTTCGGCGCGTCCGCGACGGCAAGCGACGACGCGGACGCGCTCGCGGCGCAAAACGTCGCCGTCGCTTGGGACGACTCCGCGAATCTGAAAGCGGGGGACCGCAAAACGCTCGAAATCGGCGGCGTCGAGTTCGCGTTTCGGTACTGTCCGCCCGGGACGTATCCCGCGACGACGGAGAACGCGTTGACGCGTCGCGCCAAACTTGTCGCGTCGGAGGGATTTTGGATTGCCGAGACCGAAACGACGCAACGACAGTGGACGGCGATTATGGGGACGAACCCGAGCGCTTACGCGGTAACCGGCGCTTGGGCGAAAAGACTGAACTGGGAAGAATTTCGCGGCGTCGACTTCGCGGAACTGCCGGTTGAAAACGTCGACTGGTTCGACTGCCAACGTTTCGCGAGCGACCTGAACGCGCTCGGCGTTGCGCCCGACGGATTCGAGTTTCGCCTCCCGACTTTCGCCGAAGGGGATATCGCGACCTGCGCCGGAACGTTGGGCGCGTTTTATTGGGGCGACGAACCGGATCGTTCGCAGGCTAACTTTCAACCGGCGCCCGACGCCGACGGCGTTCGACGCGCGGAAACGCCGAGGGCGGTTCGTTCGTATCCGCCGAATCCTTGGGGGATTTACGACGCGGTCGGCAACGCGGCGGAATGGCGTTTGGATTCCTTCTATTCGGACGCTTATCGTCCCGACGAAGAGGAGGCGAAGGACGGTTTTACCATTCGCGGACTGCAGGCGGACGACTCGACCTCTTTACCGAAGCGGGCGACCTGGCCGCGCGTTAAAATTCGATCTCGCGGAACGGCGTTTTTTTACAACGGATTCTCCCCGGACGCGACGTACGGTTTCCGGCTCGCGTTGGCGAAGATCGGCGTCGCGGCGCCGGAGGAACGCGTTGTCCGGACGAACGCCCGCGAGCCCGTCGAGCCGCCGGAGGAAATGAAAAAAGAGCGGCGAGAGATTCGCGAGCGGATGTTGCAAACGGCGTTGGAGCAAGAGGCGGCGCTCGCGGCGCAAAACGTCGACGTCGCTTGGGACGATTGGGCGAATTTGAAGGCGGGGGACCGCAAAACGCTCGAAGTCAACGGCGTCGAATACGCGTTTCGGTACTGTCCGCCGGGGGAAACGAGCGTCGCCAAGGAAGACGGAACGCTTGCGAAAGCGACCTTTACGCAAGGTTTTTGGACGCTCGAAACCGAGTTGACGCGGCGAATGTGGGACGCGCTTTGCGGCGAGGAGAAAGAATGGGACGGAGCGCCGGTCGAGAACCCGAACAAGCCGAAACTCGTCGCGTATTATCGAAGCGCGTTCCAAGCGATCGACCGTTTGAACGCGCTCGGCGTCGCGCCGCGAGGGTTCAAGTTCCGTTTGCCGAGCGGCGCCGAAGCGACGTACGTCCGTCGCGCCGGAACGTCGACCGACTATCCGTTCGGGAACGACCCGAAAAAAGCGCGCGAATTCGGGAACGTTTGGGCCGAAAACGAGCGTTGGAGCGACGGTTACGTCTTCGACCCCGACGTCGACGAGCCGACTTATTGGGACGACGGTTTTCTCGCGCTCGCGCCGGTTCGTTCCTTTAAACCGAACGCTTGGGGACTTTACGATACGTTCGGCAACGCGGGCGAGTTGTGCGGCGTCGAGTTTTGGGGCGATTATTGGGCTTTTTACGAACGGCGCTCGCGTCGCGTTTCGTATAACGGTAGGGAAAGGACAAAAGCCGAATTGGGCCCGCTTCAAGTTTACGACTTTGCCGACGAGCCGTCGTCGTCGCCGCTCGCGCGGATTCGGATTTTCGAGCCGGAGGGCGCGAAAGGCGGGAACGCGAACGTCGCCGCGACCGACTTGCGCGAAACCGGCGGCGTTCCGGCGCGAAAGTCGCCCGTCCTTCCGGAAACGAGTTTGAACTCCAATCAAGTCGGGGCGTCCGGTTTCCGGCTCGTCTTGACGCTCGACGCCGGAGAGCGCGAGGAAACGCCGGGCGAACGTTGGAAACCGGGCGCGGCGCCGGGCGAGCGTCGAACGTTCGAGATCGACGGCGTCGAGTTCGCGTTCCGATACTGCCCGCCGCGAACGTTCGAGACCGGGGACGCGCTCCGCTCGACGCTCGGCGCCGAACGCGGTTTTTGGCTCCTCGAAACGGAGACGACCGTCGAAGCGTTCCGCGCGTTCGTCGAGGCGACCGGGTTCCAAATCGACAAGCCGTCTTGGCGGCGCGGCGACGATACGACGCTTAGTTGGAAGAATCCGGGTTTCGAGATAAAGGACGATTATCCGGCGACTTGCGTCGCTCCGGAGGCGGCGGACGCGTTCTGCGCTTGGGCGCGGGAAAAGACCGGGCTCGCGATTCGGCTTCCGCGCGTCGGCGAGTACGCGGTCGCTCGAGCGGCGGACGCGCCGTCGGTCGAGGCGGCGGACGCGGCGCTTCGGAGGTCGAAAACGTTTGAAAACGTCGCCGACGCCGCGCTCGAACGGGCGTTCGGATACGCGAAACCGGTTTCGCAAGTCGACGACGGGTTCGCGCGCCTCGCTCCGGTTCGTTCGTTTAAACCGAACGAATGGGGGCTTTACGACCTGCGCGGCAACGTCGCCGAGATAACCGCCGACTGGCGTTACGGGAATTGGGGCGACGAGAAGTTCGCTTGGCTTCTTCCCAGTATAAAACCGGTTGCGGGGCGCGAACTCGTCGGCGAACGCTGGTCGACGAACAAGCCGACCGTTCGCGAACCGGACGTTTGCGGGCCTCGAGTCTTGAAGAACGACGTCGGGTTCCGGATTCTCGTCGAGTGCGAATGACGCGTCGCGGCGTTCGGAGAGGTTTTCTTTTCGAACGCCGCTTTTTGTTTCTTGCCGCGAGTTGGGTCGGAGGCTTGCCGCGACGGGCGTTTTTGTTATTTTTTGTCGCTTTTCTTCGGAATTTACTTGACGTCGCGTCGCCGCTTCGCTAAAATAACGTCAAACGGCGGCGACGTTAAATCGCGGCGCGACCGTTGGAAAGTCGGAAGCGTTGAAAAATAAGGAGAAAAGACGATGAAACGGCAAACGAAAAGACGACGGAACACGTTTTGGGCGGCGGCGCTCGGGACGTTCGCGGCGTTCGTTTTCTCGACGGCGAGCGCGTCGGCGCAGGTCGACGCGTTCGACTGGAAATTCGACGCAACCGGCGCGACGCTCGTCGGCGTTAAGGACAAAAAGATAACGACGGCGCAAATCCCGGCGCAGGTCGACGGCAAACCGGTCGTCGCCGTCGGGGGAAAGGCGTTTCGAAATTGTTACGCGCTGGAATCGGTCGAGTTTCCGGAGGGATTGACGACGATTGAAAACGACGCGTTCGACCGTTGTTTCGCGTTAAAATCGGTCGCTTTTCCGGCGTCGTTGGAAACGCTCGGCGACGGCGCGTTTGGGCATTGCAAAGCGTTGAAAACGGTCGAGTTTCCGAAAAACTCGGCGTTAACGCGAATGGGCGCTTGGGCGTTTGAGGATTGCGCGTTGGAGACGGTCGCGCTTCCGGACGGTTTGACGACGATCGGACATAGCGCGTTCTCTTGGTGTCGAGCGTTGAAAAGCGTCGAATTGCCGGCGGCTCTGACGACGCTCGACGAGACGGCGTTTTGGGTTTGCGACTCGTTGGAAACGGTCGAGTTGCCCGAGGGGTTGACGACGATAAAACGGTGCGCGTTTTCCAGTTGCAAAGCGTTGAAAACGGTCGCGCTTCCGGCGTCGTTGGCGACGCTCGACGAATACGCGTTTGCGAACTGCGGCTCGTTGAAGTCGTTTTCGGTCGCCGCCGGTTCGACGACGTTTCGCGCGGTCGACGGCGTTCTCTTTAGCGCGGACGGAAAGACGCTCGTCTTGTATCCGCTCGGTCGCGAGGGCGCCGAATACCGCGTTCCGGACGGGACGGAAAGAATCGCCGGCAAAGCGTTTCTTGGATGCAAAACGTTAAAAACGCTCGACTTGCCGCCGAGTTTGACGGCGATCGACGCGAACGCGTTTTCCGGTTGCGTCGCGTTGGAGACGGTCGCGCTTTCGGCGTCGACGGCGACGGTCGGCGTCGGCGCGTTTTCCGGTTGCGAATCGCTGAAATCGTTTTCGGTCGCTTCCGGTTCGACGGCGTTTCGCGCGGTCGACGGCGTCCTCTTTAGCGCGGACGGGAAGACGCTCGTCGCGTATCCGTCGGGGCGCGAGGGGGGCGAATACCGCGTTCCGAACGGGACGGAAACGATCGCCGAAAGAGCGTTCGTGAGTTGCAAAACGTTGAAAACGCTCGGTTTGCCGGCGTCGTTAAAAACGGTCGGCGAAGGAGCGTTCGCTCTTTGTACCGCGTTGGAATCGGTCGCTTTTTCGCCGGAGGCGCGCGGAACGACGATCGGCGCCTCCGCGTTCGAAGGTTGCCGTTGGATGAAAACGCTCGACTTGCCGCCGGGCCCGACGACGTTCGACCGAAGGGCGTTCGCCCGTTGCCAAATGTTGCGGGCGCTCGTTTTTCCGGCGGGGGGCGCGACGGTCGGAGAAGAGGCGTTCGCCGGTTGCGATATGCTGGAAACGCTCGATTTTGAAGCGGGCCCGACGACGGTCGGAGAGGAGGCGTTCGAAGGTTGCGTTTCGTTGGAGCGCGTCGCGTTCGCCGACGGTTTGACGAAGCTCGTTTACCGCGCGTTCGGGGCTTGCGAATTGTTGGAGACGGTCGAAGTTCCGGCGAGCTTGACGTCGTTCGACGAAACCGCGTTTTACGATTGTTCGTATAAATTGCGGTTGATCGCGCCGGACGGTTCCTTCGCGGCGAAGTTCGCGGAGAAAAACCAAATGCGCGGCGACGCTCCGAAGAAGTAAAAGAAGTGGCGGCGCGTTTTTTCGGGCGATTCGGCGTTTTTGACGCGGAGTCGCCCGATTTTGGCGATTTTCGTCGGACGTTTTCTTTCGGAAAATTTTTTTCTTTTTTTAATTTTTTTTCTTTTTTTCGTTGACTTTCCGTTTCGCGTTCGCTAAACTTACGTTAAGTTCGGAAATCGGAGCGGTTAGACGAATTTAATTTTTCGCCGCCGGTTGGGAAAGATTCTTTATTTCAAGCGATATTTTCCGACAAGAAAACCGGGAACCGCGACGTCGAACGACGACGAGCGTTCGTCGATATATTTTAGCGTTTTTAGTTTCGCAACTTTTGACCTTTTTACCTTATTTATTCTTTTACGGAAGCGCCGCGGAGCAAGTCGAAGCGCCGTCGACGGTTAACGTCGAGCGTTCGCAAGCGGAGCCCGCGTCGCGTCGGGAGGTTTTTATGCGTTTTAATGCGAAAAAAGCCGGTTTTACGCTGGTCGAATTGTTGGTCGTCATCGCGATTATCGGGATTTTGATCGGGCTTCTTCTCCCGGCGGTTCAAGCGGCCCGCGAAGCCGCGCGTCGGATGCAATGCACGAACAACCTGAAACAAATCGGGCTCGCGATTCAAAATTATCACGACACGAACAACGCGCTCCCGGGGTTCGGGATGGGCGGTTGGGACTGCTACGACTACACGCCGTTCGTCGCGCTCCTTCCGTTTTACGAACAACAAGCGCGCTACCAATCGATCGTCGCGTCGAACTGGAACGCCGAACCGTTCGACAATCACGAAGGGTTCCTCGGCATGATCGGCGCGATCGTTTGCCCGTCCGACGGCGACGCGTTGAACGGCTTCACCGAATCCGGCTACTCGAAACCTTACACGACCACGAGTTACCGTTTCTGCGAAGGGGACGCGATCAACGGTCGCGGTTGGCACAACGACTGCCGTTCGACGAACGCGAACTGCCCGCACAGCACGCGCAGCGCGTTCACGTTGAAAAACTGGCCCGGTCGCGGCACCGGCGTCGGTTGGTGTCCGCCGCTTTCCGCCGTTACCGACGGCACGAGCAACACGCTCTTCGTTTCGGAACGCTGCTCGAGCCCGCGCGGTCGTTACACGGAAGACCCGGAACCGCGAATCAAAAACGGTTGGGCGGTCGCCGACATGTGGGGGAGCAACCCGAAAGCGGCGTGTATGACGCTCGTCGGCAACGGCGGCCAATACATTTCCAGCGCGACGACGAAAGCCGGTTCCGGTTCGCTTTACGGGATGTATTACCCGAACTTCACGCGCTTCCATACGATTATGCCGCCGAACGGCCCGTCGTGCGGCGTTTCCTGGACCGACTCGCTCGTTACGTCGGCGTCGAGCAACCACAGCGGCGGCGTCAACGCGGTGATGGCCGACGGTTCCGTCCGTTTCATTAGCGAAACGATCGACTGCGGCGACCTGTCGATTCCGGCGTCGCTGAACCCGGCGGGTAAAACGAATTTGCGTCCGGTCGGCGGGAAGAGCCCGTACGGCGTCTGGGGCGCGCTCGGGACGATCAACGGCGGCGAAACGAACGTCAATATGTGATTTTCGCGCCGCGCCGCGGTTCCGTCGACGGTTTTCGGGGCGGCGAACGTCTTGGCCCGTCGACGGTTGGCTCGATTATGGAATAAGCGTTGTTAAACGACGATATATAAGGAGTTGGGAAGAGATGAGAAGATTCGGTTTTTGCGTCGCGGCGCTTTTGGCTTGCGCGGCGCTGACGGTTTGCGTCGGTTGCGGCGGCGGAAACGGAGGGTCGCGTTCCGGGCTTGTCAAGGCGTCCGGCGTTTTGCTTTACAACGGCGCCCCGGTCGACGGCGCGACGATCGAAATGCGTCCGGTCGACGACACGCCGAACGCGGTCGCGGTCGGTATGACCGACAAAGACGGCAAGTTCGAGCTGACGACGGATCGACCCGGCGACGGCGCGTTCCCGGGGCAATATCGAACGGTCGTGAAGAAGCAAGTGCAAACGGTCGACGGGCGCACCTTGGAAGAAGCGATGGCGGAAGACGGCCCGGAAGCGGATTGGGACAAAGACGCGGCGGTTACCGAGAATTTCTTGCCGGAAAAATATCTCGACCCGCTCAACTCGCCGCTGATCGTCGAGATTCCGGCGGGCGGAAGTAAAAACTTGGAAATCGTCCTGGAAGACTGAGCGTTTGGGTCGTTCGCGTCCAAACGAAACGACGCAAGCGCTTAACGAACGAAACGACGACGCGTCGGGGAAACTCGGCGCGTCGTTGTTTATGTAAGAATAAATTAATGCGTGTTTGTTAATGGATTAAAGCAATAAATTTGAGCGCGTTTAATTGTTCGATTCAAAATGACGATTAAAGGATAGGTAAACGTTGTTAGTTTACTGTAAAAGAGTAACAACGTCGTTGGAGGCGCTGGCTTATGGTCGATAAAATAAAATGTAGAAATTGGTTTTGTGGATTGGGGATTATTGTCGCGTTATTTTTGAGCAGTAATAACTGTGTTTGGGGAGGAAATCTTGTTGCCGGCGGCGGTTCCGAGAGCGCCTCCGACGCGCAGCGACGCGACTTCATTCGCGAACTTCTTGTTGCCGGCGGCGCCTCCGACGAAGTGCTTCTTGTCGCGTTTCAAGAGGCTGAAAATGAAGAAGTACGGGAACTGTTAGAAAAAATATTATTAAGACGATTGGAACAGAAGGAAGAACAAGAGGCGCGGGACTTTGTAACGTTGGTGCAAAATGAATACGAGAAAGCGAAGAGTAAATGGGGGAACGCCGAGCCTGAAAGATTAAAACCTTTGCGTTTACTCTGGTTCAAATCTATGCGATGTTTGAACGTAATGACGCAAAAACAATATAGGGGCGCCGAAGAACAAAACCGGTCTCACGATCTTAAAAAAGCCGGAGAGCGTATGACGTTGACGATTAAAGGCGTCGAGTATGCGTTTCGTTGGTGTCCGCCCGGAACTTTTACGATGGGAAGTCCGGAGAACGAAGAATATAGAAATGAAAATGAAACGCAACATCAGGTAACGTTAACGCGAGGTTTCTGGATACTGGAAACGGAAGTTACGGTGGGAATGTGGTGTTCTGTTTTAGGCGAAAGTTCGACCTTTCTTCCACACGACGCGCAAGCCGATCATCCTATTTCTTGCGCGGATTGGGAGGATTTTCAGAAATTGATTAAAGCGTTAAACGCCGTAGGCGTCGCGCCGGAAGGGTTAACGTTTCGCTTGCCGACCGAAGCCGAGTGGGAGTACGCTTGTCGCGCCGGAACAACGACGCCGTTTTTTTGGGGGGAATCGTTAAACGGTAAGAAAAATGCGAATTGTAATGGAATTATCCCTTATGGATCGGTAGAACGCGGCGACGTATCGTATGATTTATGGCCGGTGGCTTCGCAAACTCCGAACGCTTGGGGAATTTACGATATGCACGGCAACGTGTGGGAGTGGTGTTCCGATTGGTATGGGCGTTACCCGAGCGCGGCGACGACCGATCCGGTGGGACCGTCGTGGGGAAACGAACGCGTTTTGCGCGGCGGAGGCTTTCGGTCGTATGCTCCCAGATGTCGTGCGGCGATGCGCGGGCACGCCGGAGACGATAGCGATGAGTTTAAGATTCAACAAGGCGGACGACTCGTTTTAGGCGCGCCGCTCGAAGCGCAAGAAAACGCAACTTCGGATTTGACTTCGCACGATACGCGAGAATCGGGAAACGCGGTTACAAAGAGGGAGGATACGTTTACTCCAGTTACGTCGACGCGCGTAAATAACGAATCGTCGACGAACGTTTCGGAAACGCTAGAAGCGCCGGAGGCAAGATGTATTAATTGCCGCAATACGCAAAAATGCGACAGATGCAACGGACGAGGGCTTAATAGCGCCGGGCGCGCGTGCGTTCATTGCCAAGGAACGGGGCAATGTATTCTTTGTAAGGAACCGACGAAAGTACTGCAGGGGTATTGTTTCCATTGTGACGGCGATCGGAAATGCCAGATGTGCAAGGGGGAAAAACCGGACGATCCGTGGGATTTTTGCGGTTGGTGCGGAGGAACTGGCAAGTGCAACGAATGTATGGGGAAAGGAAAAGTTCCCGTATATGGTTTTTAGTTTAATTTAAGATCGGCGTTAACGTATTTGACAAACGACGGCGCGTCGGGGAAACTCGGCGCGTCGTTGTTTCTTGGGGCGCGGAACCGTTCGCGGGAAAGCGCGATTGACGAAAGGGGCGTTTGACGATATAATATCGAGGAGCGACGCGTTCGGAAAGAGCGTCGGCGCTTTCGCGGCGGAGCGGGAGTTCGAACGCCGCGTCGTTTGTCGGTTTAAGGAGGAAACGAAATGGGCGCGATACCGTCCGGAGCGAAACGAGCTTGCCAGCGTTGGATTCCCAAGTCGACCAAAGGCGACCTCGCCCGTTGGTCTTACGAACTCGATAAGGTCAACGCGCTCGAGCCGGAGATGCAAAAGCTGAACGATAACGAGTTGCGCAAACGGAGCCTCGCGCTGCGCTACCGCGCTCGGAGCGGCGAACCGTTGGCGAAAATTTTGCCGGAAGCGTTCGCGCTCGTCCGCGAAGCCGGGAATCGAACGCTCGGAATGCGCCACTTCGACGTGCAAATTCTCGGCGGAATCGCGATCTTTAACCGCTCCATCGTCGAGATGCAGACCGGCGAAGGGAAAACGCTCACCGCGACCGCGCCGCTCTATTTGCGAGCGTTGGCCGGGAAGGGCGCGCTCCTCGCGACCGTCAACGATTACTTGGCAGCTCGCGACGCCGAGTTGATGGGCCCGATTTATCGCGCGCTCGGCATGAACGTCGGCGTCATTCAAACGCAACAGCAAACCGACCAACGCCGCAAAGCCTACCAGTGCGACGTTACCTACGGCACCGCGAAGGAGTTCGGCTTCGACTTCCTCCGCGACCGACTTCTTTTGCGCCGAATCCGCGAAGGGCAAACCGACCTCCTCGGCGCGATGCTCGGCGAACAGGGCGAAAAGAACGAGCAGCCGACGCAACGTCCGGAGCCGTATTTTTGCCTCGTCGACGAGGCAGACTCGATTCTCATCGACGAAGCGAGCACGCCGCTCATCATCAGCGCGCTTCCGACCGAAGAGCAAAAGCAGGAAGTCGAAGCGTATAAGTGGGCCGCCGACCGCATTTACGACTTTGTTGAAGACGAAGACTACGAGTACGACCACGATAAGAAACAGGTCGAGCTGACTCGCGAGGGCCGCCGCAAAGCGCGCAACCTTCCGAAACCGGACGCGATGGCGGCGACCGGGCTCTACCACGTCTACGAGTACGTCAAACAGGCGATCAAAGTCGACCGCGAGTTTCACCGCGACCAACAGTACGTCGTCCGCGACGGCGAAATCGTCATCGTCGACGAATTTACCGGCCGTCTCGGCGAAGGACGCAAGTGGCGCGAGGGCGTGCACCAAGCGGTCGAGGCGAAAGAGGGCGTCGAAATCACCGTCGCGACCGGACAGGCGGCTCGCGTTACGGTGCAGGACTTTTTCCTTCGCTTCGAGCATTTGGCCGGAATGACCGGGACCGCCGCCGCTTCAAGCGCCGAGCTGGCGCGGATTTACAAGTGCCGCGTCGTGCCGGTGCCGACGAACCGTCCGCCGCAACGCGTGCAGTTGCCGACTCGCGTCTTCGGAACCGAGCGGGCGAAATGGGAGGCCGTCGTCGAAGAAATCGCCGAATATCACGCGCAGGGGCGTCCGGTTTTGATCGGGACGCGCACGATCGACAAGTCGGAAATTTTGTCGAACCTTTTGAACGAGAGGAAGATGGAACACTGCGTCCTGAACGCGAACCGCATCGCGGAGGAAGCGGAGATCGTCGCCGGCGCCGGACATTGGGGAAAGATCACCGTCTCGACGAACATGGCCGGACGCGGAACGGACATCAAGTTGCCGCCGGAAATCTTGGAAATCGGCGGCTTGCACGTCGTTTGCACGGAGCTGCACGAGTCGGCGCGCATCGACCGTCAGTTGATCGGGCGCTGCGGACGCCAGGGCGACCCGGGCTCGTATCGGCAGTATCTTTCGCTCGAAGATGAGATTTTGGAGAAGGCGCGCGGCCCGAAAAAAGCGCGCAAATTGAAAGAACGAGGAGAAAAAGCGCCGGACTCCGAGTTCCCGAACGATTGGAAACGCTTTTACAAGGCGCAGAAAAAGGTTGAGAAAAAGAGCTATCGCGGCCGCAAAACGATGCTCTACTACGAAAAAGAGCGGAAAAAGATGCAGCGCGGAATGGGGCAAGACCCGTACCTCGACACGCCGAACTAACCGACGCGGCGCGAGCGGCGGACGCTGGAAATTCCGCTTCGCCTTGCGACGTTAAGCCGAAAACGCCGAGCGATTCGACCCGCTCGGCGTTTTTTGTCGGCGACGTTAAGCGTTTAACGGCGGCGTTTGCGATAATTCGCGATCACTTGAAAGCGCGGAAGAGCGAGTTGACCGCCTTGGCGAGCGCGTTCGGGTACGCCGGAACGTCGAGGACGCGGAACATTTGCCGTCCGGTCGGTTCGTCGCAAAACTCCCAAGTCGTTCGGCCGTCGTCGGCGCAGGAGACGCGGATATTTTCCATTCGGTAGAGCGCTTCGGGGGACGCGTCGACTTCCGGCGTTCGGTCGACGACGGAACCGTCGCGAAGAACGGTTTTATCGGCGAGCGCGAGGAGGCTGGCGGTCGACCACATGCCGCGTCGCGAACTCAAAATCTTCGCCCAAACGTCGTCGGACGGGCGTTTTTCGATCGCTTTGAGCCAAAGCGAACTCTGCGTTTTCTCGAACATATACGCGAAAAAGCCGGCGAGCGCGTCCGAGATTCCGTCGAACGCCTTGTTGTGCGGGAGCCAGTAAAACGTTCCGTTTTCGCCGGTTTGGCGCGTTTCGACGACCGTCCAGCAAGGATACCAGTAGAGCGGGCACGTCAGGTCGAACATCGTCGCGTAAGCGCGCGGGTTTAGCTCGACGTTGAATTCGAGTTTGCCGGGCATGTCCGGGTTTTCGCGAGCGGCGCCCGCGTTCAGATAGATCCCGGCGCACTTCTCGCGGAAGAGTTTCGGGCGGCGCGACGACGCGATCGCGACGTCGGTCGCGGAACCGACGATCGAAATGCGAACCGGCGCCTCGGCGCGTTCGAGCGTCGAAATAATGAAGTCGACCGCGACCGAATCGTCCGGCGAAAGGTTCGGCGCTTTGTCGCCGCGACGTTCGATTTGCGCTTTCGACCCGACGGCGTAAGGGACGACTTGGCGCGACATACGGTTCATCTGCGCGACGGCGGCGACGGCGGGGTCGCCCTTGCGTCGGCTCGGCGGGTAGTCGAGAATCAGGCCGCGCAGGTCGACGAGATTTTGGAGCGCGAGGGAGTAAATCGTCGCCAAGTCGAAGTGGTCGTCCGGGTCGCCGTGTTCGTGAAAGAGGTCGGCTTGGTGCAGAACGAGCGGACGTCGGCGCTCGGCGCGGGGCGTTTCGGCGGCGTTCGCGGCTTCAAACGAAGCGTCGGAGGCAAACGCGGCGGAAAAGAACGAAGCGGCGAGCGAAGTTTTGACGAATTGGCGGCGGTCGAGCATCGGCGCGGTCTCCTTGCGTTAAATCGGGAAAACGGAAGCGGAAACAAAAACGGAGCGGAAAACGGTTTCCGGCGGCGTTTCTAACGTCGATTGTAACGCAAAGCGCGCGCCGACGCAACGAAAAAACGCCGTCGACGCGAAAAAACGCGAAATTTCGACGCCGAAATAGGGAAAATCGGGTTTAAAGGGCGTGTCCGCCGGACGTTTTAATTACTTGTCCCGTTATCGCTTTCGCCTGTTTGCTCGCCAAAAATAGAATCGTTTCGGCGACGTCTTCCGGTTGGATTAATTGGCCGAGCGGGATTAACGGAACGACCGCTTTTTCCAGCTCGGCGTCGATCCAGCCGGTTTGGGTAGGCCCCGGCGCGACGCAATTTACCGTAATTCCGTATTTTGCGACTTCAAGCGCGACGCTGCGAGTAAGGGCTTCTAAAGCGGCTTTGCTCGCGCCGTAGGCGATTTGTCCCGCGAAAATTTGCGCCGCGTCCGTGGAAATATTGACGATTCGTCCGTAATCGCCGCGCCGAGCGACGAATTCCCGAACAAATTCCCTCGTCGTCAAAACGCTTCCTCGCACGTTAACCGCGAAGACGTCGTCGATAACGTCGGGGGTGATTCGCTCTATCGTGTCGAAACCGTTTTCGTCGTCCGTGGCCGCGTTGTTTACCAGAATATCGATTTTTCCGTAACGCGCCGACGCGGTCGAATAGATTTCTTTTACGGCGGACTCGTTAGAAATGTCGCTTTCTAAAATAAGATAGTCGGCGTTCATCGCCCGAAGTTTGCTTGCCGCGACGTCGGCGTTTCCCGCGTTGGCTTCGTAGTATCTGTCGAAACCGTTTTTATCGGTCTTGCTTTTATCGAACGGTCGAAAGACTTTCTTATAGACTAAAACGACCTTCGCGCCTTCTCGAGCGAACGCGAGCGCCGTCGTCGCTCCGATTCCTTGCGGGTTGTTCGCGCCGGTGATCAGAGCGACTTTATCCTTCAATCCGTAATCGATCATAAATCGTTCCGTTTTAAAATGAAATAGTTTTAAATTACGTTGTCGATAAGGTTGGACGAGCGACAAAAGGGCGGCGTTCGTATTCCAAGGTTTCTTTACGGTTGGCGCCGCCGCCGACTTGCGTTCAATCGGCGACGCCGGACGCGGAAACCGACTCGACTTCAAGCCGGTTCGTATCGAGATGGAAAAGCGCGCGGGCGAATTCGCCGAGCGTTTCGCGCGGCGCTCCGGAGTACGCCTGCTTGTAAAGCGCGGCTTTCGTCGAGCCGTCGCCGGAGAGAATCGCGAGATTTTTCGCCGAAACGTATTTTAAGCCGTCGCATCGTCCAAGAACGTCTTCGCGACGAAAAACGACGTTGTGGCGCAAGTCGAGCTCGAACGATTCTTCCGTCGCGGCGGAAGCGACCGCCGTCGCGCTCGGCGCCGAGCCGACGAGAACGACGCGCGCTTCGTCGCCGGAAACGCGAACCGCGTCTTTCGGCTGCGTCGTCGGAACGTCGACGTCGAGGTCGAGACGCGGACGCGAGGCTTGGCAAGCGACGGAGCGGACGCCGCCGGACGCGACGATTTCTCGACGAGCGACGTCGCCGACGACGCGGTCTTGAAATTTAAGGCAAACGGTCGTCCAAGTCGTCGCGTCGTCGGCGCTCGACGAGGGGGCGGCGGGCGGCGACGACAGGGCGGCGTTTTTCGAAACGAGCGGAATCGGCGTCTTCGACGCGTCGCCGCTTCGGAAGGTCGCGCGGAGCGTTCCGCCGCCGGTCGCGTAAAACCGCTCTTCCGTTCGCTCGTAACGCAAGTTTTGCAAGAACGCTTGATAGAACGCCGCGTTTTCCGACGCGTTCGGAGCGGCGCCGCCGAACGTGGTCGCGTCGATTCGCACCGGACGGTCGAAATCGCCGAGAAATTCGACCGTCGCGACGTCGAGGTTTTCGGCGGTTTGCGCGTCGATTTCGAAGAGCGAGACGGGACGCGATAGCGTGAAGCGCGCTTCGCGGCAGCTCAGCGTTTGCGAGCGTTGCGAAATGAGAACGTCGCGTTTGGCGGAGCCGCGGAAGGCGAGCGTTTGACCGTCGAACGCCATCGCCTCCGCCCATTCGATTTCGACCGGTTCGTCGGTGAAAAATTGGGCGATTTGCGGCGAGCGAGCGATTTGATCGGCCGCGGTTCCGGGAGGACGAACGGCCAATTTGCCGGGGCCGACGACTTGGAACGCGTTGGCGGCTCGATCGACGACGACGTTGTATCCGCTGAGCGCGAGCTCGCGCATTTGGAACGTCGCCGCGTCGCCGACGAGAACGACGCGGGCGGCGGCGGTTCCGGGAGAAACGAGCTCCGCTTCGTCGGCGGCGACGCGCATTTGAGGAACGCCTTCGACCGAGTTTTCGACAAGCGAAACGTCGCCTCGCAGGGTCGCTCGTTCGACTTCGACGGCGGCGATTTTATTCGCGTTCTCGGCTTCGCTTCGAAGGGTGCACCAAAGATCGAGGTTGCGCGCCTTCATCCGGAACGTCGAGCCGTCCGCTTCGCCGAGCGTCGATTTTTCGGCGAGGAACGAGGAGCCGCCGCTCGGTTTCGCGTCGGACGTTTCGGAAGGCGCGTCGCCGTTCGCCGCGGTTTCGGCGGCGTCGGTCGCGAACCGAACGACGACCGACTCGGAAATTTGCGCGTCGCCGCGCGGCGCTTGGAAGAGAACGTCGCCTCGAAAGGTCGCGCCGATCGGAACGACGTTTGAGAAACTAAGCCCGCTCGAATCGTCGGCCTTCTCTTGCGGAAACGCTTTCGCCCAAAAGTCGGCTTCGCGAGCGGAGAACGTTCCGACGCCGTCGAAGGAGAAAGCGACCGCGCCGGTCGTCGAGAGCTTGTAAAGATTCGGGCGATCCGGTTCCGGCGCGACGCGCAGACCGTCTTTCCAGTCCGCTTGGAGCCGTCGCGCTTGCCCGTCGCCGTCTCGCAAGATCGCGTCGATTCGACCGTTTCCGCTCGCGTAAACCGTTTCGACTTCGTAGTTTTCGTCGAGTTGGATTTGAACGGCTTTCGAGGAAAAGTCGATTTGCGCGTCGGTTTGAGCGCGGAGTCGAGCCGATTCTTCCGGCGTTTCGGAGAAGAGGCGCAGCGTTCGACGGCGAACGTCGTATTGGATTTCGTCGGCGGCGATCTCCGCTTTGTCGTCGCCGACGCGAACGAGCGTTTGCGCGTCGGCGGAGCGTTGAGCGCGAATCGTCGTCGGAACGAGCCGAGCGAGCGATCCGGTCGGGGCGTTGCGTCCGAGGAACTCGCGGTAGTCGGGACGATCGGCGGCCAACTTTTCGAACTCGGGGTCTTGCAGGTAAAGGTAAAGCGCGCCGCAAAGAAGCTGCTCCGCTTTGGCGCCGTCGCGGTACGAAACGACTTCGACCGCTTCGTTGAAGCGAACGCACCAGCCGCCGAACTCGTCCGGGTTCGACGAAAAATACGCGCCTTTTTTGCAGCGAATATCGACGTAAGGAATTTCGTCGGCGTTTTTCTCGTTCGCGTCGTCGGAGACGAAGTCGGCGTCGAGGTAAAAACGCGAGTAACCGTCGAGCTCGTTCAATTCGATTTGCTCGATCGAGAAGCCGCAGCCGAGATTGCCTTCGCGGCGAAACGCGTCGAGCCGCGCTCGGAACGTTTCGTCGGCGTTTTCGGGATTCGCCGACGGCTCGGCGGCGCGGCGCTCGAGCGCGAGCGGAACGTCGAGGTCGACCGTGAGACCGCGTCCGGAGCCGTAGCTCCGTCCGAGTTGGAAGGAAAAACCAAAATTGGTCCGAATTTGTTTTTCCGTAAAGACGAGATCGCGGGTGCGAAAAACGACGTCGTCTTTGGGCGTCGGCGACTTCATGTCCGAGCGCAAAACGACCTCGCCCCGCATTTCGCCGGAGAGGAAAGTCGAAAAGTCGAAGTTCGCCGATTCGAACGAATCGAGCGCGTTCAGCGGTTTGGTAAATTCGAGAACGACGCGGTCGGACGACTCGAACACGAGCGCTTGGCGGATTCGCTCTTCGGGGGAAAGCGCGTCGTCCGCCGCTAAAAAGACGATCGAGCAAGCGTTGAGCGTCGCTCGGGTGCGGTCGGGGGAGAGAATCGGCTCGCCTTGGAAGAGAAAAACGGCCTCGCGGTTCGTCGGAACGACGACGTTCGGCGAGACGCGGCGCCAGTCGTTTTCGGGGAAAAGTCGCGACAAGCCCGGAAAAACGCGTTCGAGCGCGTCGACGTCGACGCTCGAAGCGCCGGCTAGCGAAAAGTTCGTCGCGTCGGCGGGCGTCGCGTTCGGCGTCGGCGCGAAATAACGGTCGTAAACGAAAGCGGCGGCGGCGACGAGCGCGAACGCGGTCAGCGGGAAGAAAAAACGACGAGGCGACGACGACATAACTTCTCCTTAAAACGAAGACGCTCCGCTCCCGACGCCGAGCGCGGCGTTCCGGGGTCGCCTATTTTAACGTCGAAGCGAAAAAAATGCAAGAGAGAAAATCGACGCGCGAGAAAAACGAACGGCTAGGCGGCGCGGCGTTAATCGGCGACGATTTCGAGGTCGCGCCGGCGAAGACGGTTCGTTAAAACGGCGAAACTGGCCGAGAGCTTGACGTCCTCGTAAACGACGTCGCTTGGAAGGTCGAGCCGAACCGGCGCGTAATTCCAAATCGCTCGGACGCCGATTTCGACGAGACGGTCGGCGACCGGTTGAGCGGCGCGAGCCGGGACGGTGACGACGCCCATTTCGACCGGCCGGCCTTGACGGCGGAGCTCCGCGGCGCGGTCGGCGATTTCGTCGAGCGGGTAAACGAGCCGACCGTTGATTTCCTTGCCGAAGAGCGCGGGGTTCGCGTCGAACGCCGCGACGACGTCGAGACCGTGCTCGGCGAAGCCTTCGTAGTTGAGAATCGCGGTGCCGAGGTTGCCGGCGCCGACGAGAAACGCCGTCGTTTTGACGTCCCAACCGAGGAAACGCTCGATCGCCTCGATCAATTCGTCGACGCGGTAGCCGACTTTAGGACGCCCGGAAACGCCGGTGATCGCGAGGTCTTTGCGCACTTGAACGCTGAGCTGGCCGAACTCCTCGGCGATGCGCGTGCAAGAAACCACGTCGTCGCCGCGTCGACGCGCTTCTTTTAAAAAGCGCAGGTAGACCGGGAGACGTTGAACGCTGGGCGTAGGAAGGTTTCGAGCGCGGGACGCTTTCATGACGAATCGTTTCGAACGAGGGGCGACCGTTCGCCGACGAGGCGAGCGTCGGACGAAGAGCGACGACGCGCTCGAAAAAGGTGAGCGAGCGAACGCGTCGACTTATTCGCTATTGGTAAATTATACCTTCTTTTCGCTCGTCTTCAACGGGGGGCGTCGGAACGACGCTAAAGCGAAACGAGGCGAACGGCGACTGCGAAAAGGAAAAAAATGAAAAAATGAACTCGCGAGAGAAATTGGGGCTTGCGCTAACGAAATTTTGAGGTAAAATAACGGCGTGAGTTCGGAGGAACGGGCGTTGCGCTCGACTCTTTCGTTTTTCGCAAGCGGCCATAGTGTAGCGGTAACACGACAGCTTCCCAAGCTGTAATTGTGGGTTCGACTCCCATTGGCCGCTTTTTTTGTTTCTTGACAGCGGCGCTTTGGGGCGCGTCGAAAGCCGAACGACGGCGGTAAGCGACGGGAACGTCGCTTTTTTCTTGCTTTTTTCTTGCTTTTTTCGGTCGCGCCGGGCGTCGTTTCGCGTCGTTTTTTTGGGGCTCGACGGCGTTTCGGCAAAAAAAATCGCCGCGTTCGAGCCGGAAAAGCGGAAACGCGGCGACGGCGTTAAGCGTCGACTTTTAACGGTTAGCGAATCTGAACGACGAGATCGCCGAGTTGCGCGCCGACTTCCTCCGCGATGAATTTGCATTTCGCTTTGAAAAGGAACGCGATTTTTTTCGGATGAAGCGGACCCGGATCGCATTCGAGCGTTTCCCAGTTGGCGAGCCCCTTGGCGATCACCAAGTCGGCGCCGACGAACGCGTCGTTGAACTCTCGCGAGGTAATATCGAAGAGAACGCCGAGTCCGTCCGAGCCGTTGTCGATCGTCGGAACGAGCGCGGAGAGGCCGATTTCCTTCGCGTCTTCGAGCGTCGCGTCGTTCAGAATCGGGGCGCCGCGGAGCGCGACGGTTACCTTCTTTCCACAATCTTCCGAAATTAACGTCTCGATGAACAGGCGGTCGAAAACGACTTCGCCGGCGTTGTCCGTAACGTAAAGAATCGAGTCGGCGGCGCGAATCGCTTCTTCGAGTTCGGCGACGGAGCCGACGAGCGTTTGATCGAGTCCGGCTTTGATCGCGGCTTCGATCATGTCTTCGTCGAGTTCGCCGAAGAAAATGTCGATCGAGTTGCCGGCGATCGCGAGGCGAACGAGCGTTTCAAACGGCGTCGGCGATTCGGCGACCCAGCGTCGGAATCGCGGAAGTTGGTCGAGCGCAAGGCGGTTGAAGAGTTTTTTCTCGGCGTAATACGGGTCGGCGACGCCGGCGATCTCGCGCATCGAACGGTGAACCAACGTCGCGAGAAGCGGCGCCGGGGCGTTCAAGCCTTTTTCGAGGAAAATTTGGAACGCGGATTCGAGAACTTGACGTTGAAGGTCGACGTCGGGCGTCGCGAGGCGAGCCGCTTCCAACGATTGGCGCGTTAAACAAAGGACGCAGTCGAGAGGCGAGCGCATGAAAGGCCTTTCTTAAAGGACGAACGGGAGGGAAAACGTCGCGGGGAAGACGAAAAAACGACGGAACGAAACGCCGGTTCCAACCGTCGATAAAAAAACGACGATTCGGTTAAGAATCGTCGCTTCAAGTTAAACGTTCGACGCGAACTCGGAAAACGAACTCGCGTCGGGACGTTTTGCTAACGCGTTAGCGCAAGCAGGAGAACAACGGTTTGACGCACGGTTCGCAGGTCGGGGCGCACGGTTGGCACGGATCGCACGGAGCGCAGGTCGGAGCGCACGGCTTGCAAACGTTGATTTGAACCGGGACTTGGTAGGTGCAGACGCGCGGAACGCAACGGGTAACCGTGTACGGGACTTTCGTCGCGACGAGCTTGCAGCAGGTAACTTCGCGTTGGAATTGAACCGGTTTCATGACCGTCGTTTTGACGCGGCGGACGCGAACTTCCGGAACCATTTTGCAAACTTTGTAGTTCACGGTGCGGTAAACCGTTTCCGGAACGACTTTGCAAACTTTGTAGTTTACGGTGCGGACGCGTTGTTCCGGGACCATTTTGCAGACGGTGTAGTTGCAAACTTTCGTTTCTTGAACCATCTTGCAGGTTTTGTAGTTGACCGTGCGATAGCAGGTTTGCGGAACCATCTTGCAGACGGTGTAGTTGCAAACTTTCGTTTCCGGGACCATCTTGCAAACTTTGTAGTTCACGGTCTTAACGCATTGTTGCGGAACCATTTTGCAGACGGTGTAGTTGCAAACTTTCGTTTCTTGAACCGTCTTGCAGGTTTTGTAGTTGACCGTGCGATAGCAGGTTTGCGGAACCATCTTGCAGACGGTGTAATTGCAAACGCGAGTTTCCGGAACCGTCTTGCAAACTTTGTAGCAAACGGTCTTGACGCATTGTTGCGGAACCATCTTGCAGACGGCGTAGTTGCAAACGCGAGTTTCCGGAACCATCTTGCAAACTTTGTAGTTGACCGTGCGATAGCAGGTTTGCGGAACCATCTTGCAGACGGTGTAATTGCAAACGCGAGTTTCCGGAACCATCTTGCAAACTTTGTAGTTCACGGTCTTAACGCATTGTTGCGGAACCATGCGGACGCATTGAACTTCCTTCGTCACGGTTTGCGGAACCCAAACTTTGCGCTCGCAGGTCGTCGGCGGGCATTGAACCTTGCAGACTTTGTATTTGATCGGACGGCACGGGTCGCACGGATCGCAGCACGCGACGCGGCGAAGGATCGTTTTGCCCGGAACCGTAACGCATTCGGTCTTCCAGCAACCGGATTGGACGGAAACTTGTTTCGTATAGGTTTGCGGGACGCAAACGGTGTACGGAACTTGTTTTTGGCATTCGACCCAGGTCGGTTTGCAAACGGTGTATTGACGTTGACGTTGTTCGTAAACCGGCTTGCAGACGGTGTGCGGAACTTGCTTTTGGCAGGTTTCCCAAACCGGCTTGCAGACGGTGTATTGGCGTTGGCGTTGTTCGTAAACCGGCTTAAAGACGGTGTACGGAACTTGCTTTTGGCGGGTTTCCCAAACCGGCTTGCAGACGGTGTATTGGCGTTGGCGTTGTTCGTAGACCGGTTTGCAGACGGTGTACGGAACTTGCTTTTGGCGGGTTTCCCAAACCGGTTTGCAGACGGTGTATTGACGTTGGCGTTGTTCGTAGACCGGCTTGTAGACGGTGTACGGGACTTGCTTTTGGCAATTAACCCAAACCGGCTTGCAGACGGTGTATTGACGTTGGCGTTGTTCGTAGACCGGCTTGCAGACGGTGTACGGGATTTGCTTTTGGCGGGTTTCCCAAACCGGTTTGCAAACGGTGTATTGTCGTTGTCGTTGCTCGTAGACCGGCTTGCAGACGGTGTACGGAACTTGCTTTTGGCAGTTTTCCCAAACCGTGCGGTTCACCGTGCGAGCGACCGTCTTTTGGCAGTTTTCCCAAACCGGACGGCAGACGGTGTATTGCACTTCGCGAACGCGAGTTTCCGGAACGTACTTCGTGCAGAGAACGCGGCGGGTAACCGGAACTTTTTGGAAGGACGTCCGATAGCAAACGACTTGCTCTTGCTCGTACACGACTTTGCGGCAGGTCTTCATCACCGTGCAGCTTTGCGTCGCGAATTCGCAAGCGCGCGGCCGACACCAACGATAGGACGCCGCGCCGCACCAAGCGGCTTGCGCCTGTTCAAGCGGCGTCGCCAGCAAAGCCGCCGCGAACAAAAGCGCCGCCCCAACAACTCTTTTCATTTTAACCTCCATCGATTTCTAACGGACGAACCGTCATCCATGCGTAATTAAAACGCGTTATTTCAATGTCAATCTTCGACGCCGCGCGCTTCGTCGCGACGAAATCGCGTTCGAAACTTGCCGCTTTTCGCTAAACTTCGCGATTTGTCTATTTTGCGCGCTTTGGCAATATAGCCTTCGTCGTTCGCCGCGACGGAACCGCCGACTTTTTTCATCGACCGAAGCCGAAAGGAACGGCCGCGACGCTCAAACGCGGCGTTTTTTGCCGGTTCGAGAAAATTTTCGTTGTTTTGCGTTCGGATTAAATCGAAAACGCGACGGTTTTCGACGTTCGTCCCGAATTCGAGAGCCCCGGTCGAGCGTCGGCCGCGACGCGAAACTGGAACGCCCTTGTCGATAGTTATCGGCGCCCGAGCTTGCCTAGCTTCACTCTATTTGGCGTTATCTTGCGATTACGACGAAAATATCTTCACAAAAAACAACTTTTGCGACGCGGAGAGGGAACGAAACCCCGTGCGTTTATCAAACGTTATTATAACATTTTTTCGGCGAATCGATACGGAGTTAAAATAAGAAAGATAAAAAATTTAGTAAAAATAAGAAAATTATTTGTCCTAACTTGCTTGATTGGAAAAATCGTTGCGATCGCAACCTTCGCCGAGCGAGAAGAGCGACTTGAAAAATTTTTACGCGTTCGTCTTGCGGTTTGGCGGCGTTTCGATTATACTGTCGACGTCGAGTCTTCGAGACGAAGCGCGTTTCGAGGCCCGCGTCGAGCGGACGGCGCCCGACGAAACGATGTTTTAGTCGGTTGAACGAATCGAAAGGAGCGAAAAATGCGAACGATCGCGGTGATGAATCAAAAGGGCGGCGTCGGGAAAACGACGACGGCGGTGAACGTGAGCGCGGCGCTGGCCGCGTCCGGAGCGAAGGTCGCGCTGATCGACCTCGACCCGCAGGCGCACGCGTCGCTGCACTTCGGCGTTACCTTCGAGTCCGAGTTCCCGTCGGTGTACGACGTGTTGGTCAACGACGAGTCGCTTGCCGCCGTTCGCCGCCAAGTCGCCGACAACCTTTGGCTGGTGCCGGCGCACCTTGATTTGGCCGCCGCCGACTTCGAGTTGTCGAGCGTTTTCGGACGCGAAATGATTTTGCGGGACAAAATCGCCGCCGACGATATGGAGTTCGATTATATCGTCGTCGACTGTCCGCCGTCGTTGGGCGTCTTGACGTTGAACGCGCTCTCCGCCGTCGAGGAGGTGTTTATTCCGCTGCAGCCGCACTTCCTCGCGTTGCACGGCTTGAGCAAGCTTTTGCAAACGGTCGAGTTGGTGTCGAAGCGTTTGAACCCGAAACTGCGCGTTTCCGGCGTCGTGTTGTGCATGTTCGAGAGCCGCGCGACGTTGGCGAAGGAAGTCGCCGGCGACGTGCGAGCGTTTTTCGAGAATCGCGGCCCCGACTCCGCGTGGAGCGACGCGATCGTCTTCGAGACGTGCGTTCGCCGCAACGTGCGCTTGGCCGAGGCGCCGAGTTTCGGCCAGTCGATTTTCGACTACGACGCGCGTTCGAACGGCGCCGAGGATTACGCCGCGTTGACGAAAGAGATCGTCGCGATGCGCTCGGCCGACGGCGTTTGACGCGCGCTTTAAAGAACGCTATTAATATTAATGACAAAACGGAAGCGTTGGCGACGCTTTCTTGAAACATATCGCGAAAAAAAGGAGCCGAAAATGTCGTTTGTGCAAACGTCGAATCCGTCCCCGGAAATGCTGGAATTTTTCGACAACCCGTACCCGAACCGCGACTACAAAATCACGCACGTCGCGCCGGAGTTCACGTCGCTCTGCCCGAAAACCGGCCAACCGGACTACGGAACGCTGACCTTCGAGATTATCCCGGATAAAATTTGCGTCGAGCTGAAGAGCTTGAAGCTCTACCTGCAAGCGTTCCGTCAAGAGGGAATCTTCTACGAACGCGTTACGAATCGCATTCTCGACGACTTGGCCGGAGCGATGAAACCGCGCTACATGAAGCTGACCGCCGAGTTCACGCCGCGCGGCGGATTGCATTCGATCGTCGAGGTCGAATACGTTTCCCCCGATTGGAAAAAATGAGACGCGCGACTCCCGGAGACGATTGAAAAAAGCGTCGGACGGCGTTAACGATTAGCCTTCTCGAACTCTTGAAACGAGAAATTTTCTCGTTTTTTTGAGCGAGAAGGCTTTTTTTCGTCGCCGCGCCTTGCGGGCTCTTGCGAGTTTTCTCGCCGCGGATATAATGAGTAAGATTTACTAGGCGTTCCGACGTTTCTAGCGCGTTGGCAACGTCGACGAGGAAAAATACGCAAAAAAGGCAACTTTGAGGAGTTGAGAAAAATGGCGATCGCTCTTTCTAAAATCGTTCAAGGAATGGAACCGTCCGCGACCCTCGCGATGTCCGCGAAGGCGAAAGAGTTGAAAGCAAAGGGCGAAACGGTCGTCGACTTGAGCGTCGGCGAACCGGACTTCAACACGCCGAAACACATTTGCGACGCCGCGGTTGCCGCGATGAACGCCGGTTACACGCGCTACACCGTCGCCAGCGGGATTCCGGCGCTGAAAGAAGCGATCTGCGCCGACTACCTCGCGCGCTTCGGGCTCGAATACAAACCGTCGCAAATCGTCGTTTCGAACGGCGCGAAACACTCGCTCCACAACGCGTTCTTCTGCACGTTGAACCCGGGCGACGAAGCGATTTTGCCGGCCCCGTATTGGGTCAGCTACGCCGAATTGATCAAGTTGTCCGGCGCCGTTCCGGTGATCGTTCCGACTCGCGAAGAAGACGACTTCAAACTGACGCCGGAAGCGCTCCGCGCCGCGATCACGCCGAAAACGCGCATGTTGCTCCTCTGCAGCCCGTCGAACCCGACCGGTTCCTGCTATACCCGCGCCGAATTGGAAGCGTTGGCCGATATCGCGATTGAAAACGATCTTTTCGTCGTTTCGGACGAAATTTACGAACGCTTGGTGTACGACGGCGCGCCGTTCGCCAGCTTCCCGACCTTGCGCGAAGGGTTGGCCGACCGAACGATCGTTATTAACGGCGTCAGCAAGACTTACGCGATGACCGGTTGGCGCGTCGGGTGGACGCTCGCGCCGGAAAACGTTTCGAAGAAAATGGCGAGCCTGCAAAGCCAAGAAACGTCGAACCCGTGCAGCGTCAGCCAATACGCCGCGTTGGCCGCCGTTTCCGGCGATCAGTCTTGCGTCGACGCGATGCGCGCCGAGTTCGAAAAACGCCGCGACTACGTCGCCGGTCGCATCGCCGAAATCCCGGGGATGACTTGCGGCAAAATGGGCGGCGCTTTCTACGCGTTCTTCAACGTGCAAAAATTCTTGGGCCGCGAATATAACGGCGTCAAGGTTGAGACGAGCCAAGATTGGTGTATGGCGCTTCTCGAACAAAAGAAGGTCGCGACGGTGATGGGAAGCGCGTTCGGCGCCGAAGGTTACGCTCGCGCTTCGTTCGCCGCGAGTATGGCCGACCTGAAAGAAGCGTTCGACCGTATCGCCGAATTTGTTTCCTGATATGGCGTTCGACGTTCGCGTCGGCTTAGCAAAGTGAAAACGCTCGACCGTTTGGCGCGGTTGAGCGTTTTTTTATGTCGCGGCGAGGTTGGCGCGAAACGGAGGGCTAACTTCGACGCGGCGCGAAGCGGGCGGCGAACGAACGCGCGAAAAATTTTCCCGAATTTCTCGATTTTTTTTCTTTTTTTTAGCGAATTTACCCGGAACGGCGGCGGTTCGCGTCGTCCTTTATATTAGAGGCGGGGCCGGACGCGGCGCCGCGAAGGAGACGTTTGAAATGAACGAACGAAAACGAAGAAACGAAACGACCGAAGACGCGTTGCGCGACCGTTGGGAAACGATCGTTCGTCGGAGCGCGTCGGCGACCGTTCGGCGCGTCGAGCGTCAAGCGGCGGTCGAGCGTTTTTGCGGCGTCGCGAACCGTTGCGCGTTGGCGGTCGGGCTCCTGTTGGTCGTCGAATTTCCGTTCGCTTGCGCGGCGCTGGAGTCGATGCGCGAGTCGACGGCGGCGTATTGCGAAACGTTGGCGGCCGCGGAGTTCGACGCGGAACCGTTGGCGGCGACCGGTTCGACGTTTCTTTGAGAAAAGAAAATAGAGAGAATAGGAAAACGAGGATAAAATGGCGAAGAGCGTTTTAGCGACGTTGGGGATTTTGGCGGTCGTCGTCGGAATCGCGGTTTGGCAGTTCGGCTTTTTGTCGGAGCAGGCGACGCAAATGTCGAAAAAGCTCGATCGAGCGACCGCCGCGGCGCGGGCGAACAAGGCGATTGCCGAAACGAAGACGAATATCGGACGGCTGGACGAGCAAGCGCGCGGTTATCGGGTCGACGCTCGAACGCTCGAACTCGCTTGGGAGCGCGAGCAAGAGTCGGTCGCGAAGTTGGAGGCGGCGATGAAAGCGCTCGCGACCGCCGCGAAGGAAGCGGGGCTGCCGAGTCCGAGCGAACGCGACGCGTTGACCGACCAACAAAAGAAAATCGGCTTAACGTTCGGCGGTAAAACGGTTTCCGCCGTCGAAGTTTACTCGACGCTCGACCGTTGGAACGCGGATTTGAAGCAAAAACAGTCGATCGCCGACCAAAAGAAGGCGACGTTCGAGCGTCTGCGCGGCGTCGCCGAGCAAATGGCGAAGAAAAAAGCGGAGATGGAACTGACCGTCGCGAAGTTGGAAGGGCGGCTGAAGGAACTTGAAACCGCGAAGGATTTGGCGGCGGTCAACGCCGAACTCGCGACGATGGAGGCGAACGTCGAAGGCGTCGACGTCGGCGAACTCGGCGCCGCGCTCGACGTGTTGCAAGAGGAAATCGACGAGTTGACCGCGCAAACGAACGTCTATCAAGACGAAACGAACGAGCGGGAAACGGCGCTCCAACCGACCGACGTGCTCGAGCCGGTTTCGGACGAGGCGGAACTCGACGCGCTTTGGAAGTAAGACGTTGAGCGAGCGAAAAGAAACGAACGTCGACGCGGCGACCGGCTCTCCGTCGGTTTGCGCCGCGTTGGCGCGAATCGTCGAGGCGAAGCGAACCGGCGACGCCGACGCGTTGAACGACGCGTTGGCCGAACTCGGGCGCTCCGCCGAGACGCTTTTCCGGGGACGGATCGCTCGAACGCTCGGCGAGTTCGCGGACGGCGGCTATTTGACGCTCGTCGAGGACGCGTCGGACGCGCTGAACGAACTGCTTTGGGTCGTTTACCAAAAGGCGGAAACGTTTCGCGGAACGACCGACGCGGAGGCGGAGAGTTGGTTGCGAACGATTCTCGACCGACGGGCGCTCGACAAACGGCGAACGTTCGTTCGTCGGGCGGCGAAATGGCGCGTCGCGTTGCGGGCGATTCCGAAACGGTTGCGCGGTCTGCTCGAAACGGAAGCGCGAAACGACGATTAAACAACGGTAAATAACGAGATAACGACGATGAACGACGAATATTCGAACCCGGAAAACGGCGGACAAAACGCGAAAAAGGGAAACAAGCGAGCGCTTTGGGCGCTTGTCGGAGCGGTCGCGCTCTTGGGCGTCGCGCTCGTCGTTTGGCGCGTCGCGAGCGTTCCGACCGCCGCGGAGTCGAAACCGAGCGAGACGCGGGCGCGGTTGACGGCGCTGGAAAGCGCGCTGGAGTCGGCGCGAACCGAGCGGGGCCGAATCGACGCGTTGGCGACGAAACGGGAGAGCGAAGCGCGGCGCCTGCGGAACGAGTTTCGCCGCGTCTTTTTCCGTTTCGACGCCGACGAACGCGCCGCGTTGGTCGAAGAGATGAAGAACGGCGCCCTTTCGCCCGAGTCGAGCGAACGTCCGGAGGCGGCGATCGCGTTCGCGAAACAGCGGGAATGGCTTGAAGTCGAGCGCGAGCGGGCGGCGTTGCGGAAGTTGAGCGAACGTTTCGACGCCGAAATCGCCCGAGCCGAAAGCGAACGGGCTCGTTGGGCGCGCCGGTTGGAGAGCGAAGAGACGCTCGGCGCCGCCGTCGAGGAGTTGAACGCGGAGGGCGGTTCCGTCGAAGCGGTCGCGATCGCCGACCGGCTGCGCGCGCTGACCGAAGACGCCGCGTCCGACGCCGAGCGCCCGCTCGACGCGATTTCGCCGGAAGAACTTCTCGCGTTCGAAGAAACGAGGGAAAGCGCGTTCGCAGCGCTCGTCGGAAACGGCGAAGATTCGGAAACGGGGAAGACGGGCGAAGAAAACGCGGTCGCGGAAAAAGACGAAGACGGGAAAGATAAAGAAGACGGGAAAAAGAAAGCGACGCGGGAAACGGCGGGGACGCCGGAACTGCCGAAATTCGACCCGGACGCGGTTCCGGACGACGCGCCGGTCGCGAAGCGGCTTTTCGAGTCGCAAGGGGCGAAAATCGTCGACGCGGCGAATCGCGAGATTCAAAACGCGCTCGACGCCGGAGCGACCGACGTCGCGTTCGCGGCGACGAACGACGCGGCGGCGGAGCTTGTCGAGTTGGCCGAAACGCTCGGAAAAGACCGCGTCGAAGAGTTTAAGAAGTTGCAAGAAAAGGCGCGTCGAGCGAGTTGGCGACCGACGCTCGACGCGTTGCGGGGGGCGACGAAAGAGCTCGCCGAGTCGAACGCCGGTTGGCCGGAGACGTTCGCGCTCTTGGAGGAAGCCGCCGCGCTTGCCCCGCTTACCCAAATTGCCGAAGAAGACGAAGCGTTTGAGCGGAACTTGAACGATTTGCAAGATTTGGCGCGTTATTACGAGTCGACCGATCCGGACGCGGGCGCGGCGGTTCGTCGGCGATTGGACGCGCTTCTCGGAAAAGCGGAAGGAAAGGCGGAAACGGCGGAAGAGGAAATTTCGAGCGCGTTCGACATGCTGTTTAATAGCCCGAATGTCAAGCCGACGGTCGAATTTCGCGTCGGGCCGATTTTCGGGCTGTTGGGCGCGCTGACGTTGGGAACGCCGCTCGGCGTCGGACTTTTGCTCTTTTTCCTGTTGACGCGCAACGGACGGCGCGGCGGAAAACGTTGGAGTCGCGGCGATTACGAGCGGCGCTTCCCGGTCGGCGACGGCGGCGGACGTTTTCCGTTTCCGACGCCGGAGTCGCGACCGCTGCCGAACGGCGGCTCGTTGAACGGGCGAAATTGGCAAATTATCGGGCTCGTTTTCGTTATCGGGTTGATAACGGCGGGCCCGGTCGTCGCGGCGTTGGCGGCGTTTATCGCGGCGCTCGTTTGCGCGGGACGGTTCGGAACGGCGTTGGGCGCGCTCGGAATTTTCGCTTTTTTGGCGTTCGCGTCCCTTTTAATCGCGTTGGCGACGGCGCTTGCGATCTTCGTTTCGATTTTTGCGTTTTGACGCGAACGACGGCGCTCGGCTTGGGGAACGCGTTGGTTAAAATAGGATGAACGCGTCGACTTGGCGGGAAAACCGACGGTCGGCGCGTTTTTTTTTACCGAGAGCCGCGGCGACAATGGGTTGACGTCGCCGCTTAAATCGTTACAATCGGTTAAGATAGGGCGGGCCGCGCCGGTCGCGCCGAGTCGAAAAATCGACGCTGAACGACGGAATTGCCACCGGAAAAGCGAATTTAGATAAAACGGAGAAAATGGAGCGATGAAAATTGGCGTTTTGTGCAGCGGCGGCGACGCGCCGGGGATGAATCCGTGTTTGCGCGCGATCGTGCGGGCCGGCGACCAGTACGGCGATAAAATCGTCGGGATTTGCCGCGGATACCAAGGGATTTTGAACGGCGAATTTTGGGGCGGCACCGACCGCGCCGTCGACGTCCGCGAAGTTTCCGGCTGGACGAGCAAAGGGGGCGCCAGTTTCAACAGCAGCCGTTGCAACGAAATGCGAACGGAAGAAGGGATCGCGCAAGTTGTCGAAAACCTGCGGCGCTACCGTTTCGGCGCTCTTGTCGCCATCGGCGGGAACGGCACGCTGACCGGCGCGCTCGAAATCGCCAAGCGTTGGGACGAAGGGAAAGTGATCGGGATTCCGGGCACCATCGACAACGACCTGCTCGGAACCGACTACACGATCGGCTTCGCGACCGCCGTCAAGACTGGCGTCGACGCGGTCGACAAACTCCGCGACACCGCCGGGAGCCACGATATGATGTTCCTCGTCGAGGTGATGGGGCGCGACTGCGGCGATTTAGCGACCGCGATCGCGATCGCCGGCGGTTGCGAGTTGGCGACGATTCCGGAGACGCATACGTCGATCGAGACGCTCGTCGAGAAGTTGAAGCGTTTCAAGGCGTTGGGAAAAAAGTCGACGATTATGATCGTCGCGGAAGGAGACGAATACGGCGGCGCCTACAAGACGATGGAAGCGCTCAAAAAAGCGGGCGCTCCCTACGAAATGCGGGCGGTCGTTCTCGGACACGTGATGCGCGGCGGAACGCCGGTTCCGGCCGACCGGATTTTGGCGACGAAGCTCGGGCGTTTCGCGATCGACGCGATTCATTTCGGCGAAAGCGGCAAAATGGTCGGCGAAATCGCCGGAAAGTTGACGCTAACGCCGCTCGAAGAGGCCGTCGCCGCCCATAAAGCGGTCGCTCGCGAGATGATCGAACTCCTTGAACGCGTTTCCGTTTGACGTTTTGGAAAACGCGGAACGTCGGGCGCGTAAAGCGGTCGCTCCGGAGGCGTTCAAACCGTCGAGCGCGTTAGGGCGCGACGGAAAAAGAAAGAACGCGGCGACTACGGCAAACGGAAACGCCGCTTTCGCCGTCGGTCGTCGACGGTAAGAAAACGAAAAAGCCCGACGTCGCGCGACGTCGGGCTTTTGGGCGGAGTCGTTAAACGCGATTATTCGGTCTTTTCAGACTCTTCGTCGACGGCGAACTCGTCGTTTTTGAGCGCGGCGTCGGCGGATTCGGTTTCCGCGTCGAACTCTTGCGAGGCGTCGGTTTCGGGCGCTTCGCCGTTGGCCGCGTCGAACTCGTCGAGCGAGAACTCGTCGCTCGGCTTCGGCTCTTGGGCGTCGCTTCCGAACCACGAGGTCGGGTTCATGCGCGACCAAAACGACTTTTTCTCTTTCTTGGAGGCGAGTTCGGCGGCGGTTCGCGCTTCTTCGCGACGCTCGATTTCCGCGACGTCGCGAATCCGCTTGAAGCGAGCGTTTTTCGCGCCCGGGAGAGCGTCGATTCCGAACGCGCAGGCGGTCGCGGTTCCGTCGGCGCCGATCGATTTCAGATAGTCGCCGCTCTTCGCTTGCGTTAGGAACGACACGACGTCGGAGTACGAGCCGCCGATTTCGACGATTGCGCGGATTATTTCGTCGACTTTAAAGCCGACGCGACGCTGTTCGTTGATTCCGTCGGACGTTTCGTATTTCTTGACGACGATTTCGTCGCCGTCGGTTCGAATCGTAAGGCGCGGGTTCGCTTCGATGTAAAACTCGCCTTGCAGGAAAATCTGCTCGGCGTTGAAGAGGACGATTTCCGGACGGTCGCTCATCGAGACGTGCGCGAACGGCGCGCCGCCGCAGTTGAGGCAGTGGTAGCCGAACCGGTCGCCCAAATTTTCGCCTTGAATCATATAGTCGGACGGATTGCGCGTCCAAAGAGCGCGGAACGCTCCGTAGCGCGTTTCATTTTCCGGCGCCGCGAGGAGCTTGCGCAGCTCGGCGTCGACGTCGAACGACGTTTTCATGCAGACGCCGAGGGTCGCGAGCGCGGCCGGACGGCGCTCGGCGTCGTTCGCGGCGAAGTCGGCCAAAATACGCGCCGTCCTTTGGCGGTCGGGACGCTCGTTAAAGTAAGCGGACGCGATCGCCGAGTTGAAGCGAACCGTCGGGTCGGAGGAGTCCATCCCCTTGCGAATCGCGTCGAGGACCTTTTCGTTGCGCGGCCCGATCGCTTCGAGTTGAATCGACGCGAACTCGGATTCTTCCGGGTTCAAAAGTTGAACGGCGAGGCGGTCGACGCGTTCGTTCAGCTCGTCGGCGGTTTCGAAGAAAGAAATCGCGCACACGACGTTGACGTAGCGGACTATATTGTCGCGGTATTCTTCCGGCACTTCGAGGTTGATTCGCGTCGCGCCCGCCTTTGCCTCGGCGACCTTTTTCTTTCCGGCGTAACCGGACTTGGTGTAGCTAAAGCGTTTGTTGATAACGTCTTCGACTTGTTTCGCAATCCCCGGCGAGCGTTCGTTTTCTTTTAGTTCGAGCCAAATCGGTCGCGAGCGAGCGACGCGGGCGCCGCCGACGATTTTCCCCTGTTTGTAGGCGACGGGGCTTTTCTTCGCGACCAAATCGGGATCAAGCGTAACGAAACCGTCGACGACGCCGAGTTTGTAACCGCGGCGAATGACGTCGGCCGCCATGTATTGGTAGAGCTCGGCGTCGCGAACGAACCCGCCTTGGACGCTCGTCGCTTCGGAACCCGGCTGCAACGTGAGCGTTACGTCGAGGCGGTCGCCGACGCGAGCGCCGGGAGGAACGATCGTTTCGAGGAGGACGATCGCGGTGTCGAGCGAGGCGATTTGGCTTTTCGCGGTGCGCTTTTGGTCGACGTCGCGCTGCAAGTCTTGCAAAACGAGTTGTTGATACGTCGACGGCGGCTCGTCGGCGCCGGTTCCGTTGAGGCCGCGAACGAGCGTCGCGCCCTCGATTTTCGCGGCGTGCAGGTTTTCCGGACGCGCCAAGTCTTGGACGAGGCGCCCGCGATTGTTCAAAACGCGCTGCTGCTCGACTTTAAACGGGTCTTCCGGAACTTTTTTCGAACAGCCGGGCGCGACGGGAGCAAGCGTCGCCAACGCGAGCGTTATCGTTAAAAAACGTTTCATTTTTGGATTCCAAACGGCTCGCGCGGCGGGTTTGCGGCCGAGCGAGCGAAATTTCCGGACTCGACGGCTTCGCGTCGGCGCGGAAAGCGGGGCGGTTTAACGTTTCGAACGCTCGAAAAAGCGTCGAAAACAAGAAATCGCCGAACGATAACGAATTTTGAGCGGCGCGTCAAGAGCGTTCGAAGCGTTAAGCGAGGATTTTTCGTAAAGAATGCGGAACGTTAAAAAAGAGAAAATAAGAAAAAAACGAACGCAAGAAATAGAAAAGCGTCGACGACCGCGTTCGCCGCGCGGCGCCTTCGACGTCGAAAACGACGTTCAAAACGGGAACGCTCCGCCGAACGCTCGACGGAGGCGGTCAAGAACGGTCGACCGAAAAGAAACGGCGATTCAACGTTCGCGATAAATGATGCGTCCGCGGTCCATGTCGTAAGGACTGATTTCGACGGCGACGCGGTCGCCCGGAACGACGCGAATGCGGAATTTGCGCATCTTGCCGGCTAAACGGCAAAGAACGTAATGTTCCATATCGTCGATTTTAACGCGGAACGCGCCGCGCACTTCTTCGGTAACGACGCCGGAGAGTTGAATCGCTTCTTCTTTAGTCTTTTGTTCTCGATTTTCGCTCATGCGATTTCCTTTTGCGTTGAGTCTTGTCGGTCGCGACCGATGCGAACGGTCGTTCGACGCCGACTCGGCGAGCCGCGCGTCGAAAGAGAGTCGAGGAGAGGGAAGAGCGCGCCCAGAGACTCCGCGACGCAAACGATTTTACCTCTTTTTCCGGCGTCGACAAGGCCCCCGAACGATTTCCGCGAAATTCCGTCCGTCTTTTCTTCGCCGTCGACGCGGAAACGACGGTTTGCGTCGAGCGGGGAAAATAAGGCGAATGGGTAAAAAACGTCGAAAAGCGCGAAACGAGCGGCGCGCTCGACGCGCTTCGGAAGCGTTCTTCGACCGCGCCCCCTTTTGGAAACGCCGAAAAAGCGTATAATAAAGGGACGTCGAGCGCGGGTCGGACGAACCGTCGGCGAACGACGAGAAAAAGAGCGAACGCGATCGCGGAAATCGTTCGGAAAAAGCGAAAGAGGCGACGGCGCGAGGCGAAGGCGGACTTCGGCTCGCCGCGTTGTGTTTTCAAGGGCCGATGGGAATGGATCGAACGCCTTATCAAGAAAATATCGTCAAACGGTATTACGACAACAAGCCGAACATTATGCGGCAAAAACTGAGCGAGTTGACGACCGAGCTTTACTTGGCCGAAACGCCGAAAAAACGAGCGCAGCTTTGGAAACGCGTCGGGCAGGCGATGAAGAACCTCGAAGTGCCGGAAGCGCAAATCGAAGCGTTGATCGCCAAAGACGACCCGACCGCGCTCGCGCATTTCATCGAGCGGCGGCTCGGCAAGTTTTGACGCGGAAACGATCTTGAAAAACGGACGAAAACGACGGAGAACGCGAAATGAACGGCGAAGGAAACGGAATCGACAAGCCGCGCATCGAACGAGCGGTGCGCGAAATTTTGCTGGCTATCGGCGAAGACCCGGATCGCGAGGGGCTGATCGAAACGCCGCAGCGCGTCGCTCGGATGTACGCCGAGTTGTTCCAAGGGCTCCACCAAGACCCGGCGGTTCACCTTCAAAAATTCTTTACCGAAGAATACGATTCGATGGTGATTGTGAAGGACGTCGATTTCCATTCGATGTGCGAACATCACCTGTTGCCGTTCGTCGGGAAGGCGCACATCGGCTATCTGCCGCAAGGTCGCGTCGTTGGGTTGAGCAAAATCGCGCGGGTCGTCGAGACGGTCGCGAAACGTCCGCAGCTCCAAGAGCGGATGACGGAAACAATCGCGAATCTGCTGATGGAAAAGCTGAACGCTCGCGGCGTCGGCGTCGTGATCGAGGCGACGCACTCGTGCATGACGCTTCGCGGAATCAAAAAGCCGGGCTCGCTTTGCGTTACGTCGGCGATGAAGGGGTCGTTCCGCGACTACGCCAAGACTCGCGCCGAGTTCCTGAAGTTGGCTCTGCGCAAGAAATAACGACGAGAGCGACGGGAATAGCGGAAATGGGCAAATTCGTCGATTCGGCGAGTTTGCGTGAATTGGATAAAATAAAGAACGGCCGTTCGGCGCCGTTGCGAACACAAAGGACGAACATCGATGAGCGAAACGACGCCGCGCGCCGCCGGACTTGATTTTCTTTACCGCCCGATTACGGTCGAGATGGAGGCGACGACCGCGCTTTTGAAAGAGCGGTTGTTCGGGCTCGACCCGGCGTTTTCCGAGTATCTCGACCATTCGTTCCGGCTCGGCGGGAAGCGGTTGCGTCCGGCGTTGACGCTTCTTTGCGGGAAGGCGGCCGGTTCGGTCGATCGTCGACATTACCTCTGCGCGGCGGCGCTCGAAATGATTCACACCGGGTCGCTCGTTCACGACGACATTCTCGACGGCGCGCGCTTCCGCCGACGGCTTGAGACGGTGAACGCTCGTTGGGATTCGCAGCGGGCGGTGCTGGTCGGCGACTTGTTGATTACTCGCGCTTTCGACTTGATTTGCGAATGCGAAGATTTGGCGTTGTTCCGCAAAACGTCGGCGTGTTGCCGCGCGACGGTCGAGGGCGAGTTGTTGCAAGTCGACTCGATCGGGAATTTCGCGCTGACGACGGCGGATTATCGCAAGATCGTCGGCGGGAAGACGGCGGCGCTTCTCGAGTGCGCGACGCATATGGGCGCGTATTTGGGCGGAGCTCGCGGCGAGTCGTTGGCGGCGTTCGAGCGTTTCGGTTCGGCGCTCGGAATCGCGTTCCAAATCGTCGACGATATTCTCGACTTAGTCGGCGACGAGGCGAAGACCGGCAAAACGCTCGGGACGGATTTAGTCAACAAAAAGGAAACGCTCCCGTTGATTCTTTACCTGCAAAACGCGAGTCCGGCGGAGCGCGAGTCGACGTTAAAGCGTTTGGAAACGGGCGTTTCGCTCGACGAACGCTCGGAGTTCGCGGCGATGTTGACGGCGTCCGGCGCGGTCGACGCGGCCCGCGCCGAAGCGGACGCGCTGGTCGACGAATCGCTGGAAATGATCGCGACGCTCCGCGAAACCGGCGAATCCTCCGAAGAAAAAACGCAAGCGTTCGACGCGCTGGAAGCGCTCGCGCGCTTCGTCGTCAAACGGGATAAATAACGCGTTCGGTTGACGACGCAAGCCGAAAAGCGGCGACAATATCGGATAACGAATGCTGGGAAAGCGCAGAAGGATTAGCGGCGAGAAATCGCGACAAAGGAGAAAGTCAATGCAAAAAGCGCCGGAATTTAACACTTTACGAACGGAAATCGCCGGGGTCGCGGTCGCTCGACTCGCGCGCGAGTTCGGCGGAACGCCCCTCTTCGTTTACGACGCGGAGTCGATTAAGCGCCGCGTCGCCGATTTGACGTCGCTCGGCGCGTTCGACGTCGTCCGTTACGCGCAAAAGGCTTGCTCGAACGTCGCGATTTTGAAGCTGATTCGCGCTTGCGGCGCCGCGGTCGACGCGGTGAGCGCCGCCGAAATCCGTCGAGCGTTGGTCGCCGGGTTCAAACCGAAGGAAATCGCGTACACCGCCGACATCTTTGACGCCGACGCGCTCGAATTGGTCGCCGGCGAGGCGTTCGGCTGCGTCGTCAACTGCGGTTCGCCCGATATGATCGCGCAACTCGGCGCCGCGTTGGGCGAGCGTTCGCAAGGCTTTAAGCTAACGATTCGCGTCAATCCCGGCTTCGGACACGGGCACAGCGCGAAAACGAACACCGGCGGCGATCTCTCGAAACACGGCGTTTGGTTCGAGCAAATCGGCGATTGCGTCGCGACGGCGGCCAAGTTCGGAATGACGATCAACGGCCTTCACCTGCACATCGGTTCCGGGAGCGACTTCGAACACTTGGCGCAGGTCGCGGGCGCGGCGGAACGATTCGCGGCGGAGCTCGGCGATTCCGTCGAGTCGGTCAGTTGCGGCGGCGGACTCCCGATTCCTTATCGAAGCGGCGAAGAATACGTCGACTTGAACGAATACGCCGCGCTTTGGGCGAAGACGAAAGCGACGCTCGAAGCGAAGTTCGGACGCAAAATCGAGCTGGAAATCGAGCCGGGACGCTACTTAGTCGCGGAGAGCGGTTATTTGGTCGCGCAAATCCGAGCGGTCAAAAAGCAGGCCGAGAACGTTTTTTACTTGGTCGACGCCGGATTCACGCACTTGGCGCGCCCGACCCTTTACGGGAGCTATCACCCGATTTCGGTCGCTTTCGCCGACGAAAACGCGTCGAACGGCGCCGAAGAAGACGCGATCGTCGGCGGCCCGCTTTGCGAATCGGGCGACGTTTTCACGCAGGAGGAAGGCGGGTACGTCGTTAAACGGCGCTTGCCGAAGGCGAACGTCGGCGACTTTTTAATCCTTGAAGTCGCGGGCGCTTACGGCGCGGCGATGAGTTCGAATTACAACTCGAAGCTCTTGGCGCCGGAAGTCTTGATCGAAAACGGCGAGCCGCGTTTGATTCGTCGCAAACAATCGTTCGAACACTTGATCGCGAACGAAATTTTCTAAATGGCGCTTGAAAAGCGGCGCGTAAATTGGAAAACGTCGATTTCTTTTGGAAGTCGGCGTTTTTTTATCGCCGCGCTTGTTGGAATAGCGAGACTTTGCGGATTGTCGAGACTGCGTTTCGTTTTTTTTCTTCAGGTAGGACGTCGGGCGTCCCGCCTGAACGGCGAAAACGCTTGACGGCGCGTTTTCGTCGCGTTATAATCGTAAACGAAAGCGGGCGCGATTTTTCGGCGCGTTTTCGTTTCTCCTAGCGGCGCGTTTCGAAACAAGTTCGTTCTTACCGCGAACTTGGAACGGCGTCGACGCGGCGTTTTCGTTCTTTTTCGTTTCGATTTTCCGCGCTCGAGTTCCGGTCTTGCCGACGGGCTCGAGCGCGGCGCCGTTTTTCTCCTAACTTTTCTCAAATTTATCGACTTGCGCGTCGGCGGTTTCTTGACTTTTGAGGCCCGACGCGGTATATTAAACGGCGACTTTTCGGCGCGACGCCAGCGCCGCTTAAGAATCGGTAAATTGCAAAGAATACGGAGATTGCGATGAGTCGCAAAAATAGAGAAAATACGTTGAAGCGGTTGAGTTGGGCTCTCTTCGGCGTCGCGGCGTTCGCGGCCTTGGCGTTCGGCGGCTTCGCTTCGGCGCAAGACGGTCAAAACGGACAAAATACGCAAAACGCGCAAGCGTCGGCGCTCGTCGAAGCGGAAAAAGACGTCGAACGTTGGAACCTTGGTTCGGCGGCGGTCGACGCGGACGTCGAGACGCTGCGCCGTTGGTTCGCGGAAGCGCCGTCGATTTTGCCGGGCGCGAAAATTCCGCTCAAAGGGCAACCCCTTTGGCACACGAACGGCGAACTTTCGGACGAAATCATCCGCGAAATTTTCGAAGTCGGCAAGGAAAACGGGTTCGGCGGAATCACGTTCCTCCCGGTTTCGAAAACGACGCCGAAATACCTTACGGACGGCTACTTTACGCAGTTCAAAAAATCGCTCGACAAAGCGCGCGAACTCGATATGAAAATCGTCTTTTACGACGACGTCGACTTCCCGAGCGGAAGCGCCGGCGGACGGTTAAAGACGGCGTTCCCGGAATCGACGATCAAGCGGCTCGACAAAGTCGAGTGGAGCGTCAAGGGCCCGGCCGATTTTTCGGAAAAATCGCCGATTCCGTTGGGCGACAAGGTCTTGTTCGGGAAACCGGAGGGCGTTCTGCAAGCGGCGGTCGCGATGAACGTCGAAACGTTCGAGCGCGTCGATATTCGCTCCGCCGTCGCCGCCGACGGAACGGTCTCTTGGGCGGTTCCGGAAGGGGAATGGAAAATTTTCCTCTTCGTTTGCGTTTCCGACCCGAGAGGACTCGTCGATTATATGTCGCCGAAAGCGGTCGAAAATTTCTTCACGCTCACTTACGACCGTTTTTACGAAAAGTTTAAGGACGACTTTGGCTCGACGATCACGTCGATTTTCTTCGACGACATTACAAACACGCAAACGGACGGTTCGCGCAACTGGGCGCTCGAGTTCAACGCTAAACACCGCGAACTTTGGGGCGTCGACCCGACGCTCGACTATCCGGCGCTCTTTTACCCGATCGGCCCCGACACGCCGTCGGCGCGCTACCGACTTTGGACGACGCGCAACCGCCTCTTCGCCGACGGTTACCCGGGCCTCGTCGCCAAATGGCGCCGCGACCGCAACCTCGACGTTATCTCGACCGGGCACCCGCAAGGCCCGTATGTTATTCAACCGATCGACATGTGCGGCGACGCGATGGCGACGCAACGCAACTCGGACGCCGTCCTCTTTGACTCGATTCACTACTACGGACACGGCCGCGACGGCTTCAAAGTCCCGACTTCGGCGGCGTGCAACTACGACTTCCCGCTTTGCTTCGTCGAGATTTACGGCAACTACCGCGACAATACGTTCGGCCCGGACACGATGATGCGCTCGGCGATGGAAATTTTCGCGCGCGGCGGGAACGTTATGCTCCCGCACGGAACCTGGACCGACCCGGCGACCGTTTACATTCCGCCGGAAATCTCTTGGCGCAACCCGAAACTGCAGGGCGGCTTTTTGGCGAAATACGGCGACTTCGTTTCGCGCAACAGCCTCCTTCTGCAAGGCGGGCGGCACGTCGCCGACTTCGGCGTCCTTTACCCGATCGACAACTTGAAGGCGTTCTTCCATTTCCAACACGCGTTCGTTAAGGGCGACTATCCTTACGGTATTTTGCTTCCGCGCGAGACGGACTACTTGGCGGTCGGTTCGGAGTTGACGTCGAAAGTTTGGCGCGACTTCACGTTCCTGCACCCGCAAATCGTCGACGAGAAATGCTCGGTCGAAAAAGCGGCGACCGACGACGCTAAGTCCGCGCCGGGCCCGGTTTTCCGTTTGAACAACCAAGCGAACTGGGAAGAGTATCGCGCGGTCGTTTTGACCGGCGCCGACGTCGTTTCTTGGGCGAACCTGCAAAAGATTTTGGCGTTTTACGAAGCGGGCGGGGCGGTTCTCGCGACGACGCGGCTCCCGTCGCAAGCGGCGGAAGGGCGCGAGTTCGACGACGAAGTTTGCGCCGCCGTCGAGAAGATGTTCGGCGTCGACCCGCGAACGCAAGCGCCGCGCGACGCGATTTTGACCGGGCAAGAAGATATTTGCCTCCCCGAGAATTTCCGTCAAGCGCGCGAAATCAACAAAGCGGGCGAGTGGAACGCGCCGTTAGCGGAGCCGGAAAAATTGGTCGTTTACGAAGAGAACGTTTTCGGCGAACGTTCGGCGTTCGTTCCGCGCCCGACGACGGAAAACCTGCAAAAGGCGGCGGATTATCTCGTTCCGGTTCCGGACGTGAAGATTGTCGCCGCGCCGGGAACGACCCTTCCGACGCTGAAAGTCGTTCCGCGTTGGGATTACGAACTCGACGGGATGCTGCAATATCTGCACAAGGTCAAAAACGGGCTCGACGTTTATTACTTCGCGAACTCGTCGAACTCGGCCGCGTCGTTCGACGCGACGCTCCGCGGCGAATTCGAAACGCTCGAACGTTGGAACCCGACGACCGGCGAAACGACGGCGCTCGACGCGGACGCGTTAAAGTTCGACGCGAAAACCGGCGCGACGACGTTGCGCGTCGACTTGGATTCGATCGAAAGCGTCTTCTTCGTCGGTAAAAAACGCTAAACGCGTTCCGCTAACGCGGCGTTAAGGCGTTAAAACGCGACTCGCGCCGCCGTTGAAACGTTGGGAACAACGGTTCGACGGCGGCGTTTTTAATCGGCGAAACGTCGGAGAGATTCGCGGCGCCCCGTTTCGCGGCGTTGAGCGAACGCCAAACGATTGGAGAGGCAAGCAACAAAGAGAAGCGCGTCGGCGTTTTTCGTCGGACGCGTTGGAGGCGATGGGGGCGCGGCGTTGGGCTAACGTGAAACGATTGGAAAAGCAAGAAACAAAGAAGATCGCGTCGGACTTCTTTTCGGCTAACGGTTTCGCGTCGTCGCCGCTTGCCGAGCGTTAAACGGTTCGAACGTCAAGAAACAAAAAAAGCCGCGTCGACGGACGCGGCTCTTAGGCGGATTCGGCTTACGAGCCGAGTTTATTTAAGACGAGCGATCAGATTCCGCTCAGCGCGAACGCGGTCGTCGCGTCGCCGCCCTTGCTTTTTTGCTCGGCGTTTTCGGCCAGCGCGATTTGAGCTTGCGCGATGACCGCCGCGAGACGAGCGTTTTCCGCGATCGTCGTTTCGATCGCCGTTTGGCATTCCGCGACGCGAGCTTGCGCTTCGTCGAGTTTCGATTTCGCCAAGTCGCGGTAGCCTTCCATTTTCGCGAGCGCCGCTTCGAGCGTCGTCTTTTGCTCTTCGTAGGAAGCGACCGATTTGCGAGCGACCGCCGCGTCGTAATCTTCCGCCGTGTAGAGCGATTTCAGCGTTTCGTCCTCGACTTCGCGACCGATCGAAACGAGTTGGTCGACGACGACGCGAGTCAAACTCGCGAGCGCCAGCGAACGACGCGCCTTCATAACGTTTTCCGCGTCGCGGGTCGCCAATTGACGGGTCAGACGGCCTTGGAAGTCGACGATCGAGTTCGCGTCGACGACCGAAGCGAGCGTTTCCAACATTTGCGCCGACGGATTCGACGCTTCAAAGTAAGCGCGGGTCGTTTCGTCCAGCGAAGCGAACGTTTCCGCGTCGCCCGCGATCAGCGACGCGACGTCGGTCGGAACGTCCATCGGGAGACGGTCGACGCAAACGATCCAAGAGCGGCCGCTCGCTTGCGAATCTTGCAACTCTTGCAACTCGGCTTCGCTAAAATAACCGACCGATTCGAGCGCCGCTTGCGAATTCGCCGCGCCGACGAATTTGAACGCGCCGAGGAAACGAGGCGCGACCGGTTCGGCCGGAGCCGCGTCGGCGTTCGCTTCCGCCGCTTCGTCGACGTAAGCCAAGCCGGAGTCGAAAACGTAGGCGAGCGCGCCTTGACGGAACGAATCGGTCGCCGCGCCGGCGTCGGAGAACGCCGTCAAGCTGTTCGCCGAGGTAACCGCAAAGCTGATTTTCGCGCCGAGAACCGGGGTTTGCGCGATCGGATCGCGGTCGATTTCCGCCGTCGTCGCTTCGACCGGGAGGCAGTTGACGAACGCGTCGCCGCGCAGCAAAGCGCGAACGCGAGCGAGTTGCGGACGCAAGCCGAGGTCGTTCCAACTTTCCGCTTTTTTGAGCGGGTCGCCGTCGATCGCGATCTTCAACGCGGCGATTTCGTCTTTCAGCGTTTGAATTTGCGCTTCTTGCTTGGCGAGCTTTTCGTCCCATTTCTTCGTCAGCGAGTATTTGTTCGCCGCGAAGACGCTGAAGACCACGCACAAAATCGCGATTAAGACGTATAATACTTTGTTCCAAACGTTCATGACGAGCCTCTTCCGCCTATTTGTCGAGGTTTTCCATCGTGTTCGACGTCTTCCGCCGCGTCGAGCGCCGGAATCGTCGAGGGGTTTTGGTTTCTTCTATTAATAACCGCCGTCGAACGAAACCGAGCGCCGCCGTTAAAATAATCAAACGGCTTCCGGTAAAAACAACGCGGTTTATCTATCTTATCGTCCTCGGCAAGCGATATTTTAACTTAATTTGCCAAAACGACTCATTTTCTCTAAATTAACGCGTCGCGGCGCAAAAAAATCGCTCCCTAAAATTTTCTAATATTGATAGTATCGTCAAATCGCGCTTTTGTCAAGTTTTTTTTCCGCCTTATCGAGAAAAACTTTTTTCTCTCGCTTTACTGTTTTGTTTTATCGTTAAATTGAGAATAAACGGTAAATTCTAGGGCGCGAGCGTTCGGCGCGGAACGAGCGACGATTGGGTTGCGTAATAATTGTTGGAAACGGTAAAAAAAGAGTAAACGGAACAACCGGAAAAGTCGATACAAAAGTATACGGTGAAAAAACGCGCCGAAAGGAGTCGTCGCGTTTTCGTCCGCCGCGCCGCGCTCGTCGGTTTTCGTCGCCGGTCTTCGAATTTCCGTTTCTTATCGTTCGAAGCGACGAAATACCCGTTCCGACGAGCCGCGTTTGGTCGGGCGCCGTTTGGTTCGCGTCGTCGCGTCGTTCGAGTTTTGGGGCGAAAGGAGTCGCCTAAAAATGGGAACGGCGCGTCGAAACGGTTGCGCGTTTTCGCAGGAGGCGACGGCGCGGGCCGTTCGAAGCGAGCGTTCGACGCGTCGAAACGCGTCGCGGTCGTTTTGCGTCGAACGTCGACGAAACGTTTTTAACGCTTTGACGGAGCTTGTCGTAATGGAATGGAATAAGAAGGGTCGCCGGAGCGCCGCGTCGCGAGTCGCGGAAACGCTCGAGCGAAGGAACGCGCAGGGAAGCGCGCTCTTTTCGCGTTCTCGGTCGAAAGGGTTGGCGCTCGTTTTAACGGGTCTCGCGCTGACGACGGTCGCGGCGCCGGGTTGTTCGCGCGGCAAATATCGAACGGACGCCGACAAGGAGGTCTACGGCCTTCTGAACACGGTCGGCAAGAGCGCGGACGAAAAGTATTGGGAAATGGACAACTTCACGCTCGCGGAGTCGTCGAAATCGCGTTACGCGAACCGGTACAATCCGGACGCCCAGCCGTCGCCGGTCGACGACTGCACCGCGGCGCGTCTTCTCAACGACGTCGAGGGGCGCAAAGGCCGGGAAAAGTGGAGCGCGAACGGCTTTGCGCAAACGGTCGAAAACGAAAGTTGGCGCGACACGCTTCCGGCTCCGAACAAAAACGGCGAGATCGTCGTCGACCAAAAAGTCGCGTTCGACTTGGCTCTTCTTCACTCGCCGGATTATCGCAACGCGTTGGAAAGCGTCTATTTGGCGGCTCTGAACGTTACGGCCGAGCGTTACGCGTTCGACGTGAAGTTCTACGGCGGAAGCTCGCTCTTCTACCGCAACGGCGGCGGATTTAAAGACTCGAGCGTTTCGTCGCTCGAAGCGGGAACGGTCGACGTCGGCGCGAATCGCAAATTGGCGACCGGGGCCGACGTCGTCGTCAATCTCGCCAACTCGATGGTTTGGACGTTCAGCCCGTCGAACGATTCCTTTACGCCGACGACGTCGATCGGCTACAGTTTGACGCAGCCGTTCCTTCGCGGGGCCGGGCGCGCCATCGTGTTGGAAAACTTGACGCGCAGCGAGCGCCGATTGTTGGCGAACGTTCGTCAGCTGGCGTTTTATCAACAGGGCTTTTACGTCGGCGTCCTGACTGGTTCGTCGCCGGTTTCCGCTCCGTCGAGCGGCGGCTATCCGGGGAGCGGCGTCGGCGGCGCTCAGGTCGGCGGGTTCTACGGGCTTCTGTCGAGCCAAATCCAAATTCGCAACCAAGAGTCGAACGTCGCGTCCTCGGCGGACAACTACCAACGTTACGAAGAGTACTTCGCCACGAGTCGCGTTACGAGCCGCACCGACGTCGACCGCATGCGCCAAACTTGGCTTTCGAGCCAAAAGAACCTTATCCAGCTGAAAAACGAGTACCGCAACTCGATCGAGTCGTACTTGATCGATTTGGGGCTTCCGCCGGATATCGAGAACGTCGTCGTTCGCGACCCGTTGACCGACCGCTTCAACTTGATGCCGGAGACGCTCGGGAATTTCCAAGCCGACGTTACCGCGCTCTTGGGTTGGCTCCGCGACAAAAACAACGAGGTCGTCGCCGATTCGAACCGTTACGTTAATTCGATCGAAGACCTGAAGAATCCGCAAACCGCCGCGACGCGAATTTCGCTCGCCGACCTGCGCGCGATTTTCGCCGATTTCGACGAACAGTTCGGGCTCGGGCTGCAAGATACGCTCGCCGACGTCGAGCGTTTGGAAAACGAAGTCGTTCCGCGCCGTTCGGCCGCGTTGGAGACGATTCGTCAACGCTTCGAGCGCGACAATCCGGAGCTCGACAGCTCGTTCGCCGACTTGCGTTTGTTCGAAGAGCGAATCGCGCAAATTCGCGAAGACCTCGAGCGTCCGAACGAAGAGGTGAACGAATACGGCGTCGTCTTGAAGGCGCGCGGCGTGCAATACGACGTCGCGAAGATTCTCGACTTGATCGAGCAAACGATTTTGACGTACTCGCCGGACGATCTCGCCGCGATGATCGTCGAAAAACGCGAAGCGCCGGAAAGCTCGCCCTTCCCGTCGACCGTCGAACAGCTCGTCGTCGATTTGCGGATGACGGCGGAACTCAACGACCCGATTCAATTCAACGTCGGCGAACTCGAGCGCGAATTGGCCGAGCTCGACGCGATGGCGGCCGACATTACGCCGGAAAATCGCGACGAATACCTGCGTCGCCGCGCGGCGTTGGACGCTTCGGTCGCGGCGCTTCGCTCCGGAGCGTTGGCTCGCGACGACGTGTACCGAGTTTGGTTTAGCTCGTGTTTGACGAAACTTTCGGAAGCGCTGATGACGCTGCACTTGATTCAAGCGCGCGCTCGTCTCGAAGCGATCGAGCTTCCGATCGTCGACGTGCAGGCGGACTACGCGTTCCAAGTCGCTCGCGAACGCCGTCTCGACTGGATGAACATGCGTTCGAACCTCGTCGACCAATGGCGCAATATCGAGATCGTCGCCGACCGTCTCCGCAGCGACTTGAGCGTTTCGGTCGGAGGCTCGGTTTCGAACGAAGGCTCGAATCCGGTGAATTTCAGCTCGGACAAAGCGCAGTTCACCGCCGGCGTTCAGTTCGACGCTCCGCTCGACCGCTTTATGGAGCGGAACAGCTATCGTCAAGCGTTGATTTCCTACGACCAAGCGCGGCGCAACTACTACGCTTACGTCGACGGCGTGAACCAACAAATCCGCAGCTCGATCCGCGCCATCGAGTTGGCGCAAATCAGCTTCGAGCTCCAACGGGACAGCGTTTTGACCTCGATCAAGCGCGTTCACACGGCGCAGCTCGACTTGACGAAACCGCCGACCGGCTCGTCTCGCGTCGGTTCGGTCAACTCGAACGCGGAAGCGTTGGTCGACGCGTTGGAGAACCTGCTCAATTCGCAGAACGAAATCATGCAAACGTGGCTGCAGTACCAATCGCGCCGCATGAACCTGATGCTTCTGCTCGGCGTCTTCAACCTCGACGAGACCGGACGCTGGGTCGATCCGGGGAATATCGACGAAACGCTCCTGCGCGCCGCGATGGCCGACGTCGGAACGTCGCAAGACGCGCTCGCCGGTTTGGATCGTCTCCCGACGTTCGAACAACTCTCCGGCGGACGAACGCCCGAAGCGGTGCGTCAAATGACCGGCGACGCGAGCTGGGGAACCGCCGGAAGCGGAAGCGCGAACGCGACGGCGCCTCAAAACGTCGGAACCGCGCCGACTCCTCCCGCGCTTCCGGTCGCGCCCGGCGGTTACGCTTACCGCTGACGGAAACGCTAAACGCTAAACTTCGTTAAAGTTAGAAGAGCGACGGAGCTTTCGGGCTCCGTCGTTTTTTTGGGCGTTCGTCGCGGCGGGCGGTTTCGCTATTTTGCCGTTAATTATTATTGGGCGCGTTTTTTCTTCGCTTTTTCGCCGATTTTCGTCGAAGACGCTTGCAATCGGCGGCGCGATTTTTTATAATCGACGCAAACGTCGCGTCGGGCGGCGTTCGCAAACAACGACGGCGGCGTCCGAAAACGGAGCGCGGGAAAAGGAGCGGAGAAAATGAACGGGAAACAACGGAAAAAAGCGGCGCGACTCGGTTGGTCGGCGGCGCTCGGTTTGACGGCGGCGCTTTTGCCGTCGGCGGCGTTCGCGCAGTCGGACGGCGTTCCGTGGGGCGGGTACGACGCGTTGGGGCGCAATATCGTCGGACAAAAAGCGGACGACCCGGCTCGCGTCGCGATTCGCGAAGACAAAACGATCGGAATGTTTTACTTCCTTTGGCTCGACCCGACTTCGCTGATTCCGGTCGACCCGAACGCTCCGAAAGACGCGCCGCGCCCGTACGACTTGACGAAAATTCTTGAAAAAGAGCCGAACGCCGTGCGCGAAGAAAATCACGCCGTCCTCGGTTCGAACGGTCAAATGCACTTCTGGGGCGAGCCGCTTTACGGGTATTACGACTCCCGCGACCCTTGGGTCGTCCGCCGTCATATGACGCTGCTCGCCGACGCCGGCGTCGACGTGTTGATTTTCGACACGACGAACGCGGTAACGTATCCGCACGTCTACCTGCCGCTTTGCGATCTCTTGCTCGAAATGAAAGCCGACGGCGAAATCGTTCCGCAAATCGCGTTCATGACGAACACGCAAGTCGGGCGAACGACGCAAAAAATCTGGGACGAGTGTTATTCGCAGCAAAAATACGCGCCGCTCTTCTTCCATTGGGAAGGGAAGCCGTTGATTTTGTCGAATCCGGCGGAAGTTCCGGAAAATCTGCGCGACAAATTCACCTGCCGAACCGCGTACTGGCCGACGTTCGGAATGAAGAACACGCATGACGCTTGGCACTGGGTCGCGGCGTATCCGCAGCCGTATTCTTGGACGAAAGACGAGAACACGCCGGAGCAGGTCAACGTTTCGACCTCGCAAAACCTCGCTCGCGACGCCGCCGGACTGCCGGTTTGGATGAGTCGCGAAACGGCGCGCAGCCGTTCGTTTTACGTTCCGGAACCGGACGAGAACGGCGTCGTGAATTACGAGAAATGGGCCGAGAACCCGGACCCCGCCGTCGGGAAAAATTACGCGCAGCAGTGGGAGCGCGCTTTCGAACTCGACCCGCCGTTCGTCTTCATCACCGGCTGGAACGAATGGGTCGCCGGACGTTGGGAGGTCGGCCCGAACCAATACGCGTTCGTCGACCAATTCAACCAAGAGTACAGCCGCGACGTCGAGCCGTGCCGCGGAATGCACTTCGACAATTACTATTGGCAAACGGTCGACGGTATCCGCAAGTATAAGGGAACGCCCGACTTGCCGAAACCGATTGAAAAGCCGACGACGATTTCCTTCGCGGCGGACGCAGATTTCGCGCAGTGGGACGCCGTCGAGCCGACGTTCCGCGATCACGTCAAAGAAACGATTCCGCGCGACTTCCCGGGCGTCGGCGGAACCCATTATCGCGACGCTTCCGGGCGCAACGACATTACCTTCGCGAAGGTCGCTCGCGACGCGGAGAACGTCTATTTTTATGTCGAAACGCGGGAGGCGATTCGACCGGAAACGCCGAACGGGCTCTGCTTGGGGCTCGACGTCGACGGCGACAAGACCGGTTGGCGCGGCGTCGACCTGCTGATCGGGCGCTCGTACTCCGCCGACGGAACGGTTAGCGCCGAACGTTTCGACGCGGAGAACGCCGAGCCGGAAGCCGCTTGGAAGACGAGCGCGACCGTCGACGGCGTCCGTTGGAAGCTCGACGGGAACAAGTTGCAAATTTCTGTTCCGCGCTCGATTGTCGACGCCGATTTCGTTTCGTTCAAGTGGTTCGACAATATCCCGTTCGAGTCGCCGGAAGACCTCTATTTGAAGGGGGACGTCGCGCCGGAAAGCTCGTTCTTCTATCGCGCCGACTTCGATTTTTAATCGGCGTTAAAGAATCGCGCTAAAAAGCGTTAAAACGCGGCGTCGGGAGGTTGCGGCTTCTCGGCTCGCGTTTTTTTGTCGGCTTCGGAAGCGCGAAAAATCGCTCTTGCGGCGTCTTGGAGAAAACGTTAAAATGGCGGCGGCGACGCTCGAAGACGGATTTTTCGAACGCGGCGCCGAAAGACGGTCGCTCGACGGAGCGGCGGTCGACGGTTCGACGAACAAGCGACGAAGGAGCGCGAAAGATGGAGCGACGACAAACGAAACGACGAACTTGGGCCCGCGTCGGCGGCGTTCTTTTGAGCGCGGCGACGCTCGCGGGAGCCGCCGCGACGACTCCGATTTGGGCGGAGACGAACGGCGGAAACGCGCTCTCGGCGGCGCCCTCGACGAACGCTTTCGCGGCGCGGCTCGTCGTCTTGGAGTTCGCGTCGAAAACGGACGCCGACGCCGAGCTAACGAACGCGCTTTTGAACGCGATGCGGTGCAAAAATTACCCGATTCAACGAGTCGAGCGGGAAAACGGCGGCGCCGCGCTTTTCGAACGTTTCGCCGTTTCCGCGACGCCGACGTTCGTTTTGCTCGTCGACGGCAAAGAAGTCGACCGCGTCGCGACGCCCGGAACGCCGAGCGCGGCGATTTTGCGCAACCAACTTTTGCGCCTCTTCGACCGAGGTCGCGAAGAACTCGCCGCGAAAACGTTAGGCGAAACGAAAAAGAAGGAGAAATCCCGAGTAACCCGCGCGCAAGCGGACGGCGACTCGGCGGGGTTCGCCGTTTCAGGCGCTTCCGCCGCTTCGGTCGCGACGCCCGTTCAGCCGTCGCTTCCGTCGAACGTTTCGTCCGTCGCGGCGACGTCGGCGGCTCCGATTTCCGCGTCGGCGACCGTTTCGAAGTCCGCGCCGAATCCGATCTCGCTCGCGTCGGC
>JAFYQR010000206.1 GCA_017559825.1 Thermoguttaceae bacterium | reverse complement strand
GTCGCCCCCGAAACCGCGCTCGCCGACGCCCGCCGAGAAGCGGAAGTCGCGCTCGAACTCGACGCGCAAACGCCGCACCTCGACCGCAAACTCCCCGACGAAACCCGCGAAGAACTCCGACGCTTCCTCGAAAACGCCCGTTAAAAACAGCAAAACCGCGCAAACTTACCAAGTCGAACTCGACGCGCAAACGCGGCGTCTCGACCGCAAACTCCCCGACGCAACCCGCGACGAACTGCGACGCTTCCTCGAAACCGCTCGTTAAACCGCCGTTAAAACCGGCGCGACCGGCAAACTTCGAGCCGTTCGCCGACAAAAAAAGCGCGTCCTGTTTAGGAACGCGCTTCGAGCGTCTTTGTTTACGCCGTTAAAATCGATAAAGTCGGCGTTCGCGCTTCACGCTAAGCCGTTAAAATCGACAAAACCGACGTCGTTAATCGAACTGAACGCCGAAATCGTCCAAAATCGCGTCGAACTCTTCAAAATCGTCCGCCGAAAGTTTCGCGTCTCCGGCGCCCGCGGCTTCGAGCGCTTGCTCCGGCGTCCGCGCGCCCCAAAGAACGACCGCCTTCTCGTACCGCGACGCGACCCAAGCGGCGGCCAGCTGCGAAACGTTCAAGTCGAGCCGCTTCGCGATCCCCGACGCTTGCGCCAGCGCCGCGTTGACCCGTTCGACGTTCGCCTTCGCGAATTTCGGATTGTCGGCGCGGAAATCGCCCGCCCCGTAAACGCGCTCCGGATCGAGTCGGCCCGTCAAAAGCCCGTTTTCGAGCGGCGAATACGCCAAGAACGAAACGCCGCGCTCCCGGCAGCCGTCGAGGACGCCGTTTTTCTCGACCGTTCGGTCGAGCGCCGAATATCGCTCCTGCGCGACGTCGATTTGCCCGGCGGCGCAATACGCGTCGAGTTGCGAGCGCGTCGCGTTCGAAATCCCGACGGCGCGAATCTTTCCCTCCCAACGCAAATCCTCCAAAACGCCGACCGCTTCCCCGATCGGGGTCGTCGAATCGCCGACGTGATGAATTTGCATCAAGTCGACGCAGTCGGTTCCGAGCCGCCGCAACGAATCCTCGACGCCGCGCCGAATTACCTCCGGTCGCAAACACCGATAAAGGTAATATTTCGACGGTTCGTCGCTCAGTCCGACGTCGTCCGCGAAGCAGTGAAACTCGCCGACGCCGGGCGGAAACGGCTTCGTATCCCAAGGAATCCCGCACTTGCTCGCCAAAATAATCGAGTCGCGACGGCGCCCCCGAATCGCCCGTCCGACGATTTCTTCGGAGCGGCCGAACCCGTATATCGGCGCCGTGTCGACGGTCGTTATCCCGGCGTCGAGCGCGGTTTGAATCGTTCGAATCGCCGCGTTTTCGTCGGCGCCGCCCCACATCCAGCCGCCGATCGCCCAAGTTCCAAGCGCGATCGCCGACGTTTCGATTTCGGTCGAACCCAATCGTCGAAATTGCATTCCGTTTTCTCCTTTTCGTTTCATTATTTCATTCGTCGACGCGAAACCGCCGACGTTCTCGCGTTCGCCAACCGCCGCAAGCCGGATTAAACCGACTCGCGACCGCGCCGAATCAGGAACGTTTGCCGCTCGCGCCGCCGTTTTTTCGTCTTTTTGACGCCGATTTTCTCGCCGCCCTTAATAAAACGACAAAATCTCGGCAAAAATCGCGCCGCTCGATTGATTTTCCGCTCCGTTCGCGTTAAAATATCGAACGTTCGAAGCGGAACCGCGCCGCCTCCGACGCCGGAAAAGCCTTTTTCTCGACGGCGTTTCAACGTCGACGCGCCCATTATACCCGATTTCCGCCCGAAAAGCCAACGTTTTTTAAGAAAAACCGCGCTCCCAATCGCTCGACTCGCCGGAGCGCGCCGAAAGGTTCGCCTATGCTCGCCAATTTACGCCGTTTTATCCGTCCCGCTCTCGCCGCGACCGCCGCGACGCTCCTTCTTTCCGGCGCGTCCGCCTTTGCCCAAAATATTCCCGCGCCGAATTACGACGAAGCGAAAGTCCCGAAGTTCGACCTCCCGAATCCGCTCGTCGCCGCCGACGGAACGAAGATCGAAACCGCCGACGATTGGCGCCTCAAACGCCGTCCGGAGCTGCTCGACCTCTTCGCTCGCGAAATGTTCGGCAAGCGTCCGAGCGTCGCGCCTGAAAAAATCAAGTTCGAGGAGCTGACGTCCGATTCGAACGCGCTCGGCGGCAAGGCGACCCGCAAAGAAATCCGAATCTACTTCGACGCGCCGAACGCCGCCCCGAAAGCCGACCTCCTCCTTTACCTTCCGAACGAGCGAACCGCCCCGACGCCGGTCTTCTTAATGCCGAACTTCGAAGGAAACTGGGCGACGACCGACGACGCCGGCGTCCGCGCCTTTGAAATCGCCGGTCATTATTGGAACGCGGGCAAGACGCCGGAAGAAACGCGCGGCGTCGTCAAGGGCCGTTGGTCGTTCGACCGAATCGTCGCCCGCGGTTACGCCGTCGCGACGCTCTGTTACGAAGAAGTCGACGCCGACTTCGACGACGGTTTCAAAAACGGCGTTCACCCGCTCTTCGGCGAGCGTTCCGACGCGGGCGACGAAACCGCCTCCATCGCCGCTTGGGCTTGGGCCCTTTCCCGAGCGCTCGACTGTCTCGAAACGCTTCCGGAAATCGACGCGACGAAAGCGATCG
>JAFYQR010000205.1 GCA_017559825.1 Thermoguttaceae bacterium | reverse complement strand
GTCGTCGGTCGCCGCCGTCGACCTGTCGTGCGATTCTCGTCTTTTGGCCGCCGGTTGCGAAAACGGCAAGATTTGCCTCGTCGACCTAACCGACGCGACCGGCAAAAGACGCCGCGTTCTTCCCGGCCACCTCGGCGGCGTTCGCGACGTTCGTTTTTTCGCCGATTGCGACTGGCTCGTTTCGAGCGGAAAGGACGGAACGGCGCGGGTTTGGAACCTGATCGACGACTCGGAGGCTAAGACGCTTTCGAGCGGCGACTCGGCGATCGCGTCGACGGCGCTCGACTTCGGCGGCTCGACGTTTTTCGTCGGCGAGGAAAGCGGCGCGCTGAAACGTTGGCGGTTTCGTTGGGACTACGACTTCCCGGGCCCGACGAAATCGGCGCTCGAAATCGAGCGAACGATCGCGGCGCTGGCCGGTTATTACGCGATCGGCGAGTCGGCGGTCGCTCGCGGTCTCCCCTCGTCGGCGTATTACGGCAAGAGCCCGACCGGATTCGTTCGCGGTTTCGGCGAAGCGCCCCCGCTCGACGCGAAGATACTGCGCAAAATTTGCGCCGAGGCGAGCGTTCGCGGTTTTAACGCCGTCTCCGCGGAGAAAATACGCGCCGTCGCCGCCGCGCTTTGGGAGAATAAAACGATCGTCGCCGACCTTTGACCTCGCCGTCTCGAGCGGCGCGAGCCGTTCGGCGCGCTTTAAAATCGGCGCGGAACCGTTTCGTTTGAAAAAATTTAAAGCCGACGGCGGCGCCTCGGCGTTTTTCCGTTAGTCTAAAGGGGCGACGCGAACGTTCCGCGCCGCCGCGTCGCAAACGTTCGCCAACCAAGCGGCGTCGAGCTCGACGATCGGTCGAATCGGCGTCGGCGCGATTTCGGCGCTTTTCGCGTTTTCGACGTCGCGCCAAACGCCGAGCGTCCGCTCGAGCCAAACGACGTCGAGCCATCGCCCGAATTTCCAGCCGGAATTTTTAAACGTCGCGAACTCTCGATAACCGGCGCGGCGATGAAACTCGACGCTCGCTTTGTTTTCCGCGACGACGACGGCGTAAAGAACGCGGACGCCCTGCCGCTCCAAAATCTCGATCAGCGCCGAGTAAAGCGCCTCGCCGACGCCGCGACGCCGCCAATTTCGGTCGACGTAAACGGTCGTCTCCGCCGTCCAAGCGTACGCCGCTCGTTCGAACGCCCGATGCGCGAGCGCGTACCCGACGATCCGCTCGTTTTTCGCTCGTTTTTCCTTATTTCCCGCCGTCCGAATCGGCAAACTCGACGCGTCTTCGCTATTTCCGCGCTCGTCTTCTTCGACGACGCAAACGAGAAAGGGATAAACGCCGTCGACCGCCGCGATTCGGCGCTCCGTTTCGGCGACGTCCGGCGCTTCGCATTCGAAAGAAACGGTCGTTTTCTCGACGTAATGCGCGTAAATCGCCTGCAATTCGGGCGCGTCCGCTCGAGTCGCCGGGCGAATCGCGGCTTTTCTAAACGCCGACGCGTCTCGATTCGTCGTCAAATTTTGCACGTTCTTCCCCTTTTATTATATTGTCGACGTTTGCGCCGATCGTTTCGCTCGCTTACCGCTCCTCGCCTTAAACGCTAAAAAATCGGCGTTTTTCCGACAAAAATTCAGCGAAAAGTGAAAAAAAGACTTCCCAAACGGAAGAATATCTGTTAGAATTACCGATAATTTCGGCAATGCAGGCAGCGCAAAATTTAACGTTTAAAACGTTCGAGCGCGAAAAAACGAACAAATTAGCGAGAGACCTTTCCCTCGCGTTCGCGCCTGCGAAATCGCTCGTTAAAAAGCCGCAAAGCCGCGGCGTTCAAAAATCAGCGTAAAAAATCAAAATATCATGTCCGAACTGAAAAACACCGAAAATCAAGCTCCGTCTCCGTTTATCGCCGTCGTCGCGCTCCTTCTTCTTTTGGTCGGAGGCGCCGGCGCGTTCTTCGTTTTCGGCGGCAAACTTCCCGCGTCCTCTCCGACGCGCGGCGAAGCGGGCCACGTTCACGGTCCCGACTGCGCGCACGGCCATGTTCACGACGAAAACTGCGACCACGAACGCGCCGCCGACCCGGAAGCCGCCGCTCAACCCGCGTCCGAAGCGCCCGTCGAACCCGACGTTTGACCCCCAATTTACGCAACCGAAATCGAAAAATTAATAATAGGCCGCTCATGCCACGCTTGAAACCTAACGCGGGAGCGTTTTCGCTTTCGACGTTCGCCGTCCTTTCGTTCGCGCTCGGCGGCGCGTCCGGGCTTTTCGTCGGTTGCGATCGTTCGCCTGTTTCGCCCGCCGCCGAACGCGTTCATACCGAAGGCGAAAACCCGCCTCACGGCGCGCCCGGGCACGTTCATACCGAAGGCGAAAATCCGCCTCACGGCGCGCCAGGACACGTTCATACCGAAGGCGAAAATCCGCCTCACGGCGCGCCAGAACACGTTCATACCGAAGGCGAAAATCCGCCTCACGGCGCGCCAGAACACGTTCATACCGAAGGCGAAAACCCGCCTCACGGCGCGCCAGGACACGTTCATACCGAAGGCGAAAACCCGCCTCACGGCGCGCCAGGACACGTTCATACCGAAAGCGAGGAAGCTGACGACGACCATCTCGCGCTAAACGAACAGGCGCTCTCGAATATCGGAATCGCCGCCGGAGACGCGGGAACGCTCGTTTTGCGCCCGTCGGAATACCGCAAGTCGTTTTCTTTTCCTGGTTACGTTCGCTACAAACCGGGGCGTTCGCTTGTCGGCGTTCCGGCTCCGGCCTCGGGAATCGTAACGAAAATTTACGCCGAAGAGGGCGCCGCGCTCTGTCCGGGCCAACCGCTTTTCGAACTCCGCTTAACCGGCGAAGATTTGGCCGCCGCCCAGCTCGAGCTAACCGCGCTCTTACGAAAACGCGACCGCCTCGACGCCGAAGAAAAACGGCTCGCCGACCTCGACGCCGGGATCGCGCCGAAGGAACGCCGAGAAATCGCGCTCGAAAAAGCGGAAAACGACGCCGCGATCGCGACGCAAAAGGACGCGCTCCGCTTTTTCGGCCTTCCGGAAGCGACGATCGAAGAGACGCTGGTGAAAAATCGGACGCTCGTTTCGACGCTGACCGTTTGCGTGCCGACGTTTTCCGACGACGCTTCGTCGTTCGACCCGGCCTCGACCGTCGCAAAATTTGAAACGCCGTCGCACGAACATTTCGCGGAAACGCCGCATTTTCACCAGTTGGAAAAGACGCTCGTTGAAAAGGGCGAGTCGGTTTCCCTCGGCGCGTCCCTTTGCGTCGTCTCCGATTTGCGCGAACTTTGGATCGAAGGCCGCGCGTTCGAGTCGGACGAGCCGCTCGTCAACGCCGCGTTGGCCGAAGGGCGTCCCGTCTCCGCGATCTTCGTCGGAGCCGCCGGCGCCGACGCTCCGCGCGAAACGGTCGGGCCGCTCGCTTTCCGCTCGGTCTCGAACCGTCTCGACGCAACTTCCCGCGCTTTCGCTTGTTACGTTGAACTGGAAAACTACCAGCTCGACACGGCGCCGCACGACTGCGCGGTCGCCGGCTCGCACTCGCATCCGCACCCGAATCCGGCAACCGGCGTCCCGCACTCGCACCCGCATCCGGAAGACGACGCGGAACACGTTCACGCGCACTCGACGCCTGCGGTCGACGCAACTCGCGAAACCGACGACGTTTGCGAAGACGCCGCGCCGCGTCTGAACTGGCGTTTCAAGCCGGGCCAACGCTGCGAGCTCGCCGTCGAAACGGAGACGTTGTCGAACGTCTTCGTCGTTCCGGTCGCCGCGACCGCGCAGGAAGGCGCCGAAACGTTCCTCTTCGAACACGTCGGAAACGCCGACGGCAAAAGGATTTGGCGCAAACGTCCGGTTCGCGTCCTGCACCAAACGGCGAACGAAGTCGTCGTCGCGAACGACGGCTCGATCGAATCCGGCGTTAAAATCGCGAACCGCGGCGCCTACCAGCTTTACGTCGCGTTGACGAACGGCGGCGGAAAACTGCAGTCGGCTTGCCCTTGCGGCGACCACTAATCGACGGAAACGAAGAAGGAGAAACGACTTATGTTGAATCGAATCATTCGTTTTTCGTTGGCGAATCGCTTCCTGATCGTCGTCGGAGCGCTACTGTTTATCGCAGCCGGACTTTATCGCGCGGCGCATACGTCGATCGACGTTCTGCCCGACCTAAACCGCCCGCGCGTAACGATTATGACCGAGTGCCCCGGAATGGCGCCGGAGGAAGTCGAGACGCTCGTTACGCTTCCGCTCGAAACGGCGCTCGTCGGCACGACCGGAATCGAGGCGCTCCGCTCGTCGTCGGTCGTCGGCCTCTCGACCGTCGTCGCCGAATTTGATTGGAGCTCCGACCTCTATCTGGCGCGTCAAATCGTCTTCGAGCGAACGCAGCGCGTCGCCGACGAGCTGCCCGAAGGCGTTTTTCCGCGCATGACGCCGGTAACCTCCGTTACCGGGCAAGCGCTGACGCTCGCGATTTACTCCGAAAACGGCAAGACGTCGCCGATGGATTTGCGCGCGCTCGCCGACTGGGACGTTCGGCGTAAAATCCTTGCTCAAAAAGGCGTTAGCGAAGTTTACTCGATGGGCGGCGAGCGTCGGCAATACCAGGTCGCGCTTCGTCCGGACGACTTGCTCCGTTTCGGGCTGACCGTCGACGACGTCGAGACGGCGCTGCGCAAAAGCAACCGCAACGTTACCGCCGGCTTCTTGACGCGCCAGGGTCCTAAGCAATTCTTAGCGCGTTCTTTAGGTCGAATCAAATCGCTCGATGATTTGCGAACGCTCGTCGTCGATCCGTCGACCGAGCCGCCTATTCTGTTGCCGCAAGTCGCCGACGTCAAGATCGGCCCGTCGGTTCCCATCGGCGACTCCTCCGCCGCGATTCGCCTTCCGGACGGTTCGCTATACGCGGGAGACGCCGTCGTTTTGACCGTCGAAAAACAGCCGAACCAAGACGCTCGTCAACTAACGCAAGCCGTTCTCGACGAAATGGTTAAGATGGAGACGAAACTCCGTCAAACTTACCCCGACTTGCGAATCGTTCCCGTTTATCAACAGCGAACGTTTGTCGAATTGGCGGTCAAGAACGTGCTCGACGCGTTGCGCGACGGAGCGTTTTTGGTCGCGATCGTCGTTTTTCTTTTCCTTGCGTCTTGGCGCGCGACGTTTGTAACGTTAATCACGATTCCGACGACGCTTGCGACAGCGTGTCTGATTTTCGCGGCGTTCGGCATGACGATCAACGCGATGACGCTCGGCGGCCTAGCCGTCGCGATCGGCGAGCTGGTCGACGACGCGATCGTCGACGTCGAAAACATTTACCGACGACTTGGCGAAAACGCGCTTTTAGAGACGCCGCGACGAACGCTAAACGTCGTGTTTGAAGCGAGTTCCGAAATCCGCAACTCCATCGTCAACGGCACCGCGATCACGGTTCTCGTCTTCTTTCCGCTCTTCTTTTTGGACGGAATCGAAGGCAAGCTCTTCGCGCCGCTCGGACTCGCTTACATCGTGTCGATTTCGTCGTCGTTGCTCGTTTCGCTGACGTTGACGCCGGCGTTGTCGCACGTTCTTTTCCCGGCGATTTTCCGTCGACGCAAGTCGCGCTCCGGCAAAGCGTTAAATCCGATCGAAAAACGCGAAAAGAAACCGAGTCTTATTCTGCGAACGACGCGATATTTCGCAAGTTCCGCGATTCGTTGCGGCCTCGATTTCCCGTTGGCGACGCTTTTCTGCGCGGCCGCGCTCGGCGTCGGCGGACTTTACGTTTTCTTGTCGCTCGACCGCGACTTTATGCCGCCGTTCAACGAGGGCGCGATTCAAGTCAACCTCGACTTAGCGCCGGGCGTTTCGCTCGAAACGTCGTCGGAAGTCGCCGAAAAACTCGCTTTACGCCTCGCCGAAATCGAGGGGATCGCCGCCGTCGTCCGCAAAACCGGGCGAAGCGAAATGGACGAGCACGCCGTGCCGGTCAACACGTCGGAGTTCGTTTGCACCGTCGACCAAACGGTCGACCGCGACTTCAACGAGATCGTCGACGAAGTTCGCGCCGCCATCGACTCCGAAAACATACCCGGCGCCGTCGCGTCCTACGACCAGCCGCTGCAACACTTAATCAACCACTTGCGCAGCGGAACCCGCGCTAAAATCGCGATTAAAGTCGCCGGCGACGAGCTTCCCGTTTTGCGTCAACGCGTCGCCGAAATCAAAAAGCTCGTCGAGGACGTCGACGATATCGGATCCCTGCGCGTCGAGCCGATTCAAGCCGACCTGCCGCAAGTGCAAATCCGCCTTAAACGCGACGCTTTGGCGCGTTACGGTTTGACGCCGCAAGACGTCGACCAAACGATCGAAATCGCGATGAACGGTTCCGTCGCGACGACGGTTCTCGAAGGCGAGCGTCCGGTCGAGCTCCTAACCCGCCTCGGCGAAGACGTTCGAGAAAACATCGAGCTTCTGCGCCGCCTTCCGATTCGCCTCCCGGAAAAGACGAAACGCCTCGTTCCGTCGGCGAATCCGGAATCGACGATAGCGGCGGCGGTTTCGGGCGAAAACGACGCGACTTCGGAAACTTCGGTCGACTACGCGGCGTCTCAGCTCGGCGTCGTTCCGCTCTCCGAGGTCGCCGAAATCGACGCGCATGCGTTCGGCCCGGGGCAAATCGATCGCGAAAACGCCCGACGGCAAGTCGTTATCCAATCGAACCCGCGCTACCGAGGCGCCGTCGAAGTGAAGAAAGACGTCGACGCTCGCCTTGCGACGCGTTGGAACGAGTTGACCGCCGACGGCGTCGACGTCCGCGTTTCGGGCCTCTTTGAAAGCGAGCAAAGCGCGTCGCGAACGCTGACCGCCCTTTCGCTTTTCTCCGGTCTGTGCGTCTTCCTAATTTTGTTCCGCATGTTCCGTTCGGCGAACCTCGCGCTGCAAGTGATGGCGATCGTTCCGCTTGCGTTAGTCGGGGCGGTCGGCGCGCTTTGGCTGACCGGACAGTCGCGAACGATTCCGGCGCTGGTCGGGATGATTTCGCTCTGCGGCGTCGCGTCGCGCAACGGCGTCCTTTTGCTGGAACGTTACTTGCATCTCGCGCAATACGAGGGCGAAACGTTGAGCAAGTCGATGATTTTGCGCGCCGGACGAGAACGCGTCGCGCCGGTGCTGATGACCGCGTTGACGTCGGCCATCGGGCTTTTGCCGCTCGCGGCGGCGCCTAACCTCCCGGGCCGCGAGATTTTATATCCGATCGCGACCGTGATGATCGGCGGCCTGACGACCTCGACGGCGTTGGAATTTTTCGTTCGCCCGGCCCTATTTTGGCGTTTCGGCTTGAAGTCGGCGCGCCGAGTTTTGGCCGAAGCGCAAGCTGAAAACGAACGAGCCCGTTCCGAAAGCCGCGACGCTAAATCCCGTTTTTGAACGACTTCGAATCGTCTCTCGACGCCGGTCGCAAAACGCGCCGCTCGGAGAATCGTTTCCGAACGCCGCGCGGTTCGCGTCGAAAACTGTCGTCCGCGACCTAACCGAACAAACGCAACCTTAATTATTTTAAGACGTTATAATCCGATGCAAACCAAGCGCACCTTTTGCCCCGCTTCCTTTTCGACGTCGCTCGCCGCGTTTTTAGCGCCGACGTTCGCCGCCCTCGCGCCCGTCGCTTGGGCGCAAACGGTCTCCGACGCTTCCGTCGACATCGCGTCGCTAAAACCCGTTTCCGCCGCGCAAGCGTACGTCGAATCGTTCGATTTCGGGCAAACGACCGTCGCCGCGCTGCAAGAATTCGCGTTGAGCCGTCATCCTTCGCTGCGTCTCGTCGACGACTTAACCGACGCGGAACGCGGCGTTTACGTCCAATCCGGTCTTTTGCCGAACCCGACGTTGCGCTACGGCGGCGAGGAAATCGGCGCCGACGGTTCGGCCGGAAAACACGGCGTTTCCGTCGAACAAGAGTTCGGCGGCGGAGCGCGACGTCGTTTAGCGCAAGAGGCTAGCCGCAAATCGCTCGCCGCGCTCGATTGGGAACGTCAAGTTGTCGCGACCAAAATCCGAAACGACGTTCGCGCCGCGGCTTACCGCCTTCTTGTCGCCCAAAAACGCGTCGAATTTCGCCAACAAATCGCGTCGGTTTCGCAAGCGGCGGAGGACGCGTCGCGAGCCCTTCTCGACGCCGGCGGGCTTTCGCGCTTGAATTTCATTCAGCTCCAAAATCAAACGCGGGAGGCCAACCTCGCGACGACGAAAGCGAAAAACGCTAAAGCCGCCGCGCAAAAGGCTTTGCTTGCCGTTTTGGGTGCGCCGAACGGTTCCGTCGAGGCGATTCTCGACGATCCGGAGGAACTGGGCGGCGAACCTCTAGACGAAAACGCGACGCTCGACGATATTCTCGAACGGAGCCCGGAAATCGAACGCTTGCGAGCGCAAATCGTTCAGCGTCAGGCAGTTTTGAATTACGAACGCGCTCCGAAACGCGAATTTTCGGTCGAAGGCGGCGTCTCGTACGCGTTCGGCGAGTCGACGACGTTGGCGAGCGCGGGCGTCGGCGTTCCGCTCCGAATCAACGACCGCAATCAAGGAAACATCCAACGAGCGACCGCCGAATATTTCGCCGCGCAACGCGAACTCGAACGGACGCAACTCAAACTGCGAGCGGAGTTTGCGGAAACGTTCGCCGTTTACAAAAGCGCTCGCGAAGAAGTCCGAACGTACCGCGAAGAGATTATGCCGAGTTTGGAAACCTTTTTTGAAATGAGCCAACAGGCGTTTCTCTCCGGCGAAATCGACTTCCTCGAAATTTCGCAGGCGCGCGTCGTTTACATCGAGTCGTCCGTCAATTATTTGGACGCGCTCGAACGTCTTGCGGAATCGATCGTTAAGCTTGAAGGCGCGCTCCTCGAACGCTGTCTCGGCGACTAAACGACAGGACGTCAATTTTAAACGTCGACGTCGCGTCGTTTCCATTCGACGAGCCGAGTCGTTTTAACGCGCTCCTCGTTTGTTTTTATCTTGAAGTCGCGTCGTCGACGTTTGTTCGCGACGCGACGCCGACGTTTCCCTTCCCTTTATTTTTCAACGATTTAACAACAGGACAATTCCAATGTCGTTCCGAAAACCTTCGTTCGCGACACGTTTTAGCATTCTTTACGGAGCCGCGCTCCTTCTCATCGGTTTCGCGTGCGGAGCCGACGCTCAAAACGACGCTAAAGCCAACGAACAAAGCGGTTATTACGTCTTCTCGTATTTTGTCGACAACGGCGAAGACGGACTCCACTACGCCGTCAGCCGGGACGGGTACCGCTGGACCGCCCTTAACGGCGGCAAATCGGTCTTCGCGTCGCCGCTCGGCAAAAACGTTAAGTTAATGCGCGACCCGAGCGTAAGCCAGGGCGCGGACGGCGTTTATCGTCTCGCTTGGACCGTTTCTTGGGACGGCAAGTCGATCGGCGTCGCGTCGAGTCGCGACCTAATCGAGTGGACGGACGTCAAAATCGTTCCGACGATGGCGCACGAGCCGACCGCGCGCAACTCTTGGGCGCCGGAAATCTTTTTCGACAAAAAATCGCAAGAGTATTATATCTTTTGGTCGACGACGATTCCGGGCCGTTTCTCGCCGGAAGCCGAAGGAACGAGCGAAGACCGCCTCGACCACCGCGTTTACTACATCACGACGAAAGACTTCCAAACTTTCTCGCCGACAAAGCTCTATTTCGAGCCGGGGCACAACGTTATCGACGCTTACCTCGCGGAGCAAGACGGCGAGTATCTTCTCTTCTATAAAGACGAAACGCTCCGCCCGCAAGCCAAGAAAACGATTCTCGTCGCCAAGGGGAACTCGCCGACCGGGCCGTTTGAAAATCCGCAAACGATTTCGGCGCAAAATTGGGTCGAGGGCCCGAGCGCGCTTCGCGTCGACGGCGCTTGGCTTGTTTTTTACGACTGCTACCGCGGCGGCAAGTACGGCGCCGTCCGCTCGGTCGACGGCGAAACTTGGGAAGACGTCGGCGACAAAATCGAGTTCCCGAAAGGGACGCGCCACGGCACGGCGTTTGAAGTCGACCGCGAAACGTTCGAACGCCTCGTCGAAAAATACGGCGATAAGTAAAACGTTCGCAATCGTTTAAACGTTAGCGCTTAGCGTCTAAAACGGCGGCGTTCGAAGTTTCAAACGCTTCGGGCGCCGCCGTTTTTGATTTCCTTTATATCGCTCAATTTTCAAGATCGCGCAAAAAAACGCTCGCCGACGCAAAATCGACGAACGTTTTCTCTCTCACAAACGCTAACCCGAGCGTTTAACGCCGGTTAGTCGCGCGGTTCTTTCGTTTTTCCGGTCAGAATATACGAACCGGCGCGGTCTTTTTCGACGCTCTCTCGCGAAACGCCGAGTTCGCGGGCCAAAATGTCGAGAACGCGCGGGCCGCAGAAGCCGCCTTGGCAACGCCCGCAGCCGGGACGGCAACGACGCTTCACGCCGTCCAGCGTTCGCGCGCCGACCGGACGACGAATCGCCTCGACGATTTCGCCTTCGGTGATCTGTTCGCAACGGCAAATCACCCGACCAAAGCGCGGGTCGCGGCGCGTCAACTCGACTTTTTCCGCGTCCGACAGCTCGGCGAAGCGAATTTCGGAGCGGTTCGGGTTAAACTCCGGATTTTCCGTCAGTTCGAGCCCCGATTCGGCGAGCAATTCGACCGCGTAACGAGCGATCGCGGGCGCCGACGTCAAGCCAGGCGACTTAATCCCGGCCAAGTTGACCAACCCGGCGACGTCGGGGTCGCGCTCGATAATGAAATCTTTGCCGCTCGGAAGCGCGCGAATCCCGGCGAAGTTGCGAATCGAGTCGCGGAAGTCGATTTTATCGCAAAGGAGCGCCGACGCTTCGCGAACAAAACCGAGCCCGCCGCGCGACGTCGACGTATCGCCTTTATCGCCGCCGTCTTGAGCGTCCG
>JAFYQR010000204.1 GCA_017559825.1 Thermoguttaceae bacterium | reverse complement strand
GTCTCCGTCTCGACGGTCGCCGTAACCGCCGTCCGCGCCGCCGTTTCCGTTCCAAGCGCTCCAGTCTCGACGCCGGAACTCGCCGCCGTCTCTCGCGCCGCGAGCGTCGTCAACTTCTTCGCCGCGACCAGTTGCGCAAGACCGCCGACAAGAGGCGCGACCGCGGCGCCCAGCGAAGCCAAGCCCGCCGCCGCGAGCCCTCCGACGACTAAAAAATTCCGCGTCGTCGAATCGAGCGCGTTCAACTTCTCAATCGCAAGCGTCGCCGCCGAAACGAGTTGCGTCGCCGGTTCGATCAACGCTTCCCCGAGCGTGCCGCGCAAATCTTCGCTCCGCGCCCGCAAAACCCGGAGCCGACTCGAATAATTGTCCGCCTCCCGCGCGACTTGCCCCGTCGCCGACGCCGACTGCTCCATAATGACGGAGTATCGGGCGTGCGTTTTCGCGGCGGCCTCGGTCGCGAATTTCAGCCCTTGCCGCGCCTCTTGCGCCATTTTCTCCTTGACGTAAGCGTCGTAAACGACGACGCCAAGGGTTTTAGCCATCTCGGTTTCGCCGAGCATCGCGCCGGTCAGCGCCCGCGTCGTTTGCTCCAAGCCCCCCGCGCAGTTGGTAAACGCCTCCAAGTCCGCCGCTTGCTTGTTCAGATCGAACGCGAATTTCAGCGAATCCTGCATCGAGAGGCCGGACTTGCGAAAAATATCCGCCATCGTCGCCAACTTATCTTGCGCCAGCGACGTCGAGTAGTTGAAAGATTGCGCCAATTCGTCGGCGTATTTTTGCGCTTCTTTCGACGCGTAACCAAAGACGGCGCCGAACTTTCCGATCGTCTCTTGCGTATCGGCGGCGCTCTTTAACCAATCGTTCGCAAAACGCGCGATTTGCGAACCGGCGAAGAGCCCGGCGACGCTTGACGCGGTCGACCGCGCGAGCGTCCCGAGGTTGCGCGTTTTGTCGGCGAAGCGGTCGAGATTGCGGACGGCGGCCTCCGATTCGACGCGAAGCGCCAACGTGGAAACGGAATCGCTCATCGTTCAACCTCTTTATTCTCAACCTTTGTACACGACGCTTCGCCGCTTGCGTCTTGCGCCGCCTTTTGCCGACGCCGCTTGATTTGCGCAAGCCGCGACGCGTAAGAACGCCGCGTTTCCTCTTCTTCGCGCCGCTCGATTTCCTCCGGCGTCGGCTCGACGTAAAGCCGAGGCCGCGTCGCCCGAACGTTTCCGGCGTAACGTTCGATTTCGTCGTAATTTACGCCTTGACGCGCCGCAAGTAGCGTCAAGACGTAGTAAATCGCCGACAAGACGCTTTCGTTCCGGTCGGCGGGAAATTTTCCGTCCGTCTCGCTCTCCGCGAAAACGGCGTCCTCGATCAATTCGCGACGCGAGACGAACGTCGTCGCCGGACTCAAGCCGTAACGCTTGCAGTAGCGTCGTTTAAGGATTGCGTATTCGTCGCCGGACTCGAGTTTTTTTTCGCCTCGGCCCAAATTTCGCTTTCCTTGGCGAGCGAGTTTTGCGTCAAGTCGAAAATATCGCCGAAGAGGGCGTCGGAAAGCGCCGAAAAGCGCTCGACGAATCGAACGGCGTTCGCCTCGCCGATCGGCGCGTCGTTCGGCCCGCTCAAAAGACAGCGCCCCAACGCGTAAACCGTTCGGTCGTACTGACTTGAAAGGTCGTTGAAACGCAGTCGCTCCGCGCCGTTCAAGCGTCGAATGCGAAACTCCGTCGCGCCGCGCTTGACCGTCGCCGTCTCGTCGATTTGCGGCGAACTGAAAAACTCGTTAATATCGAAAGCCATCGCTAATCCCTTTCCTTGCAAAAGTTAAACGTTTTCCCCTATCAAGCGCCCGTCCGCGCCTTCGTCGTCGTTTTCGGCATATTTTCCGCCGAACCGCCTTCCGGCAAGAGCTTGATCGTCATCGTCGATTCGGAGCCGTTATCGCCCGGCTCGATCGTCAGCCCGCAAATGACGCAGTTCGGCGTTTCCGTTTCGTAAATTTCGGTTTCGAGCGGATCGTCGTAAATTTCCGTAACGCTGAAGACGTCCCCCGCCTTCATATGCTCCAAAAGTTCGTCGTACGCAAGCATAAGAACGAAGCGCGTTTGGAACTCCATCGTCTCGATTTGTTCCGACTTCCCGGCGTAAGCGTACCCGGTCGGCTCGTTCGGATTGTCCGTCACGTCCGTCCAAGTCGACGCGTCGGCGAAAGACGGCGCCCCCTTCGTTTTGCAGTTGAGCGTGTAAAAATCGCCGACTTCCGTCGTCGCGCCGCTGTTCGCCGACTTGTGCGTCAAAGTCAATTTGACGCGCAACATTAGGCTCTTCCGGACGACTCCGGCGCCCTTTTCAATCCATCGTTCCTGTCCCGCCATAATGCTCCTCCCAAACGTCTAAATCAATGAAAACGGTCGACTTAACGCGACCGTCGTAAATTCCCGGCGCCGTTTTCCGAACCCCCGCGACGAGCGCCGCCGAACGCTTCAACGTCTCCCCGCCGCCGTTGAGGTCGAGCGACTGGAAAACCCGTTCCGTCGACGCAAACCCCTTCCAGCGTCTAGGGTTATAAAGCGCGAACAAGTCGACGAGCCCTTGCGCGACGCGGTCGATTCGCGTCGTCCCCTCGCCGAGCCGCCCCGAAACGACGATCGCCGCGACGCGCCGCGACCGAACGCTCGTTTCCGTCTCCGGAAACGCTTCCGATTCGCCGACGGAAATCTCGAAAACAAGCGATTTATCGCCGATTTCAAAATCGACGTTGGGACGCGAAATCGACTCTTTCCCGACGCCGTCGAGCCGCAACGACAAAACCGCCGTTTCAAGCAAATCGAGTATTTTCAAGGTTCGCATCGCGTCAAGTCGCCCCTGTTTCGACCGCCGCCTTTAACGTCGCGAGCGGTTGCGCGACCATCGCCCCCGGCGGCTTTTGCCGACTTCCGCCGTTTTCGAGCTTGATAACGTAAGGCGTTGAATTTTCGATATATACCGCGACGCCAAGAACCGCCGATTCGATTTTCACCCTCCCCGCCGCGACCGTCGCCGCGCCGTTCGGGTCGAGCCTCTTCGCGTCAAATTGTCTCTTCAACGCGCCGTCGGTTGAAACGCTCCAATTCCCTTTACAGCAACCGGTTAGCACCGGCGTTCCGTCGACGATCGCTTCGAGCGCTTTTTGCGAAACGCGCCGAAGACGCCGCGTCGCCTTTTTCCGCGCGACGTCGTTAAACCGTTTGAGCCCTTGCGCGAAATCTTTCGCCGTTCCCATCGCAACCGCTTTCTTTACAACCGTTTGCCGACCAACCGAAATTGAACGACTTCGTTCCCGACGCGAACCGCTTCGACTCGTTCGAGCCGATAGTCGACCCCGCCGACGTTCAAAAAATCGCGCCCCGCCCGCGGCGCCGCGTCGAAAAACGCCGCCGGAACCGTCCCGACGATTTCGGTCGCAACGCGTCGCAAACCGTTCGCCGCGCCCTCCGGAACCGCCGACGCCGCTTCGTTTTGCGTCGCGTTTTCCGGAACGAAAGGAACCCGTTTTTCCGTGAACGTCGTCCGAATTTCGCCGGTTCGCTCGTCGGTCGTTTTCCCGACCGCAATCTTCGCAACCGCTTCCCCGCCAAGCGTTTGCGACAACATCGCGACGACGCCCTTCCGACCGCCAAAAACCGAATCTAAAACGCCCATACCGCTCCTTTCGCAACCGTCGCCTTAATATCGCCGCGAACCGCCGTTTTATTCGCGCTTTTCAAAAGTTTTAAGCAAAAAAAGAAGAAAATTTTGCCGCGCCCTATTGTTGGCGGCCAAAAATAAGGTATAATAATAGCGTTGGTTGGGAGAAATCCCAAGTTTTTTAATTTTTTACGCTCTACCTTTACGGAGGCTTAAAAATGAAAGTTACTCGTTGCTACTTGATCGCTCGCGCCGACGACAAGTTCGAACAAACGCGAAACAGGTCGAAGGCCGAAAAAGCCTACGACGACGGACTGGAAGTCGTTGAAACGGAATCGATTACGATTCACGACGCCGAGGACGAATCCGTTAGTATCGTCGTGAACCGACGTTGGCGCCGCGATTGATAACGGCCAACGAAGCCCCCGTCGCTCTTCGCGGCGGCGGGGGCGGATTTTTAACCAAGGAGTCTAACCGATGGGATTTGAAGTTTTACGACAAAAATACGGCAACGGCGCGACCGGACGTTCGGTCGTTAATCGCGCGATCAGCGACGAGATTCCCGGCGGCGCGAAAATTTTAGATTTGTTGGGCGAAACGCGGCGGCGACGCGCCAAAGGCGATTTCGACGAGCAATTTTTCGAACGCGTCTTCCAAACCCTTGTCGACGTTCGACATGAGATGGGCGAAGCGACGCTTGGAAAGGATTGGAAAAATGCCTAAGAATGCGACGATGGACGCCGCGCTAAAAAAAGAAATCAAAAGAATTCAACGCAAGTTCATACGCGAACACGTCTTAGGACGCAAGCCGCTTCCGGAGGGCGAAGCGCGAGACGAACGAACGACGATCCGCTGGAAGCCGGACGAAATCGCGCTCGTTCGTCAAGTCGCGGGCGACGCGCCCTTGACCGAAACGATTCGAAGTCTTGCGCTCGAAGCCGCGAACGCGCGTTTAAACGCTCGCTAAACAACGTTTTTCTAAGAGTTGCGCGCTTTCAGCAAGCGAACGGCGTCGCTTTCGCCGTCCCGAGTTCGCTCGAATCGCGGAAGACGCCGAGTTCGCCGACGAGCGTTTTCGACGCGACGCAAACCATTGGCGCGACGAAACTTCGGTCGAACTTCGCCGACGCGCCCCCCGCTCCGGCTTCCGCGAGTCCCAACGTCAACGCCTCCGGGTACTCCGTCGGGTCGACGCGCAAAAGCCAAAGCGCCTCCTCGCAAACGGCGGCGACGACTCGCGCGTTCCAAACGACTTCGCCGGTCGATTCGTCGAGCGCAAACGCCGCGTCGTAAAACGAGAAAGCGCCGGAAATTAGAAACGACGCCTGCGCCAACGCGTTCGTTTTGTCGCTCTCGCTCGCTTCGCGCCAAAGGTCGGCGCGAAGCCGCGTCGCAAAATATCGTTCCGCCGCGTCGAGCGCGACGGTAAGACGAGGCGTCGTTTGTTCGTTCATCGTTCCGCTTCCCTATCCTCTTTATTCGCCGAAGTTACCAAGCGCGAAGTTCGTCCGCGCTTTCCGCGTCGTCGCCTTCGCTCTCCGTCTCTTCGTCCTTTCCTTCCGCCGCAACCTCTTGCGTTTCCGCATTTTCCGACGCGTCGTCGCGTTCCGTTTCCTCGTCGGTCGATTCGGCTTCCGACTCTTTCTCCGCTTCTTTACGCGACTTGCGACGCGTTCGCGACGTTCGCCGCGCCGCCGCCCGGCGTTCCGTTTCGGCTTCCTCTTCGACGTCGTCCTTTTCCGGCTCTTCGCTCGACGCCGCGTCGCTCGCCGCAACCTCTTGCTTAGAACCGTTTTCCGACGCTTCGATTTCCTTAATCATCGTTTCGAAACTCGAAGTAAGCGGGCGTTCCCAAAACTTGATTTGCCCGTCGACCTCGTACGTTACACGCCGAAACGTCCCGGTTTTCATCTTTTCGCGAATCTTAATCGTCGCCATTTTCCCCTTGCGCCTTTCTATGTCGCGTCGCTTTCGGAACGACGCAACCCGTTGTCGTTAATCGTTTTCCGGCGTTCGCGTCATTGAGTAATCGCAAGCGCGGAATTCATCAAGCCGGAAATGCGACAAAGCGCCTGCTTCGCGTTTTTGAACTCCGCCGTATACTCGCCGATCAACTTCGCGCGTTCGCCGTCGGAACTCGGGTTCGTCGCCGGGCTCGAATGGAGCGCCCGCCCGCGAAGCGGAATCAAATTGAAGCCGCGCGTGTCGCAAACCCAAACGTCGCCGTCGGGAATCGCCGGTTCGACGAAGACCTTCATCGAGACCCCGCCCGCCGCCGAAACGATTTGTTCGACGTAAGCGCCGCGCGACGTATCCGCTTGATTGACGGTAACTTGCGAGTTCATAAAGGTCGAAATCACCTGCGCTTGCCCGGTTCCGCAAACGATCGTGTCCGGAACGCAACCGACGTCCGTAATCAGTTGCGCGGCGCGGTTGATCATTCCGATCGAGAGGCGCGGCGTCCCGACTTGCGCGAGCGAAAGCCCGCCTTCCTGCGTTCCGAAATGATACAAACCGCCCATCGAAGAAGGTTTAGCGAGCCCTTCGCCGCGACGCTTCGGCCCGAAAATCAACGCCGAGTTCATCCGCCGAATCACTTCGTCCATCGCCTTTTCGACTTGGTACGTCATATCGTTTTCGTCGCCCGCTTGGTCGACCGCGAGCGCCGTCCCGCTCATACCGACGTCGCCGCGGAAAATCTGCGTGAAGTTCGATTCGCTCCCGGACTGCTGGAACATATCCTCGCCGTCGTCCGAATCTTGGCGAATCGGGCGCGAGTCGAAAACGAGCGTTCCGCCGCCGCTCGGCGCGTAAGTATCGAGCTGAAAGTCGCTTCCGTTCGCCGCTTCGACCGACGCGACGCGGATTCCGGTTTCGCCGTCGAGCGCCGAAACGCGCAAAACCGCCGAGTCGCCCAAGATGTGAAAGAGGTCGCCCGGCTTCCACCCCGCGACCGAATCGACCGTAAAAGTCCCGACACCGTCCGAATACGCAAACGCTTTAAACGTCTTGGTTTTCGGCATATTAACGCCTTCCAGCCACCAGTGTTCCGTCGCGGTCGCGACGACCGGAATCGGGTTCCCCTGCCCGTCGATTTCGGTCGTAACCGGCGCGCCGAAAAGCCGAATGAAGTTCGGAGCTTGCGCCCGACGCCACGACAAGGCGTCGCCAAGATCGATTCGCGTGTTCAAAAGGTCGTAAGTCGTAATCGCCGCCATTTTTTTCGTCCTTTCCGACGCTCGCCGCTTCCCGTCGATCAACGTTCAACCGTTGCGTTCGTTCGACTTGCGCTTGCGTCGTCGCTTGTTTTTTGTTGAAAATTCCTTCGCCGTTCGTTCATTGACGCCAAGTCGCTCAACGTCGCGTCGCGTTCGACCGAGGCGAATGTCGCAAGACGTCGGCAAAGTTCCCCGCCTTCATCGCTTCGCGCTGTCGTTGCGCTCGGTTCTCGCTCCCGACGCCGACGCCCGGCGCCGAGCCGCCCCCCTGCGACCGTTTCAGCCAATGCGGCGACGCGGCGATTTCTTCGTCGACGACCTCCGCAACCAGTTTCCCTTCCGAGGTTTGCGGAATTCCGGTGTCCGGGTTGACGCTAAAAAGCGCCGCGAGTCGCTTGACGTCGCGCAACGCCGTTTCGCAACAATCGCGCTTCCGGGCGGCGGCGACGAGGGCCTCTTCAATTTTCTCGCGCTCTTGCCGTTCGCGGAACGCTAAGTTCTCTTTTTTCAACGGTTCCAGCTCCGCTTCCAGCTCGGCGATCTTCGTTCGCGACGCGCTCGTTTCGTCGACGTACTTTTGAAGCGTTTCGCGCAAGTCGGTCGGGTTCGAGCGTCGCAACTCGTTCAGCTCGATCAGCTCCTTTTCGCGCTCTTTCGATAGCTCGTCGTATTTCGTTTGCAGCTCTTGCCGTTTCTTGACTTGCGCCTGCGCGTTCGCCGTCTCGGCTTTGAGTTTTTCGCGGAGCGAATCCGCCTCGCGATTCGGCAAGCGAAACGTCTCTTTCCCGTCCGCGTCTTTCTCGACCGCGAGTTCCGCCGCGATGGCGTTCATCGCCTCTTCCCGACTTGCATAACCTTCGTAAACGCTCATATTGTTCCCTTTATCGCGTTTCCTTTTTCACCTTTCGAGCGCTTGCGCCGCTCCGACGTCGCGCCCTCGACGCCGTTAATATTGCCGCGACGCCCGCGTTTTATTCGCAAAATTCTCAAAAAATTTCGAAAAATTTCCGCCGCGACCGCCTTCAAGTTCGACGCAAAAAATCGCGAAAGAAAAAAGCGAACGCCCCAACCCCAATCATCGCAAGGTTTCGCAATGTTTCCGATTTCGCCGCTTCGTTATCCCGGAGGAAAAGCCCGACTTGCGCCGACGATCGCCGCGATAATGAAGTCGGCGGGCTTCGGCGACGAGGCCGTTTTCGTCGAACCGTTCGCCGGAGGCGCGGGCGCGGGCTTAACGCTTCTCTTTCAAAACCGCGTTAAGACGCTCGTTTTAAACGACTTCGACAACGCGGTCGCGGCGTTTTGGACGGCGATTTTGAACGAGACGGAGCGTTTCGTCGACGCGATTCGAACGGTTCCGCTCGACCTCGACGAACGAGAGCGGCAAGCGCGGATTTACGCCGAACGCTCGACGCGCCTTTCCTTTGAACTCGGTTTCGCGTTTTTCTACCTCAACCGAACAAGCCGAGCCGGAATCGCAAACGCCGGGCCTATCGGAGGTTGGAGTCAATCCGGACGCTGGAAACTCGACGATCGGTTCAATCGCGAAACGGCGTCGCGCCGCGTCTTGGCGATCGCGGAAAAGCGGCGGCAAATCCGCGTTTATTGCGATGACGCGACGTCGTTCGTCGAGCGTCGACTTCCTAAGTTCCGACGCGACAAGACGTTCGTTTATTTCGACCCGCCCTATTTCCGGCAAGGCGCGCGCCTTTACCGAGAAGCGTTCGACGAAGCCGATCATCGCCGCTTGCGCGACGCGATTTCTCGGAACGTAACGTCGCCTTGGCTCGTTTCTTACGACGACGCGGAAGAGATTCGCAAGATTTACGACAGCGCGTCGTCGACGCTAATCGACGTCGATTACAGCGTCGCCAAGAAGCGCGTCGAACGGGAACGCCTTTTTTTCTCGCCCGACTTGACGGCGGTTTTAGAGTCAATCAAAGAAAAAAAGCCCGCGCGTTAGATCCGGCGTCAGTGGACGCAAAAAAGTAGTAATTGTTTGTTTAGCACAAAATCTTTACTTGTGATTAGTTTCCATTAAATATTTTTCAAATATTTAGCTTAATAGCGATAACAAAGCAATTTTAGATTTTGCAACTATTTCCTTCACCGTTTCCAGATAATTCTTCTCCCTCCCATAAAAAAAATTTTATCTACAGTCAATTTTCCACCGTAATTTTTTTTCAAGAGAAGTATGATATTCTTTTGATTTCCCCAATAAATTTTCTAAAAAACGAATAACTTGATTCTTATCATCTTCTAAATCCCTCATAGATTTTGAAGAAGAAGCGCTTTGAAAAGAAAGATTTCCATGCGCTAACTTGTTTCTCAGATCTTTAATACTGGATAAAGCGGGAGCATTGTTTCTCGAAATATCAATATTATATTCTTTAAAAATAGAAACAATTTTTCTAAAGTCCATATTGCCACTAGCTGAATAGATTCCCTTGACTTTCTCAAAATTTATAAAATCCTTATTGCGTTTCCAGTCAATAGGCTTTTCTAACGTCTTACACAAAATATCACATAAAACAGAAAGTTCCTGAGCTCTCGTTTCTTTGCCTGCAGTCGTTAGATTTTGAATTTGCAACTTAATCCACAATTTTCGAATATCATTATCGAAATCGCTGTACATCAACAACGAGGAATAACTGACGAGTACGCTATTAATTTGAATTAATATATTTGTAACAGTTGACTCAATAATGTTATACAACATCAAAATAAAAGATGATTTTTGGACTGAAAACAATATTTGCTTTTCTTTTAAGTCTTCTGTTATCTCCGATTCATTTATTTCTTTTTCTGTTAGGCATAAGGCGTTAAAAAACAAATTTAACGCCCTTTTATTTTCCTCAAAAGCGCCCAAAACCTGTTTCATTTCGACTCCTGTAAAAAATAATCACGAACATATTCAATTCTCTCAACTACTAGCTTAGAATTTGAACTAGCGCCGCGCGGAGTAAGGTCTTGTAACGTCTTAGATTCTAATAATCTAGTGACTATTTCTTTTGATGATTTCAATTCAGAATTTTCCCGTATAGCCAACGCAATTCCCACTGCTAACGCTTCAAACCTTATACGCGGAGTTTGGTTAGCAGTTTTCCCTAATCCTCTCGAATCAAAATATTGCTTAACAAACCCCAACACTTTTCTTAACAGGGCGCGATAATCATCAAGTTGGTTACTTGTTAATTTCGGAGCCTCTTCTTGGGCAAATTGATACGCATAATCATAAAATCTCCCTTTAATTTCGGTATAATGATCTACTAATATAAAAAAACGTAATGCCAGATAACCTCTTTCTCGTCGATTAATTTTCTCTTTTGCTTTTGAAAAAGGGGTTACGGAACAAAAATCTTCATCGTTCTCAAAATCCACTACCATTTGCATAAACTCGCTAGGACAAGTTCCATATATCACTTCAAATTCAGACAACTTTTCACTTGTGGTATTAATCCGTTTAAATAAATCTCGAATATGCTCTTCTTTCATTGTCTGATAAAGAATAACAGTCCTTAGAGTTATATTTCTAAATTCTTCCTGTACGACAGGAAGCAAATCATCAAATGTAAAACCATTTAACGACGGTATTTTTTCCAGTCCTTGCAAAACAATTTTTCCATCCAAAAAATCCCTGACAGTCGCCATACGTTGCAAACCGTCAATAATTTCATAACGCCCAACCGTATTTTCCCCCACTCCTAAAAAAATAATCGGAATTGGAAGTCCTAAAAAAAGAGATTCGATAAAATATGAACGATTCTCCTCTGGCCATATATATTGTCGCTGATAATCAGGAATGACAAAAATATTTTTATTCATTTTATCCCGAATATATTCTAAGGGGTAATCCTTAGTATCAAAACGGAACGTCATCTTTTTGCTCCATATTTCCTCCGCCACACGATCACGAATTTCAGGCGTAATATTTATGGTTCTGGCGCTCATTACAATATCTCCTGCATATATTTTTTAATAGCTACGCCGATTGCTTTCCCTAAAACAACAGGCACCGCGTTTCCAATATGAATCCCAAGTTTTGTTCGATTAAACGTTTGCTCTTCGCTTAAAAATTTATAATCGTCCGGGAAAGTTTGCAACGACGCCCCTTCGCGAATGGAAATGGCTCGATCTTGCTCCGGATGTCCAAATCTACCGTTCCCATAACCAAAAAATTGAGTTGTGATTGTCGGCGACGGTTCGTCCCATTTCATTCGTCCATAGACGGAAGGAAACGTCTTTCCTGAACTAGCTCGATGACACTTAAGCCTTAAATGTTCATCCCAATCGCGCCAAGTTCCCCCAGGTTTCGACTGCGCCATACGTTGCTTATTCAACTTTGACAAAGCGCACGAATGGTGAAGCCGATCGGTAACGTCGGTTTCACCGTCAGCTATTTTAGGAAAATGCCCAATGGCGTCGCGCACAGTAACATAATTTCCTTGACTATGAGTTTTTTCAGGAAAAGCGATTTCCCCAAATCGCGACGCAAGTAAGACAAGACGTCTACGATTTTGAGGCGCGCCGTAATCTGGGCAAAAAACGACTCTATAAACTACATAATAGCCATTTTGTTCCAAAATATTAACAAAATCCGTAAAAACGGATTCCTTTTGCAACCCTGGAACATTCTCCATCGAAACAACCTGCGGTTGAATCGCTTCGACGAGATTAGCAAAAGAATAAAGGAGTTTCCATTTATTATCCTTATGCCCCTCCTTACGATAACGAGAAGAGTAGAGCGAAAAAGGCTGACAAGGCGCGCAACCGACTAAGATTTTAACGCTATCGCTTGGATATAAACGTTCTAAGTCAGAACCGGTTAAATTGGCGACGTCTTGATTTAAAAATTTAGCCCCTTTATTATTGACCTCGTAAGCATATCGACAATCGTTGTCGCAATCTAACCCTGCGACAACATTCAAGCCGGCCTGCTTCAACCCATGCGTTAAACCGCCGACGCCGCAAAAAAGATCAACGACCGCATGATTTGGAATATTTTTCATAACCCAGCCGCTCACCTAATTACTTTTTTCGTCTTGCCGATCGCCTAAACCGCAATCATACAACCGTTACAATCACTAGAATCTCTGGAACCTGCTTTTCCGCGTTCCCTATAAACTTTTAATTATAATACATTCAGCGCCGATTGTCAAGTTAAATTACCGTCCATTACTGTATTCTTCGACGGCGCCAAGAAACGCAAAAACCCGCCGTTTGAGCGTCGCGGAAACCGGGGGGCCGAGTTTCCGCGCTAGGCTTGGCGGGTGTATTTATGCGTTGCGTTCGTTCGCCGGACGCAAGGGACGGCGCGTCGGGCGCTTCAACTATTAAGTTTTACTTACAAGTTCCTTTTCCGGCGTCGGTCTTTCTCGACCGCTCGCCCCGGCGGCGCGACGTTTGCGCTCCGTTCTCCGCTCGACTCACGCGGGGTCGAAAAAGAGCGCGACGTCGCCGCTTCCGTCGTTATCAAGTTCGACGTCGACGACGAAAAAGCCGCCGTTGCGCCAACCGGGCCGCGCGTCGTAACCGCAGACGCGAGCGTCGCCGTCGTATTCTTTCAGCTTTTCGATCAGTTCGGATACCGTCATATCAGTCTATCCCCATTATCGCCGAATCTGTTCGGAAATCCGCCTCGTCGTCGTTTTTCCCGATGAACTCGGTGATTTCCGACCTCGCATTGTAAAGTTCGTCGCGATCGCTATCGTACCCGCCGTAATGTCGCACGTAAACGCGCGCGTTAGGGTTCCATTTTTCAAGTTCCTCGATCAGTTCTTTAACGGTCATTTTGCTACCTCGTGGCTCCTTGAAATTTTGAAGCGACGGCGTTTCGTTAATTTTATTGATTGTTCACCACTCTTTTTTTAGAATTCGATCTATACTTTTCTCCTGAAAAAGAACCGACATAATAATTCTCCGCAAGAAAATTCAATGTCCTTTTTCGCGCTTTTTTATCATGGCACGGAATTATAATTTGCTCGCCTACGATTGATAAAGGAATTTCCAACGACGTCGCTTCGCTCTTAATTTTTTCAAAATTTTCCATCATTTCCGCAATATCCAAACTTTGTATCTGCGAAAACAATTTTCTGTCCTCTGAATCCAACCCTATAATCATTTCATCAAAAGATTCACATCCAAGCCAATCGACAGCGTCGATCATTTCTTTAATTTGTTCGTTCGACGCTTCTGCAAAAAAGTCTTTGACGTCTAGAAACGTTTTAATGGCGTCGATCGATTCAAAGGCAAGGTTTCCGTTTTGAAAAACAGCGCAAAGTCGAGAGGCAACTCCAAACGCAAACGCGTTAAAAGGTTGAAACGTTTTGGAGTCATGAAACGACCACCAATACGTCTTTTTATTGGTCAAAAATTTTAACGAATGATACGACTGAAACATTATCGCTTTCGATTCTTTGTCGACGGCAATAAACGCTCGAATTTTATCTTGCATCTCCGAAGATGGATAAAAAGGTTCAGTTTCAGCAATTCCCCCCAATATTGTTTCTAAATCTGGAAATTGAAAATTCCTTCTAAGGAAATATTCTCCTTTGTCTAATTTATAGCCAACCGTGTAATCGATCGCTTCTCGATTTGCAAAGAACTTCGTTCGCATCTCAGGGAACAAAGAAGACAATTCATCATACATCTGGTTATCGGTAACCAGATAACGGTAACAGGTTTCGTTGGCGGAATTTTTGAAAACAACAAAAAAGTCAAACGTCCCCATTTTCTCCTCCTAAGTCAAACCAAACGTTATTCGATAGCTCGCAAATTCTCAAAGTGTTTTTTTCTAACGAAAATATTTTCTTCGAAATCAAAAAAGTTTTAACACGTTTTCCTACTTTTATTTCATAAAAATGGTATCCCAGAAGCGTTAAAACCGGATTGAAAATAAAGGCCGACGATTGGTAAAAACAAACGGCAAATACGAAAATAACGGCGATAAAAACCCATACGTTTTCAGTAAATTCGATCGATTGCGTCATAAACGGCCATAAATAAGCTAAAAGAAATCCCAAAGGTTCTTTATCGATATTTTTCGTCTCTTCGATTTCAACAAAACGAGGTGTAATTCTTTTGGGAATTTGGTATAAAACCCAAAGGCTAACGCCTGTCAAGATTATTGAACCAACAATTAACCCCCAAAAAATTCCGTAAGAATCCCAACGCGTTAAAGCGTAAACAATGAACGCTGGAACCAAAGATTCAAAGGTAAGTAAAATATTAAAAAGCGTTTTATTTAACATTTTTCCCCTTCGGCCTCTAAGAACCTCCGCCGGTCGTTCGTCAAAAAAGCGGGTTGGCGTATTGCGGGTCGAGGGTCGCCGGGTTGGGCGTTATCTCTTCGACGTCATAAGGTATCGGCGTTTCGCGCTCCGCGTTGTCGAACGGCGGCCAAATATGAAGCGCGCAACACAACGCACGCAACGCTTCCGGATAAGGAGCCGACCAACCCAAAAGGCAGAAATAACGCTCTTCGCCGGGCAGTTCGTGCGCGTCGTGATGGCAACGCTTCCGAAACCATTCCCATTCGCCGTCCGACGCGTCGAGGCCAAAACCGCCGTTTTCATCAACGGTAAACCACGGCGTAATCCCCTCGTCTCCATTGTAACGGAATCGATAAACGGTTTTACTCATTGTTTAACCTTTGCGGCTTGAATGATTGAAAGGATTCGATTAAAATGCTCCGGAGCCGAACGCGCGAACGCTTCCGGGTCGGTCAACAAACCGGCGAATCCCGTTGAAGCAACCTCGCACGCGCGGTAAGTTTTAGCGTCGGGTGAACGACGCGACGGATAAACCCAAGCGCTGTAATAATTATAACTCCAAAAAACGTCTTGGCAACCGCTTAGGTCTAAGAATTCGCCCTCTTGCTTTTGAACCTGCGACGCGTTTTCGTTACCGGTAACTTCGCGCAACCAATTAACATTGGAGTCCGCGACGTCGTACCCTAAAACGCGAAGTTCAAACCAATGTCCGACTTCGTGCGCGAACGTCGCAAAAAAGTCGCAAACGGCGTCCGCCTTTTTACGGGCGATTAAAATGCGCGGCGGGACGTCGTAATAGGCCCCGCCCCCGTCGACCGTCTGCGAAAACTGCGCAAACGGTTTTACCGTCGAGACGTCCGCGCCGACAAAACGACCGATTCGATCAAAAAGTTCGAGAACTTCTAGGGCGGGCGCGTCGCATTGTCGACCGGCGAAGACGCTCGCCAAATCTTGACGTTCCTTTACGTTAAACAGCGACGCGCCGCCGACGTCGGGAAAAAGCGCGTCAAGCAAAAACATCCGTTCGCTTGCCGCGTAACGTTCAAACCGTTTTTTCTCTATATCGTTTCGAACCTCCGCAAAAACTTTTTCTTTCTCTTCTAAAATCGGTTCCAACCTTTTTTTCCCAAACGCTCCGGCGTGTTCATGCGCTCGTTGCGCCCGCCGATACTCGCGCCCCGCGTTCGCCGCTTTGACGCGTTCCAGCGCGTATTCCCGTTCTTGCGCGTTCAGTTTTTCCGCTTCCGCTTCGCCGAAGACTTCCCGCCGTCGCTCTTCAATCGCCGCGATAAACGATTTCGCGTCGGTAATCGGCGCGGCGTTTGCCGACGAACGCAACGGCCCAAAATCGCTAAGTCGTTTGCCGCGCTTCGGTTCCGGTTCCGGCGTCGAAACGCGTTTTTCGCCCGACGGTTCGGACGCTTGGAAAAGCGCGCCGGTCGTCGCGCGGTACGTTGCGGCGGGTTTCGTCAAATCGTCGAAGGTCGCGGCGCCGGTTCGATACAGTTCGTAGCGGTTTTTGCCGAGCCACGCGCGCTGGAACGTCGCCGGTTGACGCTCGAAGTAGTCCCTAAACGTCGTCGACGGCGCGACTTGCCGGTAAGCCGGTTTGCCAGTTCGGCGTTCGTAATCTTTTTGCGCTTGGTAGTAGTATTTCAAGCGCGTCGACGGCGACAGGTCGTCCCATCTCCTCTTTAACCCCTTTTCCCGCGCGGTGTTGTTGTACGACTCTTTCGCGAGCGCGTCGAAATCGGCGTTCGCGGCCGGTCGCGTTCCGACTTCGACGATTTTCCCGTCCGGCGTTCGCAGGTCGATATGCGGCACGACGCAACATCGGCAAGAAATATGAATCGGCGGTCGTCGCACCGCGTCTAACCCCTTGACCGGCCAAATTTTACCGTCGAGCGCGCCGCAGTGCGGGCACGTCCGTCCGTCGAGCGTTCCGACAAACTTCGCGCCGTCGACGACGTCCTCGTTTTCGCGAATCGTTTCGAGTCGCGCGTTATTGCAAACGCCGTTAATCGTTGTGCGGGCAAGTTTTGCGGCGCCGTCGCGCGTCGTTTGCAGAATCCCGTCGCGGTATCCGTTCGCCTTCGTTCCGCGAATCGCCGACGCGATCGCCGAGACCGTCAGCCCCTCGACCGACGCCCGAGCGACCGCCCGCGTTATCCGTTGCAGGTCGCCGCGCCGGAGCCCTTCGAACCAGCCCGCGATCGATTCGCCGTCGATCGGCTCGTACTCGACGATTTCCTTAACCTGTTTCGCGCCAAGGCTTTTCGGACGCTTCCCGCTCTTTTTCGACGCGGAAAAATCGCCGCCGCCCCGCTCCGCCGCGTCCTGTTGCGCCGTCTCGATTTCGCGAACCGTTTGCGACGACGCCGCGTCGCCGACTTCGAGCGCGGTTTCGAACGTCAAGTCGCGGGCCGCGTCGAAACCGGGCCGCCGCATTTTCTCAATTTTCGCGATAAGTCGTTCAATCCGGCGAGTTTCCGCGCGAATCGACTTTTCCCGCTTCGGCAGTTCCTTCACGAGCGTTCGCAAAATCGCCGCGTCGGTCGACGCGATCAGTTCGCCGAGCTTCGCCGCCAAACCGTTCGCGACGCCTTGAAGCCGCGTCTGAAAGTCCAGAAGAATATCCTCGAACGTCTTGTCGCCGTTCGTCTTAGAGTCCGTTTTACTTTTCATCGTCGGCGCCGTTCCTCTTCGACGCGGTCGACGCCGCCTTCGACGACATACCGTCGAATTTTGTCGAGCGCGCGACGGTAAAGCCGCGACGCCCAAGATTGCGAAATTCCTTCCTCCGCCGCGACTTCGCGCTGACGCCGCCCTTCGAGTCCGATCTTTTGAACGAGCCGCCGACTTCGTTCGTCGAGCGTTTCGAGCGCCGCCCGAAAAAGTTCGCGCTCTTCGTTGCGCGACGCCGTTTCGTCCGGCGACTCCGAGCGTTCCGCGATGAAATCGAACGCCGCCGAATCGACGCAAACGACGCGACGACGGGCTTTCCGCGCTTCCCGTTTAATCGCCGCGTCCGCTTGGTACGAAACCCAAAACGCCTCGCTCGTTCCGCGCGTCGAGTCGAACGTCGCCAACGCCCGCAACGCGCCGAGGGTTCCCGCCGAAAACTTTTCGTCGTAAGTCAACGCGGAGCCGTATTTTCCGCTTTGACATAACGAACGAATCAGCGGTTCGTACTTCGCGACCGCGTCGGGCGAAACGTTCGAAAGATCGACGCTCTTTCCTCTTTTGCGTCGCGGCGTCGCCTTTTGCGTTTCGCGCTCCGTTTGTTCAGAACTCGTTTCTTTTTCGACGATTGCGTTCGCGCTCATTTTTCTTTCTCCGCTTCGTCTTCGTCGTCGCTCTTGTCTTCTTCGCCGGTCGACGCCGCGTCGTCTTCGTCGTCTTCGTCGTCTTCGTCGCCAAGTTCGCCCGACGCTCCGAACGCCGCGCCCAACCCGGCTTCTCGCGCCGTTTCTTCGTCGAGCGTCTTTTGCGCTTCGTTGTCCTCGAACGACGAAAAAACGCCCGGAACCGACTTTTGAAGCAACGCGTAAACGTTGGCGTTCGAAAGGATTCCGACTTGCGCGTTCGTCGACAAAAACGCGACGACCGACTCGAGCCGAACCTCCGTTCCGAGGTAAGAAACGTCCGCTTCGAACGAAATTCGGTCGCGGGTCTCGTCGCGCGACGCTCCGGCCCAAAGGGACGCGAAGCAAAGCTGTTCCTCGATCGCTCGCGCTCCGGCGCGGTCGGCCGCCGCGATCGCCGCCGTCCCCGACTCCGTTCGCAAACGAATCGCGTCGCTCGACGAGTTCGCTCCGGCGCCGTCGAGCAGGTCGCGAATCGACGAATAGCGAAGCGCCGCTTTCAGCTCCTCTTTCGCCGCTCGCATCTCCGCGATTCCGGAGCCGGAAGTTTCGAGAAGCGAAACGTTTACGGGATGATTCGCCGCGCTCTTCGTCCAGATTGTGCCGCCGAGTCGCAAGCCCTCCGACTCCCGCGCCGCGTTGCAAACGACGAGGGTCGGCGTCGCGCAGTGAAAAAGCGCCGTTTTGTACCAAGAGTCGACGACGTAATTCCCGACCGCGACGTAAGCGACGTCGAGGTAAGGCGGGTCTTGCCAAACGTCGATTCCGAGCCGGTCGACGTTGCAACACGTAAACGGTATAAAATCGAGCGTTCGGCCTTTGAACGACGGATAGACGACGCGCGTCGCCGCGAAGTCGCTCCCGCTCGACTCGGTCGGATTCTCCAAGTCGAATTCGCGCCAAGCGCCGCGAACGCTCGACGCTTCGAATCCTTCGAAAATCGCGTTGTAATAACGGTTTGCGCCGTCGAGTCCAAGCAAGCGAAGCCGCCGCCAAGCGCTCCAAGTTTTCGTTTCCGGACGAAAGCGACGCGTCGACTCGTCGAGCAGAACCCAACGCAACTTCGAACGCTCCGCGCCGGAAGACGATTCAAGCTCTTCGCCGTCAAGGATTTGCGGCGCCGGATACTCGGTCGTTCGAAACGCCGGTTCGAGCCCGTTTTCGTCGGCGACGACGTCGAGTAGCAGGCCGTAACGCCCGTGCAAAACTTGCCCGAAATTGAGCCGTTGTTTGAGTCCGCAAAGCCCGTCGTTAAAGCGGTTCCCCCAACTCGCCATATCGCGAACTTCGACCGGCGACTCGGCGTCGTCCGCGACGCCGAAACGAACGGTCGGCTTGTTCTTTTGCATCAGCCCGACGATATCGTCGATCGTCGGCTTGAAGAAATTTTCGTAGGTCGCGGCGTGTCGCCGAAGTCCGTAAGCGGTTCGTTCAAACGGGATAACGGCCTTGCGAATCTCTTCGCTTTCGAACGGTCGCGGCGGCAGGTAGAGCTTCGCGTCGCCGCCGTTTTTGATCGCTTCCGTTCCGGCGTAACAGTCGCCGACCAACTTCCAAAGTCGCCGCGCCCGCAAATATTCGTCGATCATACCGTTTCCTTAATCCATCTGTTTAAAGCAACTTAACAAATTCGTTTTACGTAGTCTCGCAACCGCAGACGCCGTTCATGGAATCGAACCAAGACGCCGATTTCTGGCTCGGCGCAACCGTTCGGCGCGCCGCCGGGCGCTATTTGTCGTCGCAAATTTTGCCCGGCGGAAAAATTTATCGTTTATCCTTGTCAACGAAAGAGTTCGTTCAACGCGTCGAGCCAACGCGGGCCGGGTTCCGGTTTCGGTCGCGGCTT
>JAFYQR010000203.1 GCA_017559825.1 Thermoguttaceae bacterium | reverse complement strand
GGCGCGACCGGAAGCGGCGTTTCGGGGACGCTCGGAGCGGCGGGCGCGACCGGAAGCGGCGTTTCGGGGACGGCGGGCGGAACCTGAAGCGGAGCGGCTGCCGAATTTTCCGGCGTCGGCGCGTCGGGCGAGGCCGGTTCGACGGAAGGTTCGGACGACGGCTCTTCCGAGACGGAGTCGGCGGTCGGCTTGACGAAAATCGCTTGCGCGATCATCGACGAATCTTCGTTGTTTTGCGAAACGAGGCAGCCTTTTTCGGTTTTGTCGAAGCCGATCGTTACCGAATGCGTTTCTTGAGGACTCAATAGCGCGAGGTAAGCGCCGCCGTCTTGATTCGTCGCCAACTCGGCGAAAACCGGGCTTTGCGAGTTCAACGGATCGTCGGGAGTCGCCTGCAATTTTTGACCGAGCACTCGAAACGCGCCGATTTGTTCCGCGAAGACGTTTTCTTGCGCGGAAATCGAACCGCCGCGTAATTCGATCGTCGGTTCGTTCGTTTCCGGGTCGGCGACGAAAAGAACCTCGTTGACGCGGAGCGCGTCGACTTCTAGGCGCTCGAATTTGGCGGGCGCGTCGACGGACGCGGGCGGAGTCGAAGCGGCGTCGGGAGCGTTCGCGTCGAGGAACCAAACGGTTCCGACGGCGGAAACGGCGCCGACAAAAGCGGAAATTAAACGGTCGAGGATGTTGGCGGACATAAAACGCTCTCCAAACGACGCGCGGCGCCGTTCGACAATAACGATTGAAGGAAAATTTTCGCGAGTTTAACTTTTTTTTCGCCGAAACGCTAGGGCAATTTTACTTTTTAACGCGATTTTTTGCCGCGACGGCGGCAAAGTTTCGACGTTTTGTTTATTTTGCCGTTTGGCGAGCGACGCGTTTTTAAAAAGCGGTTGAAATTTAACGGTCGGGGCGACTTTGCGCGAGATTTTTTTCGACTATAATGGGAAGACGAAAACAAGCGACCGGACGGGGCGAGCTCGCAAGAGAGGAAAATAGGGCGATGGACGGCAAAATCCGAGAACGAATAAGAAAAATCGTCTCGTATTCGACGGGCGCGTACTTCATATGGATGGCGTATATGCTGTTGACGCCGCGTCCGTCGGTTCCGAAAGTCGGGTTTGCGGTCGATTTTCTGCACTTGGGAGCGTTCGGCGTTTTGGGACTCGGCGTCGGGCTGGCGCGGAAAAATTGGACGTCCGGGCGTTGGCGCGTTCTTTTGCTCGCTTGGGCGGTCGGCTCGGAGTGTTTGCAAATTTTTACCGGACGTTATTTTGAATTAATCGATATTTTTCAAAACGTCGTCGGGATTTTGCTCGGGCTCGAAGCGGGACGGCTTCTTCGGCTTTGGACGCGAAAAACGCGCGTCGGCGAAGAGACGGACAAAGGCGAAGATCGCGCCCCTAACGGATAAAAGAGACGGCGCGGAAGGGAACGACAGGAAATTGAGGGGACGACGGGGAATATGGAAGCGAGAGAGTTTAAAGAAAATAACGCGGTGAAAAAACAACGCGCCGGAGCGGTCGCGATCGTTCCGCGGCCTCCGTTTTCGACGAAGAGCGGGGAACCGTTCGATTTTTCGCGCGTCGAGTTCCTAATCGTTCGACGTTCCGCGACGGTCGCCGCTCCGGGCGCGCTCTGTTTTCCCGGAGGGGGGATCGAGCCCGACGAAAGACCGCGAGACGCCGTCGCTCGCGAGTTTCTCGAAGAGGTCGGGCTCGAGGTCGAAGTCGGACGCTTCCTCGGCAAACGTCAAACGCCGACCGGCGCGCCGCTTTTTTGGTTTTCCGCCGACGCTCGCTCCGCCGATCCGAACGTCGAACTCGCGCCGCAGCCGGAGGAAGTCGCCGCGGTCGAGTGGCGAACGCTTCCGAGTTTGCTCGCCGATCCCGATTTTTTGGAGAATAATCGAGAAATCGTGCAAAAAATTGTCGACGGCGAGACGCCGTTGAGCGACAATCGACGGTTTAAGGCGTCGTGAAATAAAAAATAAGCGTAATTTAAAAACGGCGGCGTCTAATCGGTTTTTAACGCGCTTTTCGGCGAGTCGACGAGCGCGGCGGTAAGGAAAGCGCGTTAAAATTGGCGTCGTCGGTTTGCTCGTTAAAATTGATTATTTTTACTCTTTTTTGCCAAAGATTCTCTATTTTTTCTATCTTTTCGTTTTTCTTACTTGATAAATTTTTGTCGTCGCGGTAAAATAGTTAGGTTGAATAAACTAGGCGAACGACGTTGCGCGAACGGTCGCGCGGTTTTTAACGGTCGCGTCGGAAGCGACGTCGCGTTTCTTTGCGAAGCGTCGGCGTCGCGGCAAAACGCTGAAACAACGAAGCGTTTTTGCGTCGGCGTTCGTCGGATCGATTTTAAGCACGAAAGGTTATTCATGAAACGTCAACTCCTTTTAATCGCCGCGTTGCTTTTCGGCGGAGCGGGCGCCGCGGCTTGGGCCGACGACGCGTCGACGATCGAAATCTCGAAACCGGCCGCCGTTAGCGAAACGAACATGCCGACGCCGGATAACGGCGAAGAAACCGAAGCGACCGAAACGGCCGTTTCCGACGAAGCGCTTGCGTCGGCTCCGACCGAATATCGCGACTTTGGACTCGTCGCTCCGGACGCGACGCGTCTCGGCGGGCCGATTTCGACGTACGTTCAAAAAGAAAATTTGTTCTGGGAAATCACGCCGGCTCAATTCGACGTCGATTACATTATGGTGATCTCGATCGCTCGCGGGATCGGCGAAGACTCCCTTTACGGCGGTCAATCCTGGGACTTCGGCGACGATATGATTTGGCGTTTCCGCAAAGTCGGCGACCGCATTCAATTCCTGCGTCGCAACTATCGTTACCGCGCGAACAAAGGCCCGGACTCCGAAGCGTTGCGAGTCGCTTACGCCGACAGCGTTGTCTTTAGCCTCCCGATCGTCGCTCGCGGCCCGCAAGGCGGTTACGTCGTCGACGTTACGAACCTCTTCATGAGCGACACGCTGGCGATGGTTTCGTCGAAGGCGTTGGGCGGTTTTTCGTTCGACCGCAGTCGTTCGCGTTGGGAGTCGATCAAAGGCCTCAAAGACAACGTCGAGATCGAAGTCGAAGCGACTTACGGCGGTCGCGCCGGTTCGAGCGACACGGTCATCGACACCCGCGGCGTTACGATTAACGTTCACTACTCGATCAGCCGCCTGAAGGACGCCGGCTACAAACCGCGTTACGCCGACGAGCGCGTCGGTTACTTCAACTCGGCGATTTGCGACGTCAGCGACCTTTCGCAAGACGGCAACTTCAAGCGCTACATCGACCGTTGGCAGCTCGACAAGCTCGAGCCGGAAGCGGAAAAATCGCTGCCGAAAAAACCGATCGTTTTCTGGCTCGATAAAGCGACTCCGTATCAATACCGCAAACTCTTGCGCGACGGCGTCTTGGAATGGAACCGCGCGTTCGAACAAGCCGGTTTCTACAACGCCGTCGAAGTCCGTCAACAAGAAGACAACGACGATTGGGATCCGGAAGACGTCAACTACAATACGATTCGCTGGAGCGTTTCGCAAACCGGGTTCGCCATCGGCCCGCGTCGCGTCAACCCGATGACCGGGCAAATTCTCGACGCCGACGTCGTCCTCACGGTCGGGTTCCTCACCAGCTGGAATCGCCAATTCGACCTTTACTCGCCGGACCAACTCGCCGACAAATTCTCCGGCGCGTCCGCGAGCGAAGCGTTCCTGAAAGCGGTCGCCGACGGAACTTACGACTCCCGCAAGAGCTTCGCGGAAGACGACACGCAACTCTTCTACGCGCAACAATTCGGGCTCGCGAACACGTTCTTCGACGTGATGGCGATCGCCGACGAAACCGCCGCCGAAGACGCCGCCGCGCAAGCGGAAGCCGCCAAGGCCGCCGAAGAAGAAGCGAAGAAAGCCGCCGAAGAAGCCGTCGCCAAAGCGAACGAAGCCGTCGCTAAAGCGCAAGAAGAAGCGAAGAAAGCCGCCGAAGAAGCCGCCGCGAAGGCCGCCGAAGTCGCCGCGAAAGCGCAAGAAGAAGCGAAGAAACTCGCCGAAGAACTCGCTAAGGCCGACGAAGCCGTCAAGGCCGAGCTGACCGCGAAAGTCGACGAAGCTAAAGCCAAGGCCGAAGAAGCGTTGCGCGTCGCGAACGAAGCCGCCGCGAAAGCCGAAGAAGTCAAGAAGGCTTGGGAAGCCGAAAAGAAAGCGGAAGAAGAAGCCAAGAAGGCCGCCGAAGCCGCGAAGGCCGAAGAAGCGAAGAAAGCCGCCGAAGCGAAGAAAGCCGCCGACGCCGCCGCGCAAGCGGAAGCCGCGAAGAAAGAACGCAAAGCGAAGCACGAAACCGAACGTAAAAAGATGATCGAGCAAGGCTTGAAGTCGCTCGTTACGCACGAAGTCGGCCACACGCTCGGTCTGCGCCACAACTTCAAGTTGAGCGCGCTCCACTCGCTCGAAGAAATCAACGCGAAATCTTGGGACGACCGCGGTTTCGTCGGTTCGATTATGGAATACGCGCCGATCAACATTATGCCGAAGGGTAAAAAGCAAGGAGACTACTTCTCGTACCGCCTCGGCGATTACGACTTCTGGGTCATCGAATACGGCTATCGCGTCTTCCCGGGCAAAAACACCGAAACGGAAGTTCCGGAATTGAAGAAGTTGGCCGCGCTCCAAACGAAGCCGGAACTCAACTACGCGACCGACGAAGACGCCTACGGCTCGACCTGCGACCCGTACGTCAACGTTTGGGACCTCAGCTCCGATCCGGTCGAATACGCGAAAACTCGTTGCGAACTCGTGTCGCAACTTATGCCGGGCCTCACCGATCGCATCGTTAAAGACGGCGAAAGCTACAACCGTCTCCGCGCGCGCTTCAATATGCTGACGTCGTGGAAAAACAACGGTTTGGGCTTCGCGGCGCGCTTTGTCGGCGGCGTCTCGATTAACCGCGACTTCAAAGGCGACGCCAACGCTCGCGCGCCGTTCGTCGTTACCCCGGCCGCGAAACAACGCGAAGCGATGGCCCTCCTTTGCAAGGAAGCGTTTGGCGTCGACGCGTACCAAATCCCGAGCAATATGTTCAATTACCTCGCGCCTAACCGTTGGCGTCATTGGGGTTCGAACGTTCCGGATCGTTACGACACGGACGTTCACGGCACGATTTTGGCGTGGCAAAACTCGCTCCTGAACACGATTCTTTCGTCGACGACGCTCAGCCACTTGGCCGACGCGGAAATTCGCGTCGCGGACGGCGAAGACGTCTTCACGAGCGCGGAAATGATCGATTCGCTCGGCGCCGCGATTTTCCAAGAAATCGCCGATTCCGCCAAAGCGACGAAAGATCGCAAGGAAGGCCAAGAGCTGCCGAAACTGACGATTAAGTCGACGCGCCGCAACCTGCAACGCGTTTACCTGAGCCGACTTGCGGACTTCGCGACCGCGACGACGAACGCCGCCGGTTCCGCCGACTTCGGCGCCTTGGCTCGCATGCAACTGCGCAAGGTTCGCGCCGACATTGAAGCGACGATCAACGCCGACGTTCCGGCCGGTTCTTACGAACGCGCGCACTTGGAAAATCTGCGCGAACGCATCGACCAAGCGCTCGAAGCGAAACGCGTTCTCTAATAACGCGTTAAGTTGAAACAAACGGTTCGCGACGCTAAGTAAAACTAACGCGTCGCGAACTCTTGTTCGACAAAAAAAACGAGAAGCGACGCGGCGTCGAAATTTTCGGCGGCGCGTCGTTTTTTATTTCTTGCGTCGTTATTTTTAACCGTCGACGTCGAAAGGGTTGCGTTTGGTTCGTTAAAAATCGGCGAAAAAATTGGCGCGAAATTTTGAAAAACGCGCTTCCGCTCTTGTTTTTGCGGTTTCGACGCGGTATAATGGGGAAAGCGCGCCGAAATTTGGCGAGCGATTAAGCGTTTTTTTTACGTTCTTCCTCTCAATTACGTCGCGACGGAAACACTGAAGCGGCGGGAGTTTGCGCAATGTCTGAAAATAAACTTTCCACTTTCTCTCGACGCTCTTTCTTGGGCGGCGCCGCGGCGGCGGTCGGGACGCTTTGCCTTCCTTCTCGGCTCCTCGCGAAGTACGAAGCGGCGGCGGACGCGGCGGAAAACGAAGTCGTTCTGCGATTTGCGGCGATGAGCGACGTTCACTTCAAAAAGGACCCGAAAGTCCGCGAAGTCGCTCGATTTAAGCGCGCGCTCGAGTTTATGTACGACTATTCCGGGAAACAAAAATACCCGAATTTCGACCTCCTTCTCGTCGCCGGCGATATTTCCGACCACGGGATTATCGAGGAAATCGGAACGTTCAAAAAATGCCTCGTCGAAGGCCTGAAACCGGAGACGAAACTCAGTGTTTGCATGGGGAACCACGAGTTTTGGGGCGGTTCGAAACCGTTGTGGGAAAAGACGTTCGGCGTTTCCGCGAACAACGTTTGCGAAGTTAACGGCTTCCGGTTTATCGCGCTGTCGCCGGAGAAGGGCACGATGCGCGACGGCGACTATCTTTACGCGCTCGACTGGTTCGAAAAAGCGCTCGCCGACGCCGAAGCCGCCGACCCGGAAAAGCCGATTTTCGTTCACCATCACTACCCCGTGTCGCCGACGGTCTACGGCGGTCGCGGAACCGATAACTGGGGCGTTAAGGACACTTACGAAGCGTTGAACAAGCGTCCGCGAGTCGTTCACTTCTCCGGGCACTCGCACTATCCGATCAACGACCCGCGCTCCGCTTGGCAAGGGCGGTTCAGCGCGTTCAACACCGGGACGCTCAGCTATCTCTGTATGGGACACGAAGGGCTCGGGCTCGAACGCTATCCCGCCGGAAAAGAAGAGGTCGCGCAATTCTACGTCGTCGAAGTTCGCCGCGACAATTCCGTCGTTTTGAAGCCTTACGACTTGGCCGCCGAACGCTTTTACGATATTTCTTACGTCGTCGCAAAACCGGGCGCGGTCGAGAGTTACGTTTACACCGACGAACGCTTCAAGACGTCGGTTAAACCGGTTTGGAAAGACGGAACGCAAGTCGTTTGCCAAGAGACGTTTCCGAACGGCGCGACGCTCGAGTTTCCGCAAGCGGTTTGCGACGACGTCGTTCACTCGTACCGCGTCGAAATCGAGAAGCGCGACAAAAACGGCGACTTCCAACCCTTTGCGACGCAATGCTTTTGGTCGTATTTCTTCTTCTCGAACGTTCCGGAGACGGCGAAGATCGAGTTGACCGACTTAGCCGACGAATCGTCGTACCGCGCTCGAATTTTCGCGCAAAATCCGTTCCTGCGTTCGAGCGATAAGTCGCTTGAAATCGAGTTTTCGACGCCGGTCGACCCGTTCGACACGGTCGACAAAAACGCGCCGAAACCGGACGCGAATATGCTCGCCGTTTCTTTCGTCGACGGCAAACCGGTCAACGCGCCGACGAACGGGCTCGAAACGCAAAAGCCGATCGAGACGTTCGGCGCTCCGCAAGTCGTCGCGGAAGAAGCGCTTAACGGAACGCAAGCCGCCGTTTTCGACGGCGCCGACGACGCGTTCAAAATCAAGTTCGACCGCCGCGATTACGCCAAACTGACGAACGCGACGCTCGGAATGCGCTTCAAATTCGACGAATTCACCCCGAACAACGGCGTTATTTTTTCGAACACCGAAGGGCGCGGAATCGGTTTCAACGTCGACGCTAAAGAACGCAAACTCGCGCTTTGGGCGAGCGTCGACGGGCAGTACCGCATCCTGCGCGCGCCGGTCGAAACCGGAAAGTACGTCGACGCGTTCGCGACCTACGACGGAATGTCGTTGATTCTTTACGTCGACGGCAAGGAAGCGGCGCGACTCGACGTCAAAGGTCGTTTAACGCACTCGCAAGTCGAAAAAGCGCAAGCGTTTTGCGTCGGCGGCGATATCGGACCGGACGGGAAGCCGAACACGTTCTTCAAAGGAAGCGTCGCTTGGGCGCGGCTTTACAGTTGGGCGCTGACGGCGGAACAAGTCGCGAACCTTTCGCAAAAGTAACGGCGGCAAACGTTTGCATTTGACGCTTAAAAAATATCGCGGCGGACGTCGAGAACCGATTTTTCGACGTTCGCCGTTTGACGCTTTTGGTTTTAATTCGCTTTATTTAACGTTTTATTGACGAAAAGGAGCCGGTTATGCGTTCCGCTATTTCCTCGAAATCCGTTTCTCGCCGCGACATTTTGAAGGGCGGCGCTTTGAGCGCGTTCGCGTTCTGTCTGCCGAGTCGCGTTTTTTCCGCTTACGAAGCCGCCGCGGAGGCCGCCGAAAACGACGTCGTGTTACGCTTTGCCGCGATGAGCGACATTCACTTCAAAAAGAACGCCGACTGCGCCGAACGCGAGCGTTTTCAACGGGCCGTCGCGTTTATGTACGACTATTCGGAGAAGCAAAATTACCCGAAATTCGACGCGCTGCTCGTCGCCGGCGATATGACCGATCACGGTTACGACGAAGAGATTGCGCTCTTCAAAAAGACGCTCGACGAATGCGTCAAGCCGGGAACCGAAAAAGTAATCTGCATGGGGAACCACGAGTTCTACAGCCCGGAACCGCAAAAGGAACGCTGGGAAAAGGTTATGGGAATCCCGGCGAATAAAGTCTACGAAGTCAACGGGTTCCGCTTCGTCGCGCTTTCGCCGGAAAAGGGAACGTGCCGCGACGGCGATTACAAGTACGCGCTCGATTGGCTGACGAAGGAACTCGACACGGCGTCGCAAGCCGACCCGAACAAGCCGATTTTCGTCTTCCAACACTATCATATCACGCCGACCGTCTACGGGAGTCGCGGCGACGATAACTGGGGAATTAAAGACCTTTACGAACCGTTGCAAAAGTACCCGAACGTTATCGATTTCTCCGGGCACTCGCACTATCCGATCGCCGACCCGCGTTCCGCTTGGCAGGGCCGCTTCACCGCGTTCGGGACGGCGACGCTCAGCTATTACGAAATGGGCGGCGAAGGCGGAAAATACGACAAATTCCCGCCCGGATACCGCGAAGCCGCCGAGTTTTACGTCGTCGAAGTTCGCCGCGACAATTCCGTCGTTTTGAAGCCATACGACCTTCGCACGAACTCCTTCTTCGACTTCGTTTACGTCGTTGCGAAACCGGGCGCGGTCGAGACTTACGTTTACACCGACGAGCGTTACAAGACGTCGAAAAAACCGGTTTGGAAAGACGGCGCGCAAGTTGTTTGCGTCGAAACGTTGGCGAACGGCGCGACGCTCGAATTTCCGCAAGCGACGTGCGACGACGTCGTTCACTCGTACCGCGTCGCTATCGAACGTCGCGAGGCTGACGGCGCTTGGAAACCGTTCGGCGAAGAGCGTTTTTGGTCGCAATATTACTTCAACGACGCGCCGGAGAACACGCGGGTCGAGCTGGTCGATCTCGACGCCGACTCGACGTACCGTCTCCGCGTTTCGGCGTTGAACCCGTTCTTTAAGGAAAGCGATAAGTCGCTCGAAATCGAGATTAAGACTCCGGTCGACCCGACCGAAACGGTCGACAAAAACGCGCCGGCGCCGGAAGCGAATATGCTCGACGTCTTCGTCGAATACGCCGACGGCCAAGGCAAATGGGTCAACAAGCCGACGAACGGGCTTGAAACGCAAAAAGCGATCGAAGTTTTCGGAAAGCAAACGTTCGCCGTTTACCCGGTCGTTCGCGGAATCTTCAACGGCAAAGACGATTACCTTAAAATCAAGTTCGACAAAAACGATTACGCGAAACTGCGTCGCGGAACGCTCGCCGCGAAGTTTAAGCTCGACTCTTGGCCGAGCGGCGTCGCGGACGTCTTCGCGAACACCGAAGGACGCGGCGTCGCGTTCGAAATCAACGGCAAAAACCAAACGCTCGAATTTTGGGCGAGCGTCGACGGAAAGTACGAGATTCTTTCGACGCCGATCGAAGTCGGGAAATTTTACGACGTTTTCGGGACTTACGACGGCGAAACGCTGATTCTTTACGTCGACGGCAAGGAAGTCGCTCGCAAGGCGAAAGCGGGGAAACTGACGCACCCGACCGACGAAAAACTGCAAGCGTTCTGCGTCGGTTCCGATATTGGCAAAGACGGCAAGGGGAACGCGTTCTTTAAGGGCTCGATCGTCCGAGCGCGGATTTTCACCTGGGCTCTGACGGCGGAACAGGTCGCGAACCTCTCGAAATGAGCGCGAAACGGTCGAAACGTCGTCGGCGTTAAAGTCGGCGGCGCTCGCCTAAACGGCGCGGTTTCTATAATCGCCGCGACGCGAGTTTTCCCGTCGTTCGGCGCTTGCGTCGGCGTCGGGAAAACTCCGGTTTAACGCGCAACCGTTAAAACCGGAATTTCTTGTTTCTTTTGAGATTTAGTAAGGGAAATTTTCGCAATTTCCGGGCAAAATAAATTTCTCTTTCGCCGGTTTTGAGGTACAATAGTAGACGGCGAAATATCGGTTTCGAGTCGAAAAAACGCGCGTTTGCCCCGATATTTCGCTTAATCGCAAAAACCGCTAAAACTTGCAAAATTTCGCAAAGAAGAGCCGAAATATGACGTCGCAAGCCTTTCGATTTATACACGCGTCGGATTTCCGCCTGGAACTTCCGGTCGACGGTCTTTCGGAATGTCCGGAGCGCCTTGAAAGCGCGATTCTCGACGCTCCCCGCGTCGCGGTCGAGCGGTTGGTCGCGACGGCGCTTAAAGAAAAGGTCGACTTCGTCGTCTTGAGCGGCGACTTGCTTTCGCCGCGCGAAACCGGACCTTGGGGGCTCCTCTTTTTGATCGAGCAGTTCGAGCGGCTCGCGTCGGAAAAGATCGCGGTTTATTGGGCCGCCGGGAAAAACGACTCGCCGGACGTCGTCCCGGCCGCGTTCCGCTTCCCGGAAAACGTTCGGATTTTCCCGGTCGGGACGGTCGAGGAGACGTTCTTCGTTCGCGAAGGCGTTCCGGTCGCGCGACTTCTCGGGACGAGTTGGGGCAAGGCGGGCGTCGCGCCTCGCGGCGGCGTCGAGTCGGTCGAAGGCGCGGACGACCTTTACACGATCGGCGTTTTTAACGGTCAGCTCCCGAACGAAGCGTTGAAGAGCGACGCGGTTCGCTATTGGGCGCTCGGCGGAAGTCGCGTTCGCGAAACGATTTCGCGCAGTCCGTCGTTGGCCGTTTACGCCGGATCGACGTTGGCCCGCAACTTCGAGGAAACCGGCGATTTCGGCGCGACGTTGGTCGAAGTCGCGGAGTCGGGACGAACGACCGCGACGCCGTTTAGAACGTCGCCGTTGCGTTGGTCGACCGAAACGCTCGTCGTCAAATCGGAAGAAACGGAAGAAGCGATTTTAAACGAAGCGCGTTCGCGGCTGAAGGCGCTGCAAGAAAAAGCGACCGAAGAAGCGGCGTTCGCGGGGCGCTCGCCCGAAGGCGACGTTTGGCTCGTCTCTTGGCGAGTCGACGCGGAAGAGCCGGTTTTTCAAGCGCTTCGATACGGAACGCTGGCGCAAACGCTTCTGCGCGACTTGCGAACCGATTTCGGGAAAACGGCGCCGGTCGTTTACTCCGTCGACTTCGCGCCGACCGTCCCGGAAAACGCGCCGGAAGAGCTGTTCGAACGGCAAACGATTTTAGGCGACTACTTGCGAATGCTGCGCTATTACTTGGAAAATCCGGGGGAAAAAATCGACGTCGAGCAATTTTTCTCCGAGGAATTGCGCGATTGGGCCGCTCGCGAACGAGCGAAACGAGCGCTCGAAAATCGCCGACGAAACGACGACGACCCGGAAGTCGCCGAAGCGTTGCGCGTCGCGGCGGAGGCGAAGGATTTCCGTCCGGAACTCCCGACGATCTTCGACTTGCTCGCGCTCGACTCGCTCGATTCGGCGGAGGACGGCGAGACGAACGGCGACGCGGCGGACGTCGAGCGGGGGCGGCTCCGAGCGGCGCGGCGTCGCAAGGCGTTGCTCGAAGCGTCGGCGCTCGGCGTCGATTTGCTCTCGGAAAACGAAACGGTCGCGTCGATCGTCGGCGGCTTGAAGGGCGCGCCGAAAAAGAACCGCGACGTCCTCGCCGAACTGCGAAACTTGCAGAAGAATATTGAAGGAAAGGAGAGTCTCTCGTGAGAATTACGTCTCTTAAAATCGAACGCTTCGGCGTTTGGGAGGGGCTGAGCCTTCCGAAAGTTTCGCGCGGAATCAACGTCTTTTACGGCCCGAACGAAGCGGGGAAGACGACGTTGATGCAGTTCATTCGCACCTGCTTGTACGGCGGAGCCGACGAGGAGCGAGCGCGTTACATTCAGATGGCGCTCGACGGAAAAACGCGGCGCGGCGAGAAGCCCGGGTTCGGCGAAAAACGATTCGACGAAGCGATGGAAACGTCGGCGTCGGCGGAACTTAAACGGATACTCGACGGCGAGCGGCGCAAAGACGGCGACGCGGAAACGAAACTCGACGCGGAAACGGCGGCTCGCGACGCGGCCCGCGCTTGGATCGGCGGCGCGGCGACCGTTTCGTCCGAGTTCGGCGACCATCGACTCGAGCGACGGTACGTTAAGCGCGACGCCGGGTGGCAATCCGCGATCGAGCGCAAGTCCGGTTTTCTCGCGGCCGAGGGGCTGATCAACTGGAGCGGGCGTTTCTATCCGCTGCCGGGAAAAAAGATCGCCGAATCGTTGGTCGTCGTCGGTCCGGACGGGACGCGCGTCGGCGATTATTTCGCGAAATCGCTGACTTGCAACCTCGACGAATCGACGTATAACGGCGTCTTCGCGATCGGGCTCGACGAGTTGCAGCGGCTTGGAATGTTGAACGAAACCGAGGCGGCGCAAATGCTTTACCGCTTGAGCGTCGGCGTCGATCGCGGCGCGTTCGTGCAAGTCTTCCAACAAATCGTCGCCGAGCGCAACGACCTCTTCGACGTTAAAGGGAAACCGTCGATTTTGGAAAACCTGCTCGCCGAGCGCGACCGAGCGCGGCGAAAATCCGGCGAAGCGGCGGGGAATCTGCGCGAATACGCTCGCCTTCTCGAAGAGCGTCGCGCCGTCTTGGAAGCGACGAAGCTCCTGCAGGAACGGCTCGACAAAACGACGCGGCAAAAACGCGTTCGCGAGCTGGCCGTTCAAATCGCCGACGTTTGGGACGAGCGAGACGAAGCGCGCCGGCAAGTCGTCGAGATGGGGGACGTTCCGGCGGTCGAGCAAAGCGCCGTCGACGAATGCGCCGCTCTTTGCGACGTCGTCGAGGAAACGCGCAAGAAAATTAAGGAAATCAAAAACGCATATCGAGCGCTTCGCGACGAGCGGGACGCGATTCCGGTCGACGCCGCGTTGGAAGAGTTGGCGCCCCGCGTCTCGATTCTCGAAGACGACTTGCCGCGTTTGCGCGAAATCGACGAGGATGTCGGGCGGCTCCAAGGCGAGCTTTCGGAGCTCAACGCGAAGCTGGCCGAAGAGGAGGCTCGCGTCAAGAGCGCTCGCGACGGAAAAATGACGCTGACGCCCGCCGCGCTCGACGCGGTGAACGCCGCCATCGTCGCCGCGAATTTGGCGCCCGAGACTCGCTTCGGAGCGAATCCGCAAGGCGTCGCCGGAACGGGGGAAAACGCGCCCTCGACGCCGGTTTTGCCGAATAAATTGGTCGACGAGGGCTTGTCGTTCAAGGAGGTCGAGGACTTCCGTATTCCGGCTAAAGCGGTTCGACGTCGACGTTTGAAGCTGAAGAAATATCGCGAGGAACTCGAAGTCGTTCGGACGCGTTTGAACGAGTTGGTCGAGCGGCTCGAGCAAGGACTGACGTCGCGTTCGCAGCGCAACTTGACCGAAGCGATCGAGAAAACCGGCGCGCTCGCGAGCGGGCTCCGTCGTCGCGTCGAGGTCGAGCGCCGAGTCGTCGAAATGACGCGCTATCGCAAGGAACTCGAGCGACAAAACAAGACGTTGGCGGAAAACCAAGCGATTACCGGAGCGCCGTTGTACGCGCTCGGCGCCGGGGTCGTCGTCGGCGGACTGCTTTTCGGGTTGTCGCTCTTCGGGCGCCTTGAGTTGGCGGTTGGGCTGATCGGGCTTTTGGCGACGATCGCTTGCCTTTTTTACAAGACGACCGTCGAAAAGAAAAATTATCAAAAGCTTGAAGACAATCAGCGCCGTCTCGGCCTCTTGACGCGCCAACTCGAACAAGCGCAAGAGGAAACGAAGAAGCTCGACGAGCGTTTTCCGGCGCCGCCGAACTCGACCGCGACGCTCGAAGCGCGGTTGCAAAAGGCGAAAACCGATTTGGCGTTTTTCGAGTCGCTGGCTCCGGCCGAAGCGCAGTGGCGCGAGGCGACGAAACTTTTCCGCGCCGAGGAAGCTCGCGTTAAAAAGGCGGAGGAATCGCTGAAAAAAGCGCGCAAACGCTGGACGGCTTGGCTCCGCGACGCGGGGCTTCCGACGACGCTTAAGCCGACGCAGGTGCGCGACTTGCTCGACCGCGTCGGCTTGACCGAAGATTGGCGCCGCCAAATCGAGGGGATCGCCGCCGAGATCGATTTCCTCGGGCGCGAGCGGCAAGGGATCGTCGACCGCTTCGACGCCGCCGTCGCGCTGCTGCCGAAACTCGACGTCGACAAAAACGCGACGCCGTTCGAGCTGGCGCCGAAACTCCGCGCCGTCGCCGAAGAATACGGTTTGTCGCAAAAACGACGCGCCGAGCTTTGGGAAGAGATGGTCGCGCTGAAAAAAGAGTACCGTCGCCGCTTTCTGGCGCGTCGCGCTCAAGCGAAGGAAGTTCGCCGCTTCTTGGCCGGATATCGCGTCAAGACGACCGAAGCGCTCGTCGAGGCGGTCGAACGTTACGCGACGTATCGCCGCTTGAACGCCGCGTTCGACGAGGTTCAACGCCGTTTGGAAGCCGGTATCGGCGGCTTTTGCTCCGAGGAGGAACTCGGCGCGCTCCTGCTCGACCCGGAGGTCCGCGAGGAACTGCCGACGGCGATCGAGAATTTGGAGCGCCGATTGGAAGGGCTCGACGCCGAGCTTCGCGGCAAACTCGAGCTTTCCGGGCGACTCGGCCAACAAGCGGACGCGATCGCGGCGAAAAAAGAGTCGATTCGCAGTCGTTTCGAAGCGGCGGCGCTCGACTTGCGAATCGCCGAGATGGCCGACCTTTGGCAAAGCCGAGCGATCGCCGGACGAGCGATGGAAGACGTGCGTCGCGCTTACGAACGCGAACGGCAGCCGGAAACGCTTCGCGAAGCGTCGCGTTATTTGCGTCGCTTGACGGAATCGCGTTACGTTAATATTTGGACGCCGCTCGGCGAGGACGCGCTTTACGTCGACGCGGCGGACGGCGAAACGCTCGACGTCGCCGCGCTTTCTCGCGGCACTCGGGAGCAGCTTTTCATCGCGATTCGATTGGCGCTCGTCGTTTCGTTCGAGAAACATGGGATCCAAATGCCGTTGATTTTGGACGACGTGCTCGTCAACTTCGACGTCAAGCGGGCCGGGCTCGCGGCGAAGGTTCTTTGCGATTTCGCGAAGAGCGGGCGGCAAATTTTCCTCTTTACTTGCCACGAGCACATTTGCCGCCTTTTCCTGAGCTTGAACGTGCCGGTTTGCGCGTTGCCGACGTCGAACGAACCGAAGCGTCGAGCGTTTCGCGTGTTGCTTCCGCCGAAGTCGAAGCGTCGCCGCAAGAGTCCGGCGGAAACGCTCGTTTCGGTCGCGTCGGAAAAAACGGACGTCGGGCCGAACTTCGCGACTCCGAGTCCGAACGCCGACGCGGCGCCGTCGATCGACGTCGACGGAACGGCGAACTCCGGCGCGTATCGAACGCTCGAACCGGGCGAGGAGCCGACGCCGCCGACTCCGGAAAGCGAGCCGGAAACGACCGAAAAGACGCGCAAACCCTATCTCGTCGTCGACGGTTCCGACGAAGAAACCGCGTTGAAGTTGAGCGAAGACGCCGAAAATCTTCGCTCGACGCAAGGCGCGCTGTCGGTCGGCGGCGAAGAGATCGAAACGACGGAAGATTCGACGGCGAAAGCGGAAACGAACGCCGACGCGAACGAAACGTCGCCCGAGGCGACCGATTTTTCGTCGTTCGTCTTTTCGACCTCCGCGGTCGATTCCGACGAGAACGACGCGGCGAGCGCCGCGCAGGTCGCCGAATACGTCGAGGCGTTGAAGAACGTTTCGCTCGAAAGCGAACGCGTCGAATTGCGAGCCCTTTCCGAAATCAGTCCGACTTTTTCGACGGACGAAACGCCGATCGAAAGCCCGTTTGAAGTCGCGCCGGAAGCGAGCGTCGTCGACGCCGCGCCCTCGGAAGAAGACGAAGGCGACGACGAAGAAGAGGACGACGAAGACGCGATCGAATCGCTCGATTACGACGAATGGGCGACCGTTTTCCTCGCCGACGCCGAAGCTCGCGCCGACGAAAACGCCGACGAAGCCTTCCTCGATTACTTCGACGAAACGTCCGACGACGAAGAAGACGCCGAGGACGAAGACGACGAAGATTGGGAGGACGACGAGGAATACGACGACGAAGACGAGTTTGACGACGAAAACGACGACGAGTCGGAAGAATTCGACGAAAACGACGAATTCGACGAAACGGACGACGCGTCGACGTCGATTTAACTTGAAGAAAGAACGCCGCGACGGCGAAAACGGCGGACTCGGGAACGTTCGGCGAGCGCAGGGAAACGCGTTCGTCGGACGTTCGACGTACAAAAACGTCTTAAAATCGATAAAAAGGGAATTTTTCTTAAAAACGTCTCTTGCTTTTTTGGCGTCGTCCCGGTATCATTGACGGAGAAGACTTTGCCGTCGGAGCGTCGGTTAGCGTTCGCGTTTCGAGCGTCGACGTTCCGAATTTAACGACGTCCGCGTCAAAGTTCGCTTGTTTTTTTGCGAAACGCTCGAACCTTTTCGCGATTCGCGCGTCCTAATTAATTAAAGTTTGGCGCCGGCGACGGAAGCGATCGAACGGTCGTTTCGGCAAACGCGAAACGAGAAACGCGTTCGGCGCCGACGAGCGTAATGGTTCGCGTCGGTTTTAAAACGATCGGTTTTCCCGGTTTGAGCTCAACACGAAGGCAACGAAAATGAAAAAAGACTTTTTTCAACGTATGTTCGAACGAAAAAACACCGGCTCTTTGCCGCGCGCGCGGCGTCTTTCGCTTGAAGCGTTGGAAAATCGCGAGCTGTTGAACGCCGACTGGGGCGGTTTCGCGCCGGAAAAAACGACCGAGTTCGAGTCGACGGCGGCGGAATATTCGATCGACCTTTCGCAACGCGCGCCGAACTTCTGCGAGCTTTCCGATCTGAACGCCGACGAAACCGACGAGCTGCTGACGATTAATTACAGTTCCAAAACGCTCGACGTTTACGCCAACGACGGAACCGGCGCCTACGTCTTGAAAAAATCGACGGCGATCGCCGAGTTGACCAACGCGAACGATTCGCCGGTCGTTTTTGGAGACGTCGACGGCGACGAAATCGCGGATCTTGTCGTCGTTTCGCAGACGACGAGCGGGACGAAACTCGCGTTGACGGCGACCGTTTACCAAGGTTTGGCCGATTTTACGTTTAAAAAAGCGACGACGACGGCGCTCGACGTTTCGAATTTCCCGAGTTCCGGGCTCGCGTTCCTTTCGCTCGACGTCGCGTTGCGCGAAACCGCGTCCGGCGCCGACTTGCTCGTTCAAGGTTCGACGCTTTCGGCGGGAAGCGGCTCCGCGTCCCCGCGTCAAACGCTGATTTACTCCGGCGTCGGCGAAGCGAATTTCGGCAAGATGGCGACGGTTTTGAATCTTTCCGGCTCCTCGACGACCGACGACCCGGTTTTGGTCGACGTCGCGACGATCGGCGGAAAAGAGACCGTCGTTTCGATTGATAAAGCGTCGTCGCAAGGCTCGAACTCGCTCGTTTTGACCGATATTAGCGGATTGACTCCGAAAAAGTACGTCGTCGATCTGAGCTCGCTTGGCTCGGTCGTCGTCGAATGGGTCGAGGAAAAGGACGGCGTTCTCGTCGTCGGCGGAAAAGTCGACAAGGAGTTCGGCGTTTTGACGTTAAGCGGATTTTCGTTCGCCGACGGAAAGGCGCGTTATACTTCGAATTGGACGGAATGCGAAGGTTTGTCGTTGACCGCGTCTTCGGTCGCCGCGCTCGGCAATATGGGCGGTTTGGTCGCGACTCCGGAACTTTTTGTCGCCAACGGTTCTTCTTACGTCGTTTTCCAAGGCGAAACGTCGAAAACTTACGGCTTTGAGTTCGAGCAATCGGCCGTTGTTTCGACGACGCCGGACTATCGCTCGGTTTACGTCGGCGACGTCGACGGCGACGGCGAGACGGAGACGCTTCTCGTCGGCGCGACGCAAATTACCGTCGCCGACGCGTCGCTCGACGGTTCTTTGACGAACGAGCGAACGGTCGCGACGTTCAATCAAACGGCGAAAAAGGCCGTCTTCGGCGACTTTAACGGCGACGGATTGACCGACGTCGCGGTCTTTTATCAAAGCGTCGGGACGAACCTGCAAATTTTCCAACAAATTTCGGACGGTTCGTTCGCGCCGGTCGCGTCGCGCGCCGTTATGGGAACGATCGTCGATTTGTCGGTCGGTTCGATTTCGCAAGCGGGCGTCGACGAAATCGTCGTCTTGTCGCAAACGACGTCCGGCGTTCAATACGTCGACGCGTTGCGTTTGAGCGTTTCCGCCGGTTCGACGACGTTGAACCAAACTCGTTCGTATCGCTTGGGTTCGCTTGGCGCGACCGCGCTGACCGTCGGCTCGATTTACGGCGGCGGGCTCGACGACGTCGTCGCGGTAAACTCCCAGAAAAACTCGATTTCCGTTTTGAAAAACGCCGGAACGACCTTTGCCGCGACGACGTTGACGACGGAGACCGGTTTGAACGCTTCTTCCGGCGTCTACAATCCGACCGCCGCCGCGATCGGCGATATTAACGGCGACGGATTGGCCGACGTCGTTGTTTTGAACTCGGCGTCCGGTTCGAACCGCGCGCATATCGCCTATTATCTCCAAACGGCGACCGGATTGTCGAAAGTCGCGTCGAAATCGGAACTTGGCGTTCTCGGCGTCGCTCCGACCGGCTTGATTCTCGCCGACTTTAACGTCGACGGCAAGCTTGACGTCGCGACGACGCAAAACACGACCGGCGGCAAGTCCTATATTTACGGTTTCTTAGGAACCGGAACGAGCGCGATTTTCGGCGCCGGGGCCCAATGGGGCGAAACGACGACCGGAGCCGCTTCGAGCGCGTCGCTGACCGTCGGACGCTTTAACGACGACGCGTCGCCCGACGTCGTTTTTGCGAGCGGAAAGCAAGTCGGCGTCTTCTTAAACGCCGACGAGAGCGAGAGTTCCGGCGGATCGGTGAAGTTCGTCTGCCAATCCGCCTCCTCCGAGGCGGGCGCGAATTTGAACGCCGCGCTTTCGACCGAGCGAACTTGGCTCGACGAGTGGTCGAACTTCTATATCGACGTGTGGGCGACGACCGACGGCGCCGGCGTCGTAACGACCGCGACCGCCGCGTTAAAGTTTAATCCGGAATACTTTACGCTCGTCGGCGTCGAGGCCGCGACCGGTTTCGAAGCGAGTCTGTCCGTTGCGAACGGCGTCGCGACCGTTTCCGCGAACGGCAAGGCCGCGAACGACGGTTGGGCTCTCGTCGCGCGAGTTCGTTTTTCGCCGAAAGTCAGCGATACGAACCCTTCGCAATATAAGGGCGGCGTCGCGTTCCCGCAAGACGGCGTTTTCGCGAGCGTTTCGGCCGAATTTTCCGCCGCCGTCGCGTCGCAATCGGTCAACGGCGCCGCCGTCGCGAGCGTCGCCGCGCCGACCGACCTCGTCGTTTATCCGGTCAACGCCGACTCGAACGACAACGGTTCCGTCAACTTGGAAGACTTTAGCCAGTTCTTGCAAGGCTTCAATTACAATGTCGCCGATTTGCCGGCCAACCTTAAGTATTGCGGCGTCTTTGATTACGACGGCGATCAAAAGATTAACTTGCGCGACTTTACGCCCTTCTTAGCGGCGTTTAACGCGCGGGCCGACGGCGTTTCCGATTCGTATTACGCGACGGAACCGGTCGTCGCGACGTCGAGCGCCGTTCTCGCCTCGGAAGTCGAGGTCGACGGCGAAGTTTGCTCGCTCGCGAATCCGTCGGAAGTCGTCGTCTCCGCGAAAGTCGCGCAAGAAGCCGCCGTCGACGCCGCGTTGGTCGCCGAAGAGTTCGGCGACGAGGACGACGTTTCCTTCGCGGTGGTCGAAACGGTCGCCGAAACGCAAGCCGCGAACGAAACGACCGACGACGAACGAGGCGCGTTGGTCGAAACCTTCGCCGCGGTCGCCGATACTTCGGAAACGGACGACGTTTGGGCGTTCGACGTTTCGGAAGACGACGAGGAGGACGCTTTCGCGTTCGACGTCGAATTGACGGTTAAGTTCTAAGTCGTCGTAAAATAGAAGATTGCGCGTCGTTGGAACGGCGGCGCGACGCAAGCCGAGTCGGACTTTCGGACGACTCGGCTTTTTTTGCGAAAACGACGGTCGACGATAAAAAACGTCGCGTTCTCGAAAAGAAAACGCGACGCTCAAAAACGAAACAACGTCGCGACCCGCTTTAGGAGAGCGGCGTCGGCGTTTTTTCCATAACGATTTCGGCGCCCCCGGACGCGCGCCAAACGTTCGTCATAAAACTGCGAATCAACAGAAGGCCGCGTCCGTTCGGCTCCTCCAAGTTCTCGGCGAGAAGCGGATTGGGCGCCGCGGCTTCGTCGAACCCCTCGCCTTCGTCGCGAACCGACAAAAGAACGCGTTCGACGGCGACTTCCGCAGAAACGTCGACCTTCTTCGAGGGATCGCGACCGTTGCCGTGTTCGACGGCGTTCGCGATCGCTTCTTCCAACGCTAAACGGACGGCGAACAAGTCTTTAGGAATCCAAGCGCGCCGTTCCAACTCTTCGACGACCGCGTCGACGAACGCCTCGCCGGCGCCGGAAACGCTAGGAAACGACGTCGTAAAACGCCAAACGCTGTTCGGGTGCGACGACATAACGGTTCTCGCGAAAACGGAAACGCAAACCGAGAGAAAACTCGATTTCGCGTTCAAGGTCAAAGTAGCGAATGAAGCGCTTCGACTTCGGACGGACGAATTTTGAAAATAGTGTCGAGTTTCGTGATCTTGAAAACTTCAAGAATATTTTCGTCGACGCCGCAGAGGAAAAGCGTAATTCCTTTGGCTTTCGCCTTTGTGTTCGCGGTGATGAGGACGCGCAACGCCGAGCTCGACATAAACTTGACGTTGGAAAAGTTGACGACGACGCGTTTTTCTTCGTTGCAACTTTGGATCAGCGCGTAAATCTCGTCGCCCCAAGATTGAATGCTAAGCTCCTCGTTCAATTTAACGTCGAGGCAGTCGGCGATCGCCGCGTCGTCTACGTAACGAACCATCAAATGGACTTTAGAGTCGCTCATAAGTTAGCGTCCTTAGGCGCGCCGTCGGTCGGACGGGCGCAAAAAAGTGGCAAAGTCGAACTCGGCGCTCGGCGCGACGAGTTTAGGGAATCAATTTGTTGCGAACGGCCCAAACGGCGGCCTGCGCGCGGTCGCGAGCGTCGAGTTTGCGCAGAATATTCTGCACGTGTTCCTTGATCGTGTCGAGGCTTAACCTCAGCGACGCGGCGATTTCCTTGTTGCTCAACCCGAGCGCGATACAACGAAGCACTTGGGTTTCGCGCGGCGTCAGCGGATTCGTCGGATCGACCGTTCGACGACGAACGAGCGACGCGACGCGACGCAGTTCGCCGGAACGTTCGAGCCCGGCGTCCGAGTCGGCGACAAGCGCTCGCACAACGCGGCAAAGCTCGGCTCGCGATGTTTTCTTCAGCAAATACGAGTCGGCGCCGACCGCGAGCGCGCGGGCGAAACTCGCTTGTTGATCGACGTCGGAAAAGAAAACGATCCGTCCGTCGTATCGACGCGCTCGGAGCGTTTCAACCGCTTCAAAACCCGTTTGATCCGGAAACTTAACGTCGAGTAAAACGACGTCCGGCCAAGCGGCGAGCGTCTTGGCGACGAGTTGTTCGCCGGTTTGCGCTTCGTCGACGATTTGCGCGTCGGCGTCGGCGAAAAAAGCGACGAGACCGGCGCGAACGACGGGGTGCGGGTCGGCGACGACGAGGCGAACGGACATAAAATTTCCTTGATTCAACGACGCGGAAGCGGTTCGAACGGAACGAACGAAATCGTTTCCAAGCGGAACGTTTTCCAATATTATAACGTGGAAAAAACGCGGCGTCAAGATTTTCTTGAGAGCGCGAGCCGTTTTTTGACGGATTTATCGACAGGAACGAGCGAAGAAAAGAAAACGACTTCGTCGAGCGAACGCGTCGGAAACGAGACGCGTTCGCTCGGCTCGAAAACGTCAACGGTAAATAAAGGTCGCGCTCAACGTCGCGGCGCGGTCGGCGACCGTTCGGAGCCAATACGCTTGGAACGATTCCGGGAAATCGAACTCAACCTTTTGTCCCGCCGGAACTTGGAAACGACGGTATTCCCGCCAATCGCCGCTTGCGGTCGCGTCGGCTTCCAACGCGATTTCGACGTCGGCGTCCGAGTGATTTTCGAGAACGAGCGTTTTGCGGTCGAAGCCGGTCGCGAGGAACGAATCGGACGGAACTCCCGCCGCGACGGAAGTTTCGCGCCAAACGGAGCCGCGACCGACCGCTTTGCCGAACGCCCAAAGATCGTCGAGCGAGCCGAGCCAAAGCGCGGCGCCGCCGTCGTCGGAGCGGACGATTCGCCCGGTCGTCGACGTTTTTTCGGTCGAATCGACGGCGTTATCCGTCGAATTTTGAACGCTTTGCGGCGCGACGCCCGCGAGAACGAGCAAGCCGCGGTACGAAACGTAATCGACGATCAGCCGTCCGTCGGTCGCGATCGGACGAATCTTCGCGAAGCCGCCCGCGTTTTGAGCGGGAAGTTCGTAAAACGTTCCGGCGCAATGGAATAAGTCGCGCTCGGTCGCCGTTTCGCGGGCGAGTCGGCAAGCGAGCGGGGACGCGACGCGGGCCGCTTCCTCCGAGCCGAGCGGGAGGCGATAGCGGTTCCCGTTCAAGACGACGAGCGCGCTTAACTCGTCGACGGAAAAGACTTCCGACGCCGGAAGTCGCGGTTCGACCATCGCTTTGACGCGGTTAATCGTTCCGGGTTCGCCTCCTTCGAAACGGCAGGGAACACGTTCGAGGCGCCCGTCTTCGGTTAGTTCGTAATACCGTTCCTCGGCGACCTTTCCGTTTTTGACGATCGACGAAACGACGGCGAGACGGTCGTTATCGGCGCGCGCCCACATACGAGCGCCGAGGAACTCGGAAACGTCGGCGGGAGAAGCGATTCCGTCGAAAATCGGCGCGGCTTGCGTCGGGCGGTCGTCGGCGTTCTTGTAATGGAAGAAGCAGGTCGCGTCGACAAGAGCGGCGTTCGAGCGGACGCGAATCCATTCGCCGGCGTCGGTTTCCGAAAAATCAACCCAAACGGTTCCGCCGCGGCGGTTTGCGTCGGACGGCTGGGCGGCGTTTGCGTCGGCGTTCGCGCTAAGCGGAGCGGCGTTTTTCGGGACGACGACCGTTTTCAACGGCGCCCAAGCGCCGGTTCCGTCGCGGTCGACTTCAAAGGTAATCTCAACGTTTTCAACGTCTTCCGGAAGCGTCGCGTCGGCAAAATCGACGAACGCGCTCCGACGGTCGAACCCGGCGAAAAGGTAAGCGTCCGACGCCGCGTCGCGCTCGACCGCTTCGTCGAACCAAACCGCGCCGCGCCCAAGCGCCGGGCCGAACGAATCGAGTTTGTCCGGCTCGACGAACCAAAGGTTCGAGTTCGAGCGCCCCGGGCCCGCGACCTCGCCTTTGAGCGGCGATTTGTTCAAAAATTCGCTCTTCGCCGCGTCGTCGCAACCGAACGCGATTCGTCCGTTCCAAAGCGCAAAGTCGCCGATAACTTTAAGATACGTCGAGCGCGGACGGATTCCGCGGGCGTTTTTCGCGCTGAAATCGCTCGGAAAACGCCAAAAATGTCCGTGCATCGTCGCCAAAAAGTCGGTCGGCGAGTCGATTTCGCGAATGCGCGGCCATTCGGTGTTCCAGCCGTGCGCCCCGTCGTAACAGTGCGACGCTTTCGGGAGGCGGTAAAAGCTCCACTCGCCGTCGTCGAGAAGCGCGAGAATAACCGAACGATAATCCCAGCCGAGCGACCAAAGCGGGTCGTTTTCCGAGTCCGCGCCGTCGATTCCGCCCTTCGTCGTTACTTCGGTAAACTGTTTGCGCAAAACGACTTTCCAATCGCCGTCCGCCGTCTTTTCCGCGAGGCAGCCGGACGGAACGTTCGGATTGACGCGCGCTTCGGCTGAGTCTTCGCCGTTGTTTGCGTAAACGAGCCGGCCCTGCGACGTATACCCGCCCTTGCCGTGATAGCCGGGAAGAACGTCGGCGCCGTCCGGACGCGGGCGATTGCCGTCGGTATAAAGCTCTTTCACTTCGAGCGTGTTCACGTCGACTTCGTAAAGACCTTCCTCCATCGTGAGGAAGTAAACCTTGTTTTTCTGGTCGGTTAGGTGCGTCGCGACGGCGGTGTGCCGCCCGAACATTTGCGAATGCGGAATCGTCCGGACGGTTCCGTCGGCGGCGATCGCGTGCGACCCGATGAAAAGCTGGTTTGAGTCGCGATGAATCAGCCGGTTGGCGTTTGTGCCGCCGACGCTCTCCGGGCGCGTCGTTCGGTTCAAGTCGGCGTCGATTTCGTAAAGCTTGTCGCTGGAACCGTTGGGAAGGTGCGGCCCGTAGGTGATCGTCCAAAGGCGGCCGGCCCAAGGAACGACCGCGCCGGTTCCGCATTCGTTTTCGTCGTTGAACCAAGCGAGACGCGGATAAACGCCGCCGAACGAACGTTTTAGCGCGAGCGGCGTCGGCGGCGCGTCCGGTTTGACGACGGCGGAAGCGTCGGCGGATTCGGGCGTCGGCGACTTGGCGTCGTCGGCGAAAATCGAGGGGACGCCGAGCGCGGCGGCGAGCGAAACAACGGCGAGCGTCGCGGCGCGGCGGCGGAGGAAACGTCGAGACATAAAGTCCTTTCTCTGAAAACGCTAGAAGCAAATAAAAACGAAAGCGAAAGGGAAAACGCGGCGTTACTTCGCGGCGTCGCGGCGGCATTCGAGGAGGAGGAAACCGCAAGGTTCGACGGTAAACGAGCGTTCGGCGGCGTCGACCGGGCTCGACTTCAAAACGACCGCGTCGCGCTTTTCGGCGTCGTTGGCCGCGTCGATTCCGTCGGCGACGAGCTCGCTCTTAGCGACGGGAATATAACCTAGGGGAAGCTTGACGTTTGCGATTTGCGCCTTCGTCGCGGAGCGGTTGACGACAACAACGTTAAGCGACGTCGCGTCCGGCGTCGCGGCGACGGCGTCGAGATAAGGCAACGTTTCCGGAAGCGCCGTCTTTTCGCCGTTTGCGTCGCCTTCGAGCGCGAATTTAACGTCCGCCGAGCGAACGCCGGGGCCGGAAACCGTCGCGTCGCAACGGACGCCGACGATTTTTTGGCGGTAAGTTTGGAAAATCGGGTAAAGCGCCGTCGGGTACGCGTCGTTTTCGCCGACCGTTTTGACGACGCCGTGTCCGTTGACCGGGAAAATGTACGTCCCCATCGCGACCGTTGGGCTCGCGCGGACGAACGCGTTCAGCGTCCCGGCGACGACGACGCAGTCGTAAAGACGGCGATCGTCTTGGCGCGTAAACCTCGACGACGAACCGTTTTGGCTAACGGAGTGGCGGCAGTTCCACTCGTCGACGGCGAGCCGAATCGGGCGGTTTTTTCGGTTCAAACGAACGTTCGCCGCCTCGACGATTTCCGCGAGTTTGCGCAGACGCCCCTCCGTTTGCGCCGGGGCGAAGAGCGTCGAGTCCGGCGAAACGAGTTTGCCGTCGACGACGCGGGCGTTGACGTAATAATGTTGCGTCAACCAGTCGATTTTTTCGCCGCAACGGTTCAAAACGGTTTTGTTCCAAGCGGTTCCGTGCCCGACGCCGAGGAGTTCCAAGTCGGGAAAACGTGCGCGAATCGCCGTCGCCCAAACGTCCAAAAGCGCGGCGTATTGCTCGGCGTTCAGCCGAACGCCTTGGCCGAACCCGCCCCATTCTTCGTTCCCGACGCACCAGTAACGAACGTCGTAAGGTTCGACGCGACCGTTCTTTGCGCGTTCTTGACCGCCCTGCGTCGACGCGTCGCCGACGACGTATTCGATCCAAGCGAGCGACTTTTCGAGCGAGCCGCCGATCTCCGGATCGGGGTGAAGATTCGCGTTCAGGTTGATATACGGCGCCGTGTCGACGCGCTCGCACCAAGCGAGGAACTCGTCCGTGCCGAAGCGGTGGTTTTCGACGCCTCCCCAACAGCGAACCGGGACGGTCGGGCGTTCGTCGACCGGGCCGACGCCGCGCTCCCATTGGTATTCGAGGACGAACGTGCCGCCTGGCCAGCGGACGACCGGAATTTCGAGGTCGCGCAAAAGTCGGTCGACATGCGGTCGCGCTTCGCCGTTTTTCCCGACGGCGCCGTCGTAAATAACGCGGTCGTTGCAGTCTTCGAGCATTTGCCCGTAAATCGTCGGCGCGATTTCGACCGGTTTTTCCGGAAGCGAAACGACGATTCGCGTCGGTTCGGGCGAAGCGTTTTGCGCGAAAACGACCGGCGTCGCGACGCAAATTAACGACGTTAAAACGGAACGTAAAGCGCGTGAAAACATGGGTAACGTTGCAAGAGGCGACATAAAGGAACGTTTTCGTAAAAAGGAAAGGGAAAAGTAAAAGGAAAAACGCGCCGCCTTCGTCGCTTTCGGCGAAGCGAAAGCATGAAGACGGCGCAATGTAACGCGTTGCTTGTAAGCGTTGAAATTTAACGAGTAAACGCGATCTTGCGAAGGAGGTCGAGCGGGATAATCGCGAACGCGAAGAGCGCGCACCAGAACCAACTCGTCGCGCTCAACGGTTGAACGTGCAACGCCGGGCCGCCGAACGTAACGACAAGGAATTGCAGCGCGAAGACGCCGGCGAAGACCCAAAGGAACGTCGGGTTTTTGCGCAAACCGCTGAAAACGTTCGTCTTAGTCGTGCGAGCGTTGAAGCCGTTGAACGAGATCGCCATCATAAAGAACGCGAAAACGGCGGAACGCAGGTAGTCGAGTTGGGCTTCCCGATGCGCGGCGTCGACTTCGTCCAGCGTTCCAAATTTTTTAACCGGCGCGTTTTGCGATTCGTCGGTGTGCGCGTCGAACGACGCGACGTCGGTTGTTGACGCCGTGTCGTCTATGTAGTAAATTTGAATATCAACCGTCCTTAACGCCGCTTTCTTCGCGTCCCCTTCGAAGAGTCCGCGAATCGGCGGAACGAAGAGAATCGACAAACTAATCGCGGTGATAAACAGCGAGCCGAAAAGGATTTGCGAGAACATCGGACGCGTAACTATTTTCTCGGAACGCGGAATCGGCTTCTCCTTCATATACTCGGCCAACGCAGGTTCCGCGCCGAACGCCAGAGCCGCCAAGGTGTCCATCACCAAGTTGACAAGGAGTAGCTGAACGACCGTCAAGACGACGTTGACGCCGAACATCGGGCCGAGGAAGCAGGTCAAAACCGCCGCGACGTTGACCGTAAGTTGGAAAATCAAAAACTTTCGGATGCTTTTGAAGATCGTGCGACCGTAAAGAATCGCCTTGCCGATCGATTGGAAATTATCGTCGAGAATCGTGATTTCGCCCGCTTCCTTCGCGACTTCGGTGCCGCTCCCCATCGCGAAACCAACGTCCGCTTTTTTGAGCGCCGGGGAGTCGTTGACGCCGTCGCCGGTCATCCCGACGACGTGGTTAAGTTCTTGCGCCAACGTAACTAAGCGGCTTTTGTCGCTCGGCAAAGCTCGGGCGACGACGCGTAATTTCGGCAGGAGCGCTTTCACTTCGTCGTCCGATTTGGCGCCGAGTTCGGCGGACGTCAACGCGATTTCGTCGTCGGAATGTAACAAACCGGATTCTTTCGCGATGGCGACGGCGGTTTCCTTGCGGTCGCCGGTGATCATAACGACTTGGATTCCGGCGTTTTGCGCGACGGCGATCGCTTCCGCCGCTTCCTTGCGAACGGCGTCGCGAATCCCGATGACGCCGATTAGCGTAAGGGGCGCTTCGTCGCTTTCGCCGTTCGCTTTCGCGACCGCGAGAAGGCGCATCGAACGCGCCGCTTGTTCGAGCGAGTATTTTTCAATCGCGCTTTTGTCCGTAAACGCTTGTTCGACGCCGTTTGCGTCGAGGTAACGGGCGCACTGTTCGACGACGCGTTCCGCCGCGCCCTTGACGTAAACGACCGGGCCGTTTTCGCCCTTAACGACGACGCTCGACTTTTTCTTTTCGGAGTCGAACGCGTTAAATTGCAACGTTTGCGATTTGTCGATCAAACCGGCGACGCCCGATTCGGCGAGGAACGTCAATAAGGCTCGGTCGGAACTGTTCCCGCCGAGAATCGCGTTTTCCGCGCCGACCGTCGCGCTGTTGTTGACTCCGACTCCGACAATAAATTCCGACGTAAACCAAGACGACGCTTCCTTTAACGAGCCGAACGTTGTCGCGTCGCCGAGCGCCAACTCTTCGACGGAGAGGCGCCCTTCGGTAATCGTGCCGGTCTTGTCGCTGTATAAAAGGCTCAAACTACCCGCCGTTTCAAGACCGTGGATTTTGCGGACTAAAACGTTGTCGCGCACCATTTTAAGGCTTTGGAAGGACTGCAAAAGAGACGTCAGCATCGGCAAGCCTTCCGGCACCGCGCAAACGATAATCGTAACGGCGACCGTGATCGCGTTCATCAGCAAATGCACCCACCCCATCGCGTCCGTCGGCGCCTCGCCGCTAACGAGCGTTCGCGCCAAGACGCCGACAACGATCGCCGACGCGCCAATGTAACCGAACTGCGAAATATGTTGGGCGAGCTTGCCTAACTTCACTTGTAGCGGCGTTTTACGGTTGATTTTTTCTTGCAGCTCCGCCGCGATTTGGCCAAAAACTGTCGCGTCGCCGACGACCTTAATTTCCATATGCCCTTCGCCGCCGCAAACGACGGAACCGCGATAACCGTAATGCTCGTTATGCGTGTCTTTCGCGTCGAAAGTTTCGCCCGGTTCGAGCGGTCGTTTCGTCGCCTCGACCGTTTCGCCGTTGAGCGGGGATTGATCGACTTTAATCGAGCCCGCGACGACGCCGCCGTCCGCCGGGATTTTGTCGCCCGCTTGCAAATACACAATGTCGCCGACAACGATTTCGTTGACGTGAATTTCCGCAAGTTGACCGTTTCGAAGGACTTTCGTCGTTTCTTTTGCTTCTTCCTCGGCTTTGAGCGCGGAGGCTTTCCCCTGTTGGCGGTTTTCGCTGAGCGCGGCGGCAAGGTTGGCGATCAAAATCGCGGCGAGAACGCCGAGCGGTTCGTACCACTCGGTTTCGCCGAGCGCCAAAAGGACGAGCTGAACCGCCAGCGCGACCAACAAAATCATGATCATCGGGTCTTGGAAACCGCGAAGAATTTTTGCCCAAAGCGGTTCCGGCGGGATTTGCGTCAATGCGTTGGAACCGTTTTCGCGGCGGCTTCTTTCGACTTCTTGCGTAGTTAAACCGTTAAGTTGCATTGTTTTATAGTTTTTGATAATCGAGAGTTACGACGAAACGCGGCGTTGCGAGCCGTTGCCTTGGAGTCGATATGGTTTGCGTAGTTGTGTAGCAAATTTGGTTTGCCGTTTTTATTTTAACGCGGTTTGGGCGATCGCGCAAGAGCTATTTTAATAGAGACGTAAAAAAACTCGACCGAAACGGCGTTGTTTCAGTCGAGCTAAGTTTAGCGAATCAAAGGGGTTCAATGTTGCGGCGCGTTAATTGTCGGTCGGCGCGTCGATTCGATAAATTTGTCCTTGAAACGCCAACGTCGTCGGCTCGTCGAAAACGAGATATTGCGAAAATTCGCGGCCGAGTTTTCCGACGAGTTCGAAATATTGGTCGTCGAATTGCTTGACGACGATCGGCGTTTGCGCGGCCTGCGACTCGACGTCGATCGACGCGTCGACCCAGCGACCGCCTTTAAAGTAAAACGTTTTGCCGGCGATGTTTCGGACTTTTTCGCGCGGAGACGAATCCGCTTCTTCCGTTTCGCTCCTTTCGTCGACGACGGCTCCGAAATCGGCTTCGAGCGCCGGAGCCGTTCGCCTAGGAGCCGCGAACGTTTTCGCCGAATTACGAAGCCCGCGAAGTCGAGACGAACCCGCCGCGCCGCCCATCGCGGAACCCGCGCGAACCGGAGCCGCCGCCATCGCCATCGCGCCGTCCGAGTTCGCTTCTACCGCGAGATTGTCCGCTCGACGGAACGACTGCTTTAACGAACGTTGCGCAAATCCCGACATATTCGACGTTTGCGACGCAAGCTGCTTGAAATTTCCGGCGGCGCGACGAACGTTCTCGGCGGTTGCGTCGAGAGCGACGGAATCGTCGGCTAAAAACGCGGTGTACGGCGTCATAATTCCGTGTTTTTTCGAGAGTTCGAGCAACTCGTTCATTAATTCGTCGTTGGAACCTTCAAGGTCGAGCCGGTCGACGATTTCGCCGACTCGCCGCGTCGCCCAAAGACGTTCGACGAAAGCGTAAGTCGAGTCGACTCCTTCGTTTGCAAGCGTTCCGTCGAACGAAAACGCGACGGCGTTTCCGTCGACTTGGCCGTTCGCCTTGATTTCAATCGGGCCCGACTTCGCGTAGCGCCCGACGACGACCAGCTGCTCTCCGGCGTAAACGTCGATTTTTCCGCTCGGGTAAATTTGGTTCGTAAAGTATTGCGCCGATTCGTCTTCCTTTAATTTGAACGAGAATTCGACGTCGGTGAAAATCGGCGCTCCAACGCGATTGTAAAGCGCCGCGACGCGTTCTTCGATATCTTCGTCCGGCTTCACGTACTCGCCTTGACCGCGGCCGTCTCGCACAAAACGGTCGAGAAGACGGGAGTTTACGTCGTAACCAAGACCGAACGAGAAGAAACGCGCGCCGCCGTCGTTCTTTTGTCGAGCGAGTTCGGCCAACTTCATTTCGTTTGTTTCGCCGGTCGTCGGCTCGCCGTCGCTCAGAAAGAAGAGATATTTAGGATTCGCCGATTCGTCTTGCTTAAGTTGCGAGAAAGCGGCGTTTAACGCGCCTTCGATATTCGTCGAACCGCGCGAGCGAACGGAATCGACGAACGCGAGAACTTGGCTTCGCGACGCGGCGTCGACTGTTTGCAACGTTTCGGCGAACGAGCGAACGTCGGTTCCGAACAAAACGACGTTGAATTTGTCGCCGTCGTTAAGTCTTTCCAAAACGAACTTTAACGATTCGCGAGCCTGCGCGATTTTGGGGCCCGACATGCTGCCGGAAATATCGAGCGCGAAAACAACCGTCTTCGCCGAACGCGTTTCTTCGGCGGCGACGATTTTCGGCGACGCGAGAAGCAGGAAGTAGCCGTCTTCGTTGGGGTTAGGACGGTAACTTTGGATTTTCGCGGAAAGGTCGTCGGCGTTTTGATCGAAGAACAAGCGGAAATCGCGGGACGGAGCTTGGTTTTCAAGGACGCAAGTCGTTTTAACAACGTTGTTTGCGACGCGTTCGATTTGGACGTCAAACGTCGGCGAGTAAACGTTTTTGATTTCCGTTTCGCCGACGATTTTTGTCGCGAAGGTCGTTTTTCCCGGAGCGACGTTTTGTCGAGCTCCGCGAATCGGAAAGTAAAATTCGGTCAAACCGTCTTGTCGGCGAAGGAGTTGCGTATAACGGAGTTCGACCGTTCGCGCCTGCCCGGGAGGAATCGGGAAGACGCTCGTTTGGTACAGGCCCGTTCCGACGCATTCAAGAAGCGCCGGATCGCGATTTTGGCGAACGATCGCCTCGTAGCGCTCGCGAGCTTTCGACGCGTCGAGGAGTTCGCCCGCAAACTCTTTGCCTTCAACGAGAAACGTTAGCGAATCGACGGCTCCGTCGTAAGGAATTGGGAAAACGAACGACGCCTCCAACGTCGTCGCGCCGACGTTGTTAAACGTTTGCGAAACGACGACTTGCGCGACCGAGTTTTCGATTTCCGCGTCGACGGAAAGCGATTCGAGGCGAATCGAACGTTCGAACGTCGGACGCGGCGGGGTTGGAACCGAACTCGGCGGAACCTTAACGTCGGCGAGAAAACCTTGCGAAAACGCGGGTTGCGACGACGCGATAAAAGTCGTCGCGCCAAAAACGACGGCGAGCGTCGACGCTGCGAAACGCCGGAACGCTAACGAAAACGCGGACATAACGGTCTCCTTATCGGGTGAAACGACGGCGCTTAGCCGCCGAAATGGATGGAAGCGCGACGCCGAGCGAACGTCGGAGCGGCGATTCGCGGAAAATCGACGAAACCGCCTCTCATTGATAGAGACGAACGAAAGAAAAATTGGTTTTCGTTTTTTGTAAATTTTCTAAAATTTTTTGAAAAACCCGCGCGCCCAATTTTCGGTCAAAAACCGAGTTTTTTCATCCAAGCGTCGACGCGATTCAGCCAATCGTCGACCGGTTTGCCGCTCGGCGGATTGCCGACGAATCCGTGCGGAACGTTGGCGTAAATATGTAACTCCGCCGGAATTCCCATCTTACGTAGTTTAGCGTAAACGGCGATCGATCCGTTCGGCGAGTAAGCGTCCGCGTCGCCGTGCAATAGAATCATCGGCGGCGTCATGTCGTCGAACGCGAAATCGGCGACCGTCGGCGAGTCGATTCCGCGGTTGGCGTTTGGGCCGTTCGCTCCGTCTTCGAGGACGTAAGCCGGATAGACCGGAATCGCGAAGTTGAGATGGCTCGGGAGTTTATCGATTTCGTCGACGGCTTCGTAAGACGCGGTTTGACTCGACGTCGCCGCCATCAGCGTTAGGTGTCCGCCTGCCGAGAGCCCGAGCGCGCCGATTTTTTCCGGGTCGAGGCCCCATTCGGCGGCGCGACTGCGAACGACGCGGATAACGCGCTGAGCGTCCTGCCAAGCGAGAAGGTGTTTCGGCGCGTTTTTCGGACGGGGGACGCGGTAATTCAGGACGACGACCGTAACGCCGCGTTCGTTAAAGAAGCGCGTTAGTTGCTTGGCGTCGCGACCAAGCGTCAAATACTCGTAAGCGCCGCCCGGGAAAACGATTACGCAGGAGTCGCTCGTTTTATTTTCGGGCTTCCAGTATTCGTATGTCGGCTTAACGTCGGAACTTGCGGCGCCCGGCGCGACGTCGGGCCAAAGCGGAAATTTTTCTTCGGCGAGGGCCGACGAAGCAAAAGTCGCCGCCGCGAAAACGAACGCCGCCGCGGTCAAAAGGTGTTTTTTCATCGGAATTTTTCCCTAAACATTAAAAATAAAAGCAACGTAAAAGACGCGGCGACAAATGTTAAAGTCCGAGCGACTTCATCCAAGCGTCGACGCGGTTTAACCAATCGCCGAGGTGGTCGTCGGTCGGATTGCCGCCGAAGCCGTGCGGCGCGTTGGCGTAAATGTGCAACTCCGCCGGAATATTCATCTTACGTAGTTTCGAATAAACCGCGATCGAGCCGGTCGACGAGCAAACGTCCGCGTCGCCGTGAATGAAACACATCGGCGGCGTCTTGTCGTCGAACGCGAAGTCGGCGACCATATCCGTCTTGTTGCGAATGCCCGGATTCGAGCCGTTTTCGCCGCCTTGGATAACGTAAGCCGGGTAGACCGGAACCGCGAAGTTGGCGTGGCAAGGGAGTTTATCGACGTCGTCGAGCGGTTCGTAAGACGCGGTTTGACTCGACGTCGCGGTCATCAGCGTCAAATGCCCGCCCGCCGAAAAACCGAGGATTCCGATTTTTTCAGGATCGATTTCCCACTCGGCGGCGCGACTGCGGACAACGCGTAGCGTTCGTTGCGCGTCCCGCCAAGCGGCGAGGTGTTTCGGCGCGTTTTTCGGGCGGGGAACGCGATACTTTAAAACGACGACCGTAACGCCTTGTTTGTTAAAGAATTGCGCGATTTTCTTGCCTTCGTGGTCGTAAGCGAGGCGGTTGTAAGCGCCGCCCGGGCAAACAACGAGGCAAGCGTCGGACGTTTTTTTCTCCGGTTTCCAATATTCGTAAGTCGGTTTGACGTCGTTGTTTGCGGCGCCTGGCGCGACGCCGGGCCAAACGTTGAATTCGTCGAACGCCGAGACGCCGCTGCAAAATGTCGCCGCGACGACAAAAATTGCCGCTAAAAGTTGTTTTTTCATCGGATTCTCTCGTCGAACGGTAAGAAAAAAGGCAAATTAAAAAATAGAAAACGCCGCGCAAACGCAACGACGACAAATGGTTAAGCGTCGAACGAAGCGGCGCGGCGTTTTGTGCGACAAACGTTAGAAACCGAGCGATTTCATCCAAGCGGCGACGCGGTTCATCCAGTCGCCGACGTGATTGTCGGTCGGGTTGCCGCCAAAACCGTGCGCGATGTTGGCGTAAATATGCATCTCCGCCGGAATGTTCATCTTACGCAGTTTCGAGTAGACCGCGACCGAGCCCATCGGAGAATAAACGTCGTTATCGCCGTGGATTAAGCACATCGGCGGCGTCTTGTCGTCGAACGCGAAGTCGCCGACCATCGTCGAATCGTTACCTTTGCCGGCGTTCGGCCCGTCGGCGCCGTCTTCGAGGACGTAAGCCGGGTAGACCGGAACCGCGAAGTTGACGTGGCACGGGAGTTTATCGACGTCGTCGACCGCTTCGTAGGACGCCGTTTGGCTCGTCGTCGAGGTCATCAGCGTGAGGTGCCCGCCCGCGGAGAAGCCGAGAATCCCGATTTTTTCCGGATTGATTTCCCATTCGTCGGCGCGACTGCGGACGACGCGGATCATACGTTGCGCGTCTTGCCAAGCGGCCATATGTTTCGGAAGACCTTCGCGACGGGGGACGCGGTACTTCAACACGACGACCGTAATCCCTTTGCTTGTAAAGAATTTCGCGATTTTGTCCCCTTCGTGCCCGTAAGCGAGCCCGTTGTAGGCGCCGCCCGGGCAGACGACGAGACAAGCGTCGGTCGTTTTTTTCTCCGGCTTCCAATATTCGTAAGTCGGCTTTTTCGCGTCCGCTTTTTCGCCGGGCGCGACGCCGGGCCACACGTTGTATTCGTCGAACGCGAAGCTCGAAACCGCGGTCGCCGCCGCGAAAACGAGGGCGAGCGCCGCCGTCAGCAGGTTCTTTTTCATGGTTATTTCCTTTCGTAATAAAGGCTTGGTTTGACGCGAGTTGCGTCGATGAAACAAGCGATAAAAATCGCGAAAATTTTGCGTTATTCGATTAAATCTTGGAGCGTTTTCAAGTTGACGACGTCCCAATCGCCTTCGTTGGTTTCGCCTTTCGGCGTTTCGAGGTACATCGGCAAATCGGCGAAGCGCGAGTCGTTGACAATAAAGCGGAACGGTTCGAGCCCGAGCTCGCCGCGACCAATGTGCGCGTGGCGGTCGACTTTGCTTCCAAGTCCTTTGGCGGAGTCGTTTAGGTGGAACGCGCAAAGTCGGTCGAGCCCGATAATTTTGTCGAAATCGGCGAAAACTGCGTCGTATTTTTCCGGAGTTCCGAAGTCGTACCCGGCGGCGAAAGTATGACACGTGTCGAAACAAACGCCGAGTCGTTCTTTAAACGACGAAAACTCAATGATTTGCGCCAATTCTTCGAAGCGCGAGCCGAGGTACGTGCCCTGACCGGCGGTCGTTTCGAGGAGAACGCGAACGCGGTTCGTTTCCGGAAGCGACGCGAAAATGCCGTCGAGCGACTCGGCGACGCGGCGCAAGCCGTTTTCGCGCGTATCTTCTTTGGCCGCGCCGGGATGCATCACAACGTTCGGGACGCCGAGAACGTCCGCTCGAACAAGTTCGTCCATAAAGGCGACGCGCGATTTTTCGAGCTGCTCCGCTTCCGGCGACGCTAAGTTAATCAGGTAGGAATCGTGGATAAGAGGAGCGATAAGGCCGGTTTGCGTCATCGCTTCGCGGAACTTTTGCGCCGCTTTCGGCTCGAGCGGTTTCGCGGCCCAGCGATTACTGTTTTTCGAAAAAATTTGAACGCAAGCGAAACCGTGGGCCGCCGCCGCGAAAACGGCGTTTTCGACGCCGCCGGAAATCGATTCGTGAACTCCGAAGTATGGCATTCTCAAACTCTTAACTCAATTAAAAACAAACGTTTGACACAGTGTCGATAAAGTAAAACGCGTCGAAATCGCCAAAACGCGTAATCGATAAAGGAAACGTTAATTATCGGCGGGTTGCGTCGAGGGCGGCGATTTCAATTCGCAAACGACGAGATGCGGACGGTTGAACAAACGCGTCGGAAAAATGCTCGGGCCGAGGCCGCGCGAAACGATTGTCGTCGACTTGCCGATTCGATAAGCGCCGCCGTCGTAACGCGGGAAAACTCCTTGGTTTGGCGCGACTAAACCGCCGACGAACGGAAACCGAATTTGCCCGCCGTGAGCGTGTCCGGTTAGCGCGAGGTCAACGCCGTGTTTGGCGTAAAGTTCCGCTAATTCCGGACGATGCGAAATCAGGAGGGCAAACCGCTCGTCCGGAAAAAGGCGGCGTAGTTTCTCGGCGACGATTGGTTCGGAAGTCAAGCATTCGTCGTCTTTAAGTTCAAGGAGCGGGTCGGCGACGCCCGCAATAATTATCGAATCGGAGCCGCGTTTCAATTCGGCTTTTTCGCCGTCGAGGACGGTCGCTCCCGCTTCTTCGAGCGCTTTAAGGAACGGCAAATACTCGGTTTGCGTCGGCGCGATCGCTTCGTGGTTGCCTGAAACGTAATAAACCGGGGCGATTTTCGCGGCGTCGACGATAAAACGACGCGCAAAATCGACGTTTAACGGCGGGTCTACGAGCAAATCGCCGGAAATCGCGATCGCGTCGGGGGTTGCGGCGCGAATCGCGGCGAAAAGTCGCGCGTTGTTCGGGCCGAATTCCTTTTCGTGCAGGTCGGCGACGCAAACGACGACAAAACCGTTGAACCTCTCCGGGATTTTTACGTTAACGCATTCGAAACGCTCGACTTGAATCGAATCGTTTTGCCAACGGAAAAAGAGCGCGACTCCGAGTAACGCGACGAGAAGCGCGGCGACGTTTTTCGGTCGGCGAAAAAGTTGGGCAAGTCGTTGTTTCATTGACGTTTATTGCGTTGTTGAAAAGGACGACGCGGTCAGCGTTCGCGCCAAAAAACGGAGTCGGAAATATTTAAACGGCGCCGCGTTTCGTCGACTTCGGCGCGAAAACGCTTCGCGTCGAGCGGATAACCCGCGGTCGGACGGAGGTTCGCGTCGTTGACGGCGCGTCGCCAAAAATCGTTGAACGGAATCATCGACAATTCGCGGAAATATTTAGCGCAAATCGACGCGAGCGCGGTCGGAACGTTCGCTTCGCCCTTGGCCGTAAATCGAATTTCGACCGCTGTTTCCGTTGGAAAGTCGACCGTCGAACCGTCGCGAACGACGCCGTGTCGAGCGCAAAAACGGTAAACGCTCGCGGCGCGGGATTCAGCGAGCGTTTTGACGTCGGCGTCGGGAAAACGGGCGGCGAGAAGCGGCGCGTAACGGTCGCGACCGCCGAGTTTATCGCAAAGAACGATAAAAACGGGAAGCGCGTCGTCGGTTTCAATTCCTTGCGTCGTAGGCGGTTGCGTTTGGAGCGCGCGCAAAATCATTTCAACGACGAGCGACGTCGTTACGTCGGCGATCAAGTCGCTTTTTAATCCTAAACGCGCTATTAAGTTGTTAAATTCCAACGGTTGAACGCGACGCGCGGCGACGTCGACGAGCGAAACGCCCGCCGCTTCGAAGGTTGCGTCGATCTGCGCCAACGTCGGTTCTAGGTTGGCGAACGAACCGGTTTTAGCGTCGCGAGGGAGCGGAAAATCGACGTCGCGCTCCCAAGGCGGAATCGTGTCGGCGTCGGCGGAAGCGGTTTCGTCGCAAAAGAGCGCGAGCGTCGAACGCCAAGTCGCGACGTTGGCAAGTTCTGAACGTTTAACGGTTTGCGCAACGCGGCGCGTCGTTCCTAGCGCAAGCCAAAAGGAGCGTTCCAGGGCCGCCAAAGATTTTGACGGACCGTATAATTTTTTTGAGTCGACCAATGGAAAAACGCCGCGTCGCGCGCAAAGTTCGGCAAGAGAATCGTTTAAGAGCGGAACGACCGCGTCGATTCCGAGCGAAACGCCGTTAATTTCCGACGCGCTGTCGTTCAAACGTTTGGGCGCCGCGACGGGCGTCTCGGCGTCGGGTAAAAAGTCGAAAAGCGACGCGGCGCCAACGTCGGGCTGTTTTTTCGAATCGCGGCGCTTTGTCGGTTTCTTAACGTTCGACGACGCGGAGGATTGCGATTCGTCGTCGGGGGGGGCCGGCGACGGCGAAAAAGCGCGGCGCAATATTTCGGCGGAGCCGAGCGATTCGGGCGAAATCGTCCAACACGACGCGGCGACAAGAAGCGGGCCCAAGTTTGGACCGTAGCCCGCTTCGTCTGTTCCGATGACGTAAGTTGTTGTTTTCGAATTGTCAATACGCGGCGTCATCGGCGGTCTCTTCCGACGTTTTGCGAGAATTTAGCGGCGGAACCGGCGAGCGCGTCGGCAAATTTTAGCGCGACGGCGTTGCGGAAAACGTTGTGAACGCGGAAAATACGAACGCCGCGCTCGGCGAGAAAAAGCGTCGTCGCGGCGGTCGCAACGTCGCGTTCGACGACGCTCTCCGGTTCGAACGATTCGTAACGTCGGTTTGTTTCATCGGTTAAAGGCGTTTCCGTTTGACGGTCGGCGTCGGCGCGACGCAGCGTTTCGGTTAAAAAGCGTTTGCGCGAACAGCCGTAATAAAGCGGTTGCGATAGCGCGGAAAACTCGGCGGCGCGGCGAATTAGCTCCCAATTTTGCTCGAACGTTTTTCCGAATCCGACGCCGGGATCGAGCGCGATTTTTTCGCGTTCGACTCCGATTTCGACGAAGCGGTCGCGTCGGCGGCGCAAATGCTCGAACACTTCGTTGAAAACGCCTAAGTCGTATCTCGGCGATATTTGCATCGTTCGCGGCGTTCCGCGCATGTGCGTCAACACAACGGCCGCTTCGCGTCGCCGAACAACGCTCGCCATCTCTTCGGGGAAGTTCGTTTCGTTTTCGTCCGCAAAGCGGTTTTGCGAAGCGATGTAACGACCGCCGCTTATGTCGTTGACGATTTCCGCGCCCGCCTCGAGCGCTGCGTCGGCGACGGCGGGGCGGTACGTATCGATCGAAATTGGAACGGAAAACGCCTCGGTTAAAGCTTTTACAACCGGAACGACTCGGCGAATTTCCTCAGCTTCGCCGACGGGTTCCGAACCGGGGCGCGTGCTTTCGCCGCCGACGTCGAGCATTCTCGCGCCGTCGCGAACAAGTTGGCGCGCTTTGTCGACGACGGCGTTTAAGTCGACGCGGAACAACGCGTTAGCGTCGACGGCAAACTGCCCGCCGTCCGAAAAACTATCGGGCGTCGCATTGATAATTCCGACCAAAACGGGGCGGTCGAGCGGAAGCGTTCGCGTTTTTAAGCGCCAAGCGTCGGTCAATTTACTAGCCTTTCTTCGCTGTAAACGACGTTTTATAAGGGGTTGCGCGTTAAATCTTGATGTAAATTCGGCGGCGATAGAGCCAAAGGAGAATCAGCCAACCGACAAGAAGCCCGGCGAACGAGGTCGCGAGCGTTTGGCAAGTCTCCGGAACGAAACGGTTTATCGCGTCGCCAAAGAAAAAGTCGCGAGTGTGTCCTAAGTCGAAAAATTTACGACCGAGATAAATCGCCAACGGATTCGCGCCGACGACGACAAACGCGAACGCCCAACGGCGTAAGCCCCAAACGTCGATGATTAAATAAAATACGCCGAGCGCGATCGCGGAGCAACCGCCGACGAAGCAAACGAACGAACTGTTCCAAAGGTTTTTGTTAATCGGAAAAACGTCGTTCCAGAGCCAGCCGACGGCGCTTAACGCGATTCCGAAACCGATTAACGTCAAAACTTTAAGGCGTTCGTCGGTCTTCTCGGAACGCAAAACGGAGCCGAAAAGCATGCCAAGGAGCGCGGTTACGATCGCCGGAAGCGTCGACGCAAGGCCCTCCGGATCGTGGACTTTTTTGTAAAGTTTGCCCGGCATAACGGTTCGGTCGACGTACCCGACGAGCGAGCCTTCCATCGAAAAGTTTTTCTGAATCGACTCCGAATTTTCCGGCGTCAACAGGTTTACAAAACGCTCCGCAAACGCTGCTTTCGTAAAGGCTTCCGGCGGGTTGACGTCCGGCGCGGGAATCAACGCCAACGCGAGCCAGCAACCGACTAAAATAACGGCGGAAAGCGCTATTAACCAACGACGACGCAACGACATAAAGAGAAGCGCGGCAAACATCCAACCGAGCCCGATGTGCCCGAGAACGCTGCCGTATCGCAAGTTCGCAAAGTCAAAGTTGACGCCGTTGTTGTAAATTACGCCAAGAAGTACGAGCGCAAGTCCACGAAAGACAACCTTTAGGACGATTCGCCAAGTCGGAAGACCATTCGCTCGCGCCTTGGCCAACGAGAACGGAAAGGACGCGCCGGCCAAGAAAAGGAAGAGCGGGAAAATCGTGTCGTGGTGGCGGATTCCGTTCCAATCGACGTGCGTCATTTGCGTTTTGATTACGTCGGAAACCGCGCCGGGCCAAAGGTTGCAGAGGTCGACGATCACCGCCGAGAGGCCGACGATGAAGAGCATGTTCAGGCCCCTCAAAGCGTCGAGCGACATGAGCCGTTTCGAGGCGCGAACTTTCGCGTCGTTGGAAACGACCTTCGGCTCCGCTTTAGGCTTTTCGGCGGCAAGCGGGTAAGTTTCCGACGATTTCGCGTTATTTTTCGCCGGAATTTCGGAGCGGATTTCAGAATTCGAGCGCGTCATACGGACGTTCCTTATGTTGGACGTGGGAACAAGGAATGCGGAAAAGCGGGCGCGCGTTGCGGCGAACGTCCGTTTCGCCCTTTTATTATACGGGCGGCGTTCGGGCGCGTCAATTGTTTTTTTACTTGGACGCGACTTTTTGAGCGGAAAATTTTCGGCTTCGCAAGCGGCGACGAAATTTTTTGAAGAAAATTCGGAAAAAACGCTGGACGCCGCCTCGACGCGTCTGGTATAATGACGCAAATCGCGCCGTCGAGGCGAGAAACGTCGGCGTACGCGGCGTTTTGATCGTTAAAGTCGGCGCGCCTTTCGCGGTTTATCCTTTTTGTTTAGTTAGTCGGTTTTCGGCCGGAGGCGAGCGCGTCGATTCAGCGTCGGCGGCGCGGCTTGGTTCGCGTCGTTCTCATAGCGACGCCTCGGCGGAAAACGTTCGAGAAAGGACGTTTGCATGTTAAAACAAAAACGACGACGGCTTCTTTTCGACGCGCTTTTCGGCGCCGCCCTCCTTGGCGCGTCCGCGAGCGGCGTTTTCGATTCGTTCGTTTCGAACGACGCTTGGGCGCAGGAACGAGCGAATAATTTGACGTTTTCTCGCGAAATGCCGCCGGAAACGAACCAACTTCCGACGAATCCGGCGCGCGCCGAACTTCTGAAAACCTTCCAAAATCCGGAGGGGGCCGTCCGCACCGGCGCGTATTGGTACTGGCTTTCCGGCAACCTCTCCCCCGAGGGCGCCGTCAAGGACGTAACCGCGATGAAGTCGGTCGGGATCGACCGAGCGTACATCGGCGACATCGGCGTCGACGCCGTGCCGCGCGGCGCCGTGCGGACCTTCAGTCCGGAGTGGTACGAGACGGTGAGAGCGGCGTTTAAGACCGCGTCCGAACTCGACGTCGAGATGGGGATTTTCAACTCGCCGGGTTGGAGCCAATCGGGCGGGCCTTGGGTCAAGCACGACCAAGCAATGCGTTACTTGACGTCGAGCAAAACGGTCGTTAAGGGCCCGGCGAAGTTTGCGCAAACGCTGCCGAAACCGGAGTTTAGAAGCGAGAAAAAAGACGAATACCAAGACGTCCGCGTCTTGGCGTATCCGGCGCCGAAAGACTTCAACGCGACGCTCGTTAGCAAGCCGGAAAAGGGCTTTTTCGAGTTGCAAGCGAATAAACCGGCGACGATCGAAATCAAGTCGGAACAACCGTTTACCGCTCGCGCCGTTTCCCTCCGCTTCAAAGAAAGCCCGATCGCCGGAAAAGCCGAATTGTTCGCGAAAATCGACGGGGCGTCGAAGAAGATTTGCGAATTCAAGATCAGCCGTTACAACCCGGAAATCAACGTCGGCTTCATGCCGTACGCGCCGGTTGTCGCCGCCTTCGACGCGACGCAAGCAACCGAATTTCAACTGGTTGTAACGAGCGATCGCAACGGCGCCGGAATCGCGTCGGTCGAGTTGAGCGCCGCGCCGAAAGTCGCCGCCGTTTACGATAAGACGCTCGCGAAGATGCACGAGACGCCGCAGCCGATGTGGACTGAGTACCAATGGGCGCCGTCGCCGGAAATTGACGACGCGTCGCTTGCCGTCGACCCGACGAAAGTCGTCGACTTGACCGACAAACTAAACTCCGACGGCGTATTGACTTGGAACGTTCCGGAAGGCGAATGGATCGTCGAGCGCTTCGGAACGACGCCGACCGGAACGACGAACGCGCCGGCCGTCCCGGAAGCGACCGGTTACGAAGTCGATAAAATGAGCAAAGAGCGCGTTTTAGAACACTTCGACGCTTATATGAGCAAGCTGATCGACACGCTCGGGCCGGAAGACGGCAAGTCGTTCTCGACCGTCGTTCTCGACAGTTACGAAGTCGGCGGGCAAAACTTCACCGACGACTTTGCGGCGAAGTTTGAGAAGTCGTTCGGTTACGACCCGTCGCCGTTCTTGCCCGTTTATTTTGGGACGGTTGTGAAAGACCAAGAAACGTCCGACCGCTTCCTTTGGGACGTGCGACGCTTCATCGCGGACGAGGTCGCTTACTCGTACGTCGGCGGGTTGCGCGACGCGAGTATGTCGAAAGGTAAAAGAACTTGGCTCGAATGTTACGGACACTGGGGCTTCCCGGGCGAATTCCTGCAATACGGCGGCCAATCGAACGAAATCGCCGGCGAATATTGGAGCGAAGGGACGCTCGGCGACGTCGAGAACCGTCTTGCGTCGTCGTGCGGGCATACTTACGGCAAGACGAAGATTTGGGCCGAGTCTAACACGTGCGCGGGCAACCCTTACGGTCGCAGCCCGGTCGATATGAAGAAGCGCACCGACCTCTTCTTCTCGCAAGGGATCAACAACACGCTGTTGCACCTTTACGTCATGCAGCCGGACGAACGCGTTCCGGGCTTTAACGCTTGGTTTGGCAACGAGTTCAACCGTCATAACACTTGGTTCAAACAGCTCGACCTTTACGTCGATTATTTGAAACGCTGCAACTACATGCTGCAACAAGGCTTGAACGTCGCGGACGTCGCTTACTTCATCGGCGAAGACGCGCCGAAGATGATGGGCGCGGTCGACCCGGCGCTCCCGGCGGGCCGTCAGTTCGACTTCATCAACGCCGAAGTCTTGCGCGAAACGACTAGCGTCAACGAAAACGGCGAGTTAATTCTGCCGCACGGAACGACTTACAAAGTTCTCGTCTTGCCGAAGCTCGAAACGATGCGCCCGGAATTGCTCGCGAAGATCAAACAACTCGTCGCGGACGGCGCTTACGTTCTTGGGCCTAAACCGTTGCGCTCGCCGAGTTTGCAAAATCAACCGCAAGCCGACGCCGACGTCAAGAAACTGGCGGACGAACTTTGGGGCGACGTCGACGGTAAATCCGTGAAATCGCGTAAGTTCGGCAAAGGAACGATCGCTTGGGGCCTAACGCTTGACGAAATCTTCGCCGAACTCAAATGCGCGTCGGACTGCGAAATTCCGACCGGAACGCCGCTCGTTTACTGCCGCCGAACCTTGAAAGATTCGGACGTCTATTTCCTTGCGAATCAATCGGATAAGACGCTCGAAAACATCGAAATTACCTTCCGCGTCGACGGTAAAACGCCTGAAATTTGGTTCCCGACGACCGGCGAAACGGCGAGCGTCGACGCTTGGCGTTCGGAAAACGGGCGAACGACGGCGACGCTCGACTTCGCGGCGCAAGAAAGCGTTTTCGTTGTTTTCGCAAACGGCGATAAGAAAACGGTTTCCGACGAAACGAAGGAAATCGCGACGCTCGCCGGGCCTTGGACGGTTTCGTTTGATTCCGGCGAAATCGCGCGCGGTCCGAAAGACCCGGTCGTTTTCGACAAACTGATCGACTGGACGCAAGCGGACGACGCGGCGATTAAATATTACTCCGGAACCGCCGTATATAAAACGACTTGCGAATTGCCGAAAGTCGCGGAAGGCGAGCGCGTCTTCTTGTCGCTTGGCGCCGTTTCGGAAATGGCGAAAGTGAAGGTCAACGGCGAGTACGTCGGCGGCGTTTGGACGGCTCCGTATCGCCTTGATATTACAGACTTTGCGAAAGCCGGCAAAAACGAAGTCGAAATCGAAGTCGTCAACTGCTGGGTCAACCGTTTGATTGGCGACGCGAGCCTGCCGGAAGCGGAGCGCAAAACGTGGTGCCCGGTCAACGGTTACAACGCGAATTCGCCGCTGAAACGCTCCGGTTTGCTCGGGCCGGTAACGATTTCGACGTCGTCGCGCTAACATAAGTCGACGCAGCGGTTTAAGAAGCGGCGACGTTCGGTAAAAAAGACGGAATCGCGTCGTAAAACCGCGAGTTAAAAATAAATTTTGCGCGTCGATTCGTCGCAACGACGGGCGGCGCGTTGCTTTAACATCTTGAAAATAGAGGAATTGCGATGAAGAAAACGTTTTGGAGCGCCGCGTTTCTGCTAACGCTTGTCGGCGCGACGTTTTTTGCGTCGACGAGTCGCGCGGCCGACGTTTCGCCGCTCGTTCCGACGAATTTGCGTTGCGAATATTTGACGAATCCGACCGGTCTCGACGCCGAAAAACCGCGTTTCGGTTGGATTCTCGAAACGAAAGACGCCGACCTAATCGGGCTTGCGCAAACGGCTTACCGCTTGAAGGTCGACGCGGTCGAAGCGGACGCGAAAGCCGGCGCCGGGAAGGTTTGGGACAGCGGTTGGGTTGAGTCAGATCGGTCGACGCCGATCGACTTCGACGGCGCCGCGCTGAAATCCGATTCAACGTACTATTGGACGGTGCAAGTCAAGGATCAAGAAGGGGTTATGTCGGCGCCGTCGGAGGTCGCGACCTGGACGACCGGGCTTCTCAACGCGTCAGAGTGGTCGGCGAAGTGGATCGGCGCGGGCGAAATTCCGGCCGATAAGAAGGGCGTTCTCGAAACGACGACGCTCGATCCGCAAACCGGAACGCGCAACGACCCTTGGCTGCGCAAAACGTTCGAACTCGATTCGATTCCGGAGCGCGCGACGATGTTCGTCGCAAGCGTCGGTTATCACGAAGTTTACGTTAACGGCGAGCAGGTCGACAAAGAGTCGGTTTTGGCGCCGAACGTTTCGAACCACAAGTACCGCGCCCGTTACCTTGCTTACGACCTTAAACCGTTGTTGCGCAAAGGGAAAAACGTCGTCGCGCTTTGGCTCGGAAACTCTTGGTCGGTTTATTCCGAGTACGCGACGCCGGATAAACCGAAGACTCCTATCGTTATTGCGCAAGCGGACTTACGTTTTGCCGACGGAACGTCGACGCGCCTCGTTACCGACAAAACTTGGAAGTGGGCGAAGAGCCCGAACTCGCTGATCGGCGAATGGAACTTCCATCGTTTCGGCGGCGAACGTTACGACGCGAACCTCGAAAACGCCGATTGGAATAAGGCCAATTTTGACGATTCCGCTTGGAAGAACGCGACGGAATTCGCGCCGAAACTTGAACTTAGCGCGCAAGCGACCGAGCGCAACATCCTCGGCGCGGAAATCAAGCCGGTCAAGATCGAGATGAAGGGCGACAACGTGTGGCGCGTCGATATGGGCGTCAACTTCGCCGGTTGGACGGAGTTCAAAGTGAAGGGGGAACCTGGAACGGAAATTCGTTTCGAATATTCGGAGCGCAACCAAGACGCGCGAACCTTTGGACTCAACAGCGCTTACGTGATCGGTCCGAGCGGCGAAGGCGTTTTCAAAAATCGCTTCAATTACAGCTCCGGGCGTTGGATCACCGTGCACGGTTTGACTGAAGCGCCGAAATTGGAAGACGTTAGAGGTTGGCACGTTCGCACCGGTTACGCCGACGCGGCCGACTTCGAAACGTCTAACGACCTTCAAAACTGGATTTACAACGTCGGAACCTGGACGTTCGAGAACCTGTCGGTCGGCGGTTACGTCGTCGACTGTTCGCAACGCGAACGGATGGGATACGGCGGCGACGCGCACGCCACGTCGGAGTCCGGCATGTACAACTACGCGCTCGAAGCCTTCTATTATAAGTGGTTAGAAGACTGGCGCGACTGCCAAAAAGACTACGCGGACGGCTGCTTGCCTTGCACCGCGCCGACGTATTGGGGCGGCGGCGGCCCGTCGTGGGGCGGTATCGTCATCACGTTGCCGTGGACGTACTACATGCAGTACGGCGACGTCCGCATTCTCGAAGAAAACTTCGGTATGATTGAGAAGTGGTTGGCGTTCCTCGACTTGCACGTCGAAAACGACTTGTTGAAGCAATACGGCGACGAGTGGCGCTTCCTCGGCGACTGGCTCTGGCCGGGCGCGCCGGACGGGCCGAACTCCGACACGCCGCAAGCGTTGTGCTTAAACAACATCTATCGCGTTTTCAACCTGAAGACCGCCGCGAGGATCGCTCGCGTTATCGGTCGCGAAGACCGCGCCGCCGAGTGGGAAGCGAAAGCGGAAGCTGCTCGTAAAGCGATTAACGCCAAATACTTCAAGCCGGAGGAAGGCTCGTATTTCGACGACGCGCAAGCGATTTTGGGGCTCGCGCTCTTGACGGAAATCGCGCCGACCGCCGCGGACGCCGAACGCGTCGTTAAACGGCTCGAAAAAGCGATTTACGTCGACTCCCAAGGCCATATCGGCGCGGGCATAACCGGCGGCGGGCTCCTCTTCCGTTACCTGCGTTACAATAACCGCGACGACTTGGTTTACTCGACGCTAAAGCAAACGGAATACCCGAGTTGGGGTTTCATGCGGGCGCACGACGCGACGACGTATTGGGAAGCGTGGGAACTCGACCGTCCGGGCCACTCGCTGATGCACAGCTCGTATTTGTTCCCGGTCGCTTGGTACGTTTCGAACGTTCTCGGGATTCAACGCGATTCCGAAGTGGTTGCGTTCAAAAAATTTACGGTTCGACCGCCGAAAGTCGACGCGACTGATTTGACCTTCGCCAAGGGCGCGTACCGCTCGATCGTTGGCGAAATCAAGTCGAGTTGGGAGAAGAAACCGACCGGTTTCGAACTCTCGGTCGTCGTTCCGCCGAACACGTCGGCGACGATTTACGTTCCTAAGTCGTTGGAAAACGGCAAGATCGAAGCGCCGCGCGGAGCGAAATACGTCGGCGACGTCGACGGTTTCGGTGTTTTCGAAGTTCCGTCCGGCTCGTTCTTCTTTAAGGAAAGCAAGTAACGACGGGATTTACGGCGGCGATTCTCGGCGCGTTTCTTAACGGAGCGCGTCGAGCGGCGTCGCGTTTCCTTTTAAGCGCCGCTCTTATTAATAACGCGGCGCGATTTTTTAAATCGAAACGACCCTTTAACGGCGCGTTACGACGGAACGCAACCGTCGGCCGCGCAAGGAGTTGCGTTTTAACGATGAAACGTTTTTTTAATCTTTTCGCCGCGACGCTCCTTCTCGGAACGTTGAGCGGAACCCCGGCGTTTGTCGCCGCGCAAGAAGCAAAGTCCGTCGGCGTCGCGACTTGCAATCCGACGCAAAACCTCGACGAAAACGGCGCTCTGCCGCGCGCTACCCCGGAGTCGGTCGGCGTCCCGTCGCAAGCGTTGGTCGAGCTGATTCAAACGCTCGACGTTAAGTTCAATCGTTTGGATAGTTTAATGGTTTTGCGCGACGGCAAGGTGATCGCCGAATGTTGGCGCGCGCCGAACTCGGCCGAGGCGCCGCACGCGATGTATTCGTTGAGCAAAAGTTTTACCTCGACGGCGATCGGGTTCGCGGTGCAAGAGGGCAAATTGAGTATCGATCAAAAGGTCGTCGACATTTTCCCGGACGATTTGCCGCCCGAACCGTCCGAAAATTTGAAGAAGATGACGCTCGCCGACCTCCTCTCGATGAGTTGCGGACACGAGACGGAAGTCTCGCTGCCGAATATGGTTAGAGCGACTTACGGGCTCGAAAAACAACCGCTCAAACCGGGCGAGCCGACTTGGGTGCAAGCGTTTTTGGCGCATCCGGTTCCGCGCGAGCCGGGAACGCACTTCCGCTACAACACGCCGGGCACGTACATGCTCTCGGCCGCGCTCCAAAAAACGGTTGGCGAAACGACCCGCGATTACCTCGTTCCGCGTCTGTTCGAGCCGTTGCACATTGAAACGCCGTATTGGGAGAACTCGCCCGAAGGTATTTCTAAAGGCGGAACCGGCCTGTACTTGCGCACCGAGGATATCGCGAAGTTCGGCCAGCTTTATCTCCAACGCGGGCGCTGGAACGACAAGCAAATTTTAAGCGCCGATTGGGTCGATTTGGCGACTAGCTACAAGGTATCGAATGGGACGGATCCGAATAGCGACTGGGCGCAAGGGTACTGCTTCCAATTTTGGCGCTGCCGCAAAAATATTTATCGCGGGGATGGGGCCTACGTCCAATTTTGCGTCGTTATGCCCGACCAAAACGTCGTCGTCGCAATGACTTCCGACGGAAACGACTACCAAGGTCAACTGAACGCGCTTTACGATATTTTGCTTCCGGCGCTGAAAAACGAAGCGCTTCCGGAGAACGCGGAGGGGTTGGCGAAGTTGCGCGAAACCGAAAAATCGCTTCAACCGAAAGAAGGGACGTCCGGCAGCGACGTTCGCGAGCAAACCCTTTACAGCAAAGCGCTTAAACGCGAGGTGAAGTACCGAATTTACCTCCCGAACGAGTACCGCACGACGTCGTTTTCGTACCCGGTTCTTTACCTCCTGCACGGGATGGGCGGCAGCGAAAAAGATTGGACCGACCCGAAACAAGGGAATCTGCAAAAGATTGCGGACGAATGGTTTGCGAAGAATCCGACGAAAAAGGCGATTGTCGTTATGCCGGACGCGCAAAGCTGTTGGTACCGCGACAGCGCCGACGATTCGTGCAAGTACGAAACGTTCTTCTTCGACGAGCTAATTCCCGCGATTGAAACGTTTTACCGCTGCAAAACCGGCAAAGAAAACCGCTCGATCGCCGGGCTTTCGATGGGCGGGTACGGCTCGCTCCTTTACGCGTTGCGCCGTCCCGATATGTTTAGCGCCTGCTTCGCGATGAGTCCGGCGATTCGGACGCAAGAAGAGGTCGCCGCGGCGTCGTTTAAAGACTTTGTAAGTCGTTATCGCAAAGCGGCTTCCGTCGACGAAAACGCCGAGCGGCTCGACGATTACTTCTTCGCGAACGATCCGCATACGCTTGTTAAGAAGTTGTCGGACGACGCGAAAAAGTCGATTCGCTTCTGCCTCGACTGCGGCGACGACGATTATTTGACGCCGGGCGCGCACGCGTTCCACAACGAAGCGAAAGCGGCGGGCGTCGCCTGCGAATACCGCGTTCGCGACGGCGCGCACAATTGGAAATATTGGCGCGAATCGGCTCCGCTCGCGTTTGAGTTTATTTGGCAAACGCCTGCGAAATAACGAATTGCGTTAGCGCCAAAACGAAGAAGCGCGACCGGGCGAAACCTCGGCCGCGCTTTTTTATTGCGAAATCGGCGAAAAGACGGGCGCGGCGTTACTCGGCGTCGTTGAACGCGTCGATCAAAATTTCGCGAGCTTCTTCGCGCCAACGACGGAGCGTCGCCGGGTCGTTTAAGTCGATTCCGAGTTCCCGCCAATAAACGCCGACTCGTTTTTCCAAGTCGGCGAACGGTTGTTCCGTTTCGTCTAACGCTTGCGATTCGGCGGTTTGCGACGCTTCTTCGGCGGCAAGTCGAGCGGAAAGTTCGGCGATTTTGCGTTCGAAGTCGGCGGCGAGATCGCCGAGAATTCCGGTTTCGCCGAGCGTCGCGGGGCGGGGCGACGTCGTTTTCAATTCGATTTCTTCGAGCCAAAACGCGTCGCCGAGTTCGAGCGCCCAAGGACGGAAGGTTTCGCCGAGCGTTTGTTGAGCGCGGCGTCGCGTCAATTCTTGGTGCATTTCCGTTCGACCGACGAGCGAAAGTCGAACCGCCGCGAAACGTTCCTCCGCTTTGTCGACGACCGACCGCGCCGCGTCGAGAAAAGAGCGTTGCAACTCTTCTTCCGACTTGACTTGCGTTAAATCAAGTTCGAGCGCGAACCAACGCAGCGAGTCGACGGCGATGAAACGCGGCTCTTGCGACAACGCGCCGTTTTCAATTTCGACGACATAAAAACCCTTCGGCTCCGGCTCGCGAATGTGCCGCCCCTGCAAAACGCCGGGATAACCGACCCAAGCGGGCGACGTTTGGAGCGTTTGGCGGCGGTGAACGTGCCCGAGCGCCCAATAATCGTAACGCTTGGCGTTTAGCGTTTCAAGACTTGTCGGGGCGTAACGCGACGCGGCTCCGTCTCCGCTTGCGTCGGTGTGTAAAACGCCGATATTGAACGCGTTGGGCGTCGCCGACGGGAAGTTTTCCGCTAAGTTTTCCGGACAAAATTGAGCGCGGAAACTTTGGCCGGTCAAGGCGACGCGTTCCGAAGCGGCGTCGACGAGAGAAGACGCGGTTTCGGAAACGGCGCTAAATAAGGTTTTTTCTTGCGTTGCGACGGAACGTGCGGCGGTTTTGCGAGCGCGTTTCGGGGCGTCGTCGAAGAGCGTCGGCAAGTCGTCCGGATAAAGGAAGGTTTCCGGTTTTTTCGCGCTGAAAATTTTGACGTTTTTCGGCCAAGTCAACTTCGGCAACGTCTTGTTCTGCAAGTCGTGATTTCCCAACGAGATAAAAACCGAAACGCGGCGCGCGTCGAGACGTCGGAGTTGGCGAATCGTCCAAAGTCCGGTCGCGAGGTCGTCCCAATCGCCGTCGAAAAGGTCGCCCGCGACGACAACGAACGCGACGTTCTCTTCGAGCGCGACGTCGATTAGCCGCTCGAACGCCCGACGCGACGCGTCGCGAATCGTCGCGGCGATTTCCGGATCGGTTGTTCCGAGACCGCGCATCGGCGAATCGAGGTGAAGATCGGCGCAATGGATAAACTTTAACGACATCGGAACGCTCCTTGGTCGAACGACGCGGCGGGAAGACAATGGTTTTGGCGATAAAATGGTGAAAATGGGAAGACGGCGTAAAGTCAAGCGGACGAAACACTGTCGAGCGCCTTTATTTTAACGTTAAACGTCGAACGCCGCAAGCCCGAGCGAAACAAATTCGACCGCGGGAGGGCGGAACGTCGAATTTTCGGCGCCGGGGGTTCAAAAAATCGGATTTTGCGGTATGATGAAAGCGAACTTTCTCGGGTGCAAACGACGCGACGGCGAAGCGAACGGGAGAAAGGGCGCGCCGTTCGACGGCGGCGTTGGATGTAAACGACGTAATTTCGGAAAATAGCGATGGAGAAGACGATTCGGACGGCGTTTGTAAAATCTTTGCCGGTGATGGCGGGGTATCTTGCGCTCGGGTTCGGGTTCGGCGTTTTGGCCGCGCAGGCCGGGTACGGGCCGCTTTGGGTGCTGGCGATGAGCGTAACGATTTACGCCGGAGCGATGCAGTATCTCGCCGTCGATTTGCTAGCGAATCACGCGACGCTCGTCGCGACGGCGGTCGCGACCTTTATGGTCAACGCGCGCCATATCTTTTACGGCGTTACGATGATCGATAAATATCGAAACGCCGGTAAATACAAGCCTTACATCGTTTTCGGAATGACCGACGAGACGTACTCGCTTACCTGCGATGGCAAGTCGCCGGAGGGAACCGATTTTCCGCGCTTTGCTTTTTGGCTGACGCTATTCGACCATTTGTATTGGATCGCCGGGTGCGTTCTCGGCGCGGTCGTCGGGACGCTTGTCGAGTTCGATTCGCGGGGCGTCGATTTCGCGATGACGGCGCTTTTCGTCGCGGTTTTCGTCGAGCAGTGGAAAGGAACGCGGCGCCATCGACCGGCGTTGGTCGGCGTCGCGGTTTCGGTTTTGGCCTTGCTCGCGTTCGGCCCGGACAGTTTCCTCATTCCGGCGACGCTCGGGATTTGCGTGGTTTTGATCGGCGGACGACGCTTTTTCGAAACGAAGAATGAAATGGAAACTCCGACGGCGCAAGCGGTTGCGAACGACGCGGCGGAGAAGGAGGGGGGACGATGATCGATTTTTCGCATTCGGTCGCGATCGTCGCGGTTGTCGCGGCGGTAACGGCGGGGCTCCGCTTTTTTCCGTTTTTCGTTTTCGGCGGGAAGCGGAAGACGCCGGAGGTCGTTTCGTATCTCGGCGTCGCGCTTCCGCCGGCGATCATCGCAATGCTTGTCGTTTATTGCTTTAGACACGCGACGCCGACGCGGTATCCGTTCGCGCTTCCGGAGCTGATCGCCGGCGTCGCCGTCGCGATTCTGCACGCTTGGAAAAAGAATATGCTCCTAAGCGCCGGCGGCGGAACGCTTTTGTATATGGCGCTCCTGCAACGCGTCTTTGCTTGAGCGTTTAAGTCGGTTGGCGCCGAGGATAATTTTCGTTGAGCGTTAATTCGGTTTGCCCGAGGAGAATTTTTATTTGAGCGTTTAAGCCGGTTGGCGTCGAAGAAGAAAACGCGTCGGCGCGGATTTTAGGGAATAAAATAAGGACGCCGAGAATCGCTTAGACTTTTCTCGGCGTCCTTTTCTTTTGTAGGTCGACCAAAGCGCGAATCGGCGTTTCGACTCGCGCTTTGCGTCGGCTTGCGGTTAAACCTTTGTCATTTTTGGACTTCGGTCAGCGCTTTGTAGTATTCGTAGCGCTTGTAAATATCTTCTTGCGCTTGCGCTTCGTAAGCGGCGGCGGCTTCCGGATTGATACGTTTCAAGGACTTGAAGCGGTTTTGCTTCGCTTCGAAGTCTTTCAACGCGCCTTCCGGAGCCTTGCTGGCGAGTTGGAACGGTTTTTCCAAACGCGGGTCGTACGACCAAAGCGGCCAGTAACCGCACTTGACGGCTTCTTTTTGAAGTTCCATACCGGTCTTCATATCGACGCCTTGCGCGATGCAGTGCGAGTACGCGATGACGAGCGACGGGCCCTTGTACGATTCCGCCGCGACGAGCGTTTTGATCGCGTGCGCCGGGTTCGCGCCGAGCGAAATTTGACCGACGAAGCAGGTGCCGTACGAAACGGCCATCATGCCGAGGTCTTTTTTACCCGTCGCTTTACCGCCCGCGGCGAATTTCGCGACCGCGCCCTTCGGCGTCGATTTCGACGCTTGACCGCCGGTGTTCGAGTAAACTTCGGTGTCGAGGACGAGGATGTTGACGTCCTTTGTCGACGCGACGACGTGGTCGAGACCGCCGTAGCCGATGTCGTAAGCCCAACCGTCGCCGCCGATGATCCACGCGCTGCGGCGAACGAGGTAGTCGGCCGACATTTCGAGGAGCTTCGCTTGTTCGCAGTCGCAGTTAAGTTCCGCGAGTTTCGCTTTAAGTTCTTTGACCCAAGCGCGTTGTTGCGCGATTTCGCCTTCGGTTTCTTGTTTGTTGCCGAGGAGGTTTTCGACCAACGCGTCGCCGAGTTGGTCTTTCTTCGCGACGAGGATTTCCTTCATGAAGCCGACTTGTTGGTCGACCGCCGCGCGCATGCCGAGACCGAATTCGGCGTTGTCTTCGAACAAGGAGTTCGCCCAAGCCGGACCGCAACCTTCCGCGTTCGTCGTGTACGGCGTCGTCGGGAGGTTGCCGCCGTAAATCGAGGAGCAACCGGTCGCGTTCGCGATCAGCATACGGTCGCCGAAGAGTTGCGTAACGAGTTTGACGTAAGGCGTTTCGCCGCAACCCGCGCAGGAGCCCGAGAACTCGAAGAGCGGGAGCAAGAGTTGCGAACCCTTGACGGTGTCGACCTTCGCTTTGGAGCGGTCGTAGTCCGGAATCGTGAGGAAGTAATCCCAGTTGGCGCGTTCGGCGGCTTCGTTGGCGATCTTGTTTTCGAGGTTGATCGCTTTCTTACCTTCTTCCGTCTTGCTCTTGGCCGGGCAGACGTAAACGCACATACCGCAGCCGGTGCAGTCGTCCGGCGCGACTTGGAGCGTGAATTTCTTGCCTTCGAATTCCTTCGTTTTCGCGTCGACCGACTTGAACGATTCCGGCGCGCCGTTCGCGGCGTCGTAAATCTTCATACGGATGGCGGCGTGCGGGCAGACGAGCGAGCAGTTGCCGCATTGGATGCAGAGTTCGCTGTCCCAAATCGGAATGTCGATCGCGATGCCGCGTTTTTCGTATTTCGTCGTGCCGACCGGGAACGTGCCGTCCGCCGTCGGGAGCATGTCTTTGACGGTGAGTTCTTCGCCGCGCGAGGCCAAGATTTCGCCGAGAACGTTCTTGACGAATTCCGGCGCGTCGCCGACGACGCCGTTGCGACGGTGGAACGTCGACGTGATTTCTTTCGGATAGTCGACCTTTTCGAGCGCCGCGAGGGACGAGTCGACCGCCGCGTAGTTCTTTTGAACGATTTCGTCGCCCTTCTTGCCGTAAACCTTCTTAATACTGGCTTTGATGTAGCCGATGCCTTCGTCGACCGGCATGAATTCGCCGAGCTTGAAGAAGCAGGTTTCCATAACGGTGTTGATACGGCCGCCCATGCCCGCCGCTTTCGCGACTTTGACCGCGTCGACGACGTAGAATTCGAGTTCCTTCTCGACGATCTCTTTTTGGAGTTCGATCGGGAGGTGATCCCAAACTTCCGCGGCGCTGTACGGAGCGTTCAGGAGGAACGTCCCGCCCTTGACGATCGTCGAGAGCATATCGAGCTTTTGCGTGAAGACGAATTGGTGGCACGCGACGAAGTTCGCTTGGTAAATCAGGTACGAACCCTTGATCGGGCGCGGCGAGAAGCGGAGGTGCGAAACCGTGACGGCGCCGGCTTTCTTCGAGTCGTAAACGAAGTAGCCTTGGCTGAAGTTTTCGGTGTATTCGCCGACGATTTTCGTCGTTTCTTTGTTCGCGCCGACGGTGCCGTCGCTACCGAGACCGTAGAAGATGCAACGACGAACGTCGTCCGCTTCGGTCGAGAAGGTCGGATCGTAGTCGATGCTGAGGTTGGTGAGGTCGTCTTTGATACCGATCGTGAACTTCTTCTTCGGAGCGTCTTTCGCGAGTTCGTCGTAGATCGCTTTGACCATCGCCGGAGTGAAGTCTTTCGACGCGAGGCCGTAACGACCGGCGGCGACGAACGGAAGCGCGCCTTCCCAGTTGCGAACGAGAGCCGAAACGACGTCGAGGTACAGCGGTTCGCCGCCGGCGCCCGGTTCCTTGGTGCGGTCGAGAACGGCGATTTTCTTGGTCGTTTTCGGCAACGCGGCGACGAACGCGGCTTCGTCGAACGGGCGGTAGAGGCGGACGTTGACCATACCGACGTTTTTGTCTTTACCGATGAAGTCGATATATTCTTCGACGATACCGGAACCGCTCGCCATAATAACAACGACGTTTTCGGCGTTCGGGTCGCCGTAGTAGTCGAAGATGCGGTATTGGCGGCCGGTCAGTTTCGCGAATTTGTCCATTTCTTCTTGGACGATACCCGGAACGGCGTCGTAAGCCGGGTTGCAGGCTTCGCGACCTTGGAAGAAAACGTCCGGGTTTTGCGCGGTGCCGCGGATGACCGGGCTGTGCGGATTGAGGGCGCGTTCGCGGAAGTTGCGGACGGCGTCGAGGTCCATCATTTCGCGGACGGTCGATTCCGGAAGTTTTTCCAGTTTGTTGACTTCGTGCGAGGTGCGGAAACCGTCGAAGAAGTGGAGGAACGGGATATGGCTGCGGTGCGTCGAGGAGTACGAGATCATCGCCATGTCGTGCGTTTCTTGAACCGTGCCGCCGCAGAGCATCGCCCAACCGCAGGAGCGGGTCGCCAAAACGTCGGAGTGGTCGCCGAAGATCGAAAGCGCGTGCGAGGCGATGCAGCGAGCCGTAACGTGGAAGACGGTCGGCGTTTGTTCGCCGGCGATCTTGAACATATTCGGAATCATCAGGAGGAGACCTTGCGACGCCGTAAACGTACAGGTCAGCGCGCCCGCTTGCAACGAGCCGTGAACAGCGCCCGCCGCCCCGGCTTCGCTTTGCATTTCAACGACTTGCGGAATCGTTCCGAAGAGGTTCTTTTTGCCTTTCGCGGCCCAATCGTCGGTCAATTCGCCCATCGTCGACGACGGCGTGATCGGGTAAATGGCCATAACTTCGTTGCAAAGATGCGCGATCATCGCGGCGGCTTCGTTGCCGTCGCACATGACGAAGCGTTTTTCGTCGCTCATTTAAGTCTCCTAGTAAAATATTCGTTCGGGACGCCTCTATAAAAGCGTCGCAAGGAAGCGCGTCGCGTCGTTTCGCCGAAAAAGACGTTCGTAAACGTCGCGATTCGACGCCGCGCGGGGCGGGCGAGCCCGTCCTATATTTTTTGCCCTCATTCTACCTCCAGTTTCGAGTCTTGGCAAGCGGGGGGCAGGTCTTCTTTTCTATTTCTCCGCGCCTTTCGCTCGAGGAATCGCCGTAAGTCGCGCGCTTTGCGCAGACTCGCTATTTTAACGCTTCGTTCGGAAACAATTCCGTCGATTTTCAAGCGTTAGCGGAGGCTGCGTTCGGCGCGATTCGTCGACGAAAAACGGGAATTGCGAAGAAAAACGGTTGACAAAACGGGGAACGAGAAAAAAACGCCGTTCGGTCGGTCGAACGGGGCGAAAAAAGCGAACGATTCGACGCGCTTGGCGATTTTTGCGAAGAAAATTTCGAAAAATTTTTAAAAAGCGTTGCTTTTTGGCGTCGAAGGCCTTATAATGGAGTAAACGTAAAAATTTGAGATGTTAATTTAGGTAAAAGACAGAAGAAATCGCGAACGCGACGGCGGCGAAGTCGGCGCGTTCGACGGCGTCGAGGACGGTAGGGCGAGGCGAGCCTCTGCGGGGGCCGCGTTCGTTCGACCGTTTTTGCGTTTAACGCGGCCGCTTTTCGCCGCGAGCGTCGGCGTCGTCCTTATTTGTTATAAACGAAAGAACAACGGTGAACGAAATGTTTGAGAATCGAAACGAACGAACGTCCGAAGCGCGCGGCGCCGAGGAGCCGAAAACGACGCGTCTTCGGAATCAGTTGCTCGCTTGGTGCAAACATATCGCGACCGAAGCGGCGAAAGCGCTCGCTTGGGGGAATCGCAGCGTTCCGGTCGAGCGGTTCCTGCTCGAAGCGTTGGAAGCCGCGTCGAGAGCGTCGAGCGCGAACGCGCGGGAGCTGACCCGCCTTATTTTGAAGGCCGACCTCGTTTTTCAGTTGGCGGAATATTTGGGCGCCGAACAAGAGCCGGAGTATCAAGAAAGTTTGGAAAATCAGCTCCGCGAACAGGAGCTCGCCGCCGCCGAGCCCGACGACGCGACGATCGACGAACTCGCGGCGCAAGGCGAGGAATACGACGCGACGGCGGAGCTCGACCGACTCGGCGCGACCGCGTTCGGTTTGCGCGAAACGATCGTCGACGGCTTGAAGGGCGTCGCGACGCTTCTGCGCCGAGCGACGGAACTCGGCGAGCGAACGCTTCCTCGGCGCGAGTTCGAGGGGCAAGGGATTCGAGCCCGCGTCAAGGAAACGCGAGCTCGCGACGCGAAGGAAAAAGAGGCGAAGGCCGCGCTCGTCGCCGAGGCGGAAAGAATTGAAGCCGAAGTCGCGACTTGGCGCGAAAACGAGCGTTCCGTCGTCGACGGCGTCGTCGAAACGCTCGCGCTGTTGGCGGCGGAGTCGACCGACGTCGACGCGTTGTTCGGAGCGGTCGAAACGACCGGCCGTTTGGCGGCGCTCGCGCTCGGGCTCGTCGAAACCGGGACGTTTCTCGAATACGGAACGCCGAGCCCGACGGTCGTTCGCGCGTCGGCGGCGCCGGGCAAATGCGTCCTCTTCAGCGGCGACGACTTCGACGTTCTTCTCGAGTTGCTCGAGCGGGCGGAAGTGCGCGAGCTGAACGTTTGGACGCGAGGCGAAGCGGTCGCGGCGCACTCGTTCCCGGCGTTTAAAAAGTTCAAGCGACTGGCCGGGCATTACGGCGGCTCTTGGCTCGGCCAACAACGCGAGTTCGGCGCGTTTCCGGGCGCGATTCTCGTCGCGTCGACGCCGCTCGAAACGCCGGACGAGTCGTACCGCGACTATATTTTCGCCTCCGGAGCGACTCGAGCGGACGGCGTCGCTTCGTTGGAGCGCGACGGAGCCGGCAAACTCGACTTCTCGGCGTTGATTCGAGCGGCGGTCGATTCGCCCGGTTTCGCCGATTCGCGCGGAAAGACCGCGGTTGAAAAGATCGCGGTCGGATTCGGCGGCGACGGGCTCGACGGAATGATCGACAAGCTGGCGCGAGCGTTCCGACAAGATAGAACGAAACGCGTTTTCGTCGTCGGCGGCGAGGACGCGCCGGACGGAAGCGATTATTTCGCGAGTCTTTTCGACGCGATTCCGGCGGAGTCGACGGTCGTTTCGTTCGGCGACGCGAAGTTCCGTTTCAACCGCAAGCCGGCCGCGCCGACCGCGTTCGGAACGCCGAAAACGCTCGATTTGGGGCGGGTTTGCGACGCGGGCGCCGTTTTCCGATTCGCCGAAAAACTCGGCGCCGAGCTCGACCGCGAGCCCGCCGTTTCGCCGGTCGCGTTCTTCTTTAGTCGTTTCGACGAAACGTCGACGGCGGCGTTTTTGGCGGCGGTCGGACTCGGTTATCGCCGCGTTTTCGTCGGGCCGAGCTCGACCGCGGCTTGGTCGCCGGAATTGGCCGCGCTCTTCGCCGAGCGTTTGGGCGTCCGCGTCGTCGACGAACCGGCCGCCGACGTCGCCGCGGCGTTGAATTGACGGCGAGTTCGCCGATTTTAACGCGCGGCGGAGCCGGTTGGGCGATTCCGTCGCGCTTTTATCAACGGTTCGAGCGTCGAAAACGGACGCTCGAACCGTCGTGACGGCGCGTCGTTTTTGAAACCGGCGCCGTTAATCTTGTTCTTCGAGGAAATTTGAATGTCGTCGAAATTTAACGTCGGACGGTTCGCGCCGTTCGTCGCCGCGTTCGGGGCGTTTTTTCTTTATTGGGCCGCGCTGCCGCCGTCTTGGAGCGGTTGGGCGGTCTTTTTCGTTCCGGCCGTTTGGGCCGCGACCGTCTTCAATCCCGAGTTCGCCGCTTGGCGCCGCCGTTCGTCGGGCGGCGCGTTCCCTTTTGGACGTCAAAACGGAGAGTCGAGGGAAAACGACAAGTCTCGTCAAGGCGGAGAAAAACGGCGGTTTCGGCGAACTCGGCGCTTCGCGCGGTTTATCGGTCGCGTCTTTTTCGGCGGCGAGTATCGGCAATATTGGACGGCGGCGTTTTGTTTTTGGGCGGCGACGGTCGTTTGGATTTCCTATCCGCACCCGGCGACGACGCTCGGCTGGTTGGCGGCGTCGGCGTATTTGGCGATTTATTTTCCGCTTTTCGTCGCGGCAACTCGAGCGTTGACCGGCGTTCGACCGGAGCGAAATTGTTCGGACGTCGCTCAAAACGGAGAAACGGCGCGAAACGCGGCGACTTTAACGACGGAGAGCGTCGCGACGGCGAGAATTGCGGAAACCGCGCAAAATAAAGAAAACGCGGGGAATAAAAAAACGCCGCCGACGTTGACGCTTCGAGTTCGACAAACGACGCGGAAAGCGCAAAATTGGCAAACGGCGCAGGGCGAGCAAGTCGGCGAAACGGCGCGAAATCGGCGGACGGCGAAACGGTTCGGATTTCCGCTTTGGTTGGCGGCGCCGATCGCTTGGACGGCGGTCGAATGGGCGCGCAACCGCGGTCTCGGCGGTTTTTCTTTCGCGGGGCTTTCGCACTCTCTTTACGACTTTCCTCAATTTATCCAAATTGCCGAGCCGTTCGGCGAATACGGAGTCGGCGCGGCGATCGTCGCGATCGGAACGCTCCTCGGAACGGCGGTCGCGGCGGCGGTTTCGCGAAATTGCGCAAAAACGGAAAGCGCGGAGAGTCGCGGCGAGTCGGCAAGCGGCGCGAATTGGGGGAGCGTCGCGCTTTCGCTTTGCGGGGCGGGCGCGATTTTCGGCGCCGTCGTCGGTTTCGGCGTTCGGCGACTCGAATTTTTCGACGCGGCGGAGCGGGCGGCGCTCGAAGCGGGCGCGGTTCCTTGCCGGGTCGCGCTCTTGCAAGACGGAACGACGTATCGCTTCCCGGTTCCCGATTATCAAAATAGGAAGGTTGCGGAAACTTATCTGGCGCTTGCGGCGGAGGCGGCGCGTTTCGAAACGCCGTTCGACGTCGTCGTTTGGCCGGAAAGTTGCTTCGACGTCTTTTGGGACGAGAAAACGACGGCGGAATCGGCAAGCGCGGCGACGGCGGAAGTCGAGCGAATCGCGCGGGCGGAAAAGTCGCGAGCGCTTGCTCGGTCGCGGCGCGACGCGGCAAAGTTGACGGAACGGCTCGGCGCGTCGGCGATTTTGGGGACGACCGCGCTTCTCGTCGACGTCGACGCCGAGGACGAAACGACCGTTTTCAACGCCGCCGTCTTCGCGCCGCGTTTCGATTCGACGACCGTCGCGGCGCTTGGGGAAAAATACGTCGGCTTTAACGCGACGGTTCCGGCTCCGATTTCCGCAAACGAAGCGGAGGAAACGAGAAAAGCGGGGGAATTGGAGAAAGAGGAGGGTTGGGCGAAATACGTCGACTGGCAAACGCCCGCTTCGACCGCGCCGAACGACCCGAATCCGCTTGCGTTTCGGCTTTACGGGAAGCGGCGGCTCGTTGTTTGCGGCGAATATATTCCCGGCGCCGACTTGCTTCCCGATTGGTTTCCGTTGAAGGCGGTTTGCGCCGATTTTTCGCTCGAACGCGGGGTCGGCCCGGTCGTTTTCCCGGTCGCTCGACGCGGCGGAGCGGCGAAAACCGGCGAAAATGAGCAAAATGAGCAAGCCGGGCCGCTTCTTTTCGCGCCGCATATATGCTTCGAAAGTTCGATTCCGCATTACGTCAAAGAGCAAGTCCGCGAGTTGACCGCCGTCGGCGCGGAGCCGGACGTCTTGGTTTGCCTTTCGAACGACGGTTGGTTCCGCAACGGTTCGCAGACGGACGGGCACCTCGCGACGCAAGTTTTCCGCGCCGTCGAGAATCGCAAGCCGGTCGTCGCCGCGACGCACGGCGGGTTCTCGGCGCACGTCGACCAAGCGGGGCGAGTTCGGAGTCGCGGCGCTCGACGCGGAACTGAAGTCGTCGCGGCGGAGGTTTGGCCGGTCGACTGCGAACGGCTCGGGCGAACGGCGCTTCTCGGCGGGCGCGACCTTGCGGAAACGCTCGCGCTCGGTTGCGTTTTACTCGGTTTGGGGGCGTTCGTCGCTCGAAAGGTTGGCGGACGGCGGTCGAGAGCGGAAAGTTAATCGAATTTAATCGGTCGGCGACGCGTTCGTTTCGGCGTTTTATTGTTTGGGCCGCCATTAATATATTAAGGGAAGACAACGCGACTTCGCGACAAGACGGAACGCCGACGCGAATTGTCCCAAACGGGACGCTTTGACGAAAAAAAATAACGGAACGCCGACTTGTTGTCGACTGGTTTGGTTGAGTTTAAGTCTCGTTAAAATAGGCGATTAAGGGAGCGTGGAAGGAGAACGCCGGTTGCGCGGACGGCTTTTTCGACGTTTTTTAACGTTTGAAAAATTTTTTAACGCGGGGGCCTCTTGCGAAATATTGGGTTTGACGATATATTGGAGAAAACAAGGAGTTGAGAGCGAAAACAGGCGCGTTTGACGTCGGTTTTCGTTTCGTCTTTTTCTTGCGGAGGTAAACGACGCGTCGACGACGCGAAAAACATACGCAACCATTTTTTATTTTACTTACAAGGGTTGAGAAATGAAATCGAACGTTATCGGAACGGGTCGTAAAGAAGGTTTTACGCTCGTCGAATTGTTGGTCGTTATCGCGATCATCGGTATTCTTATCGGTTTGCTTTTGCCGGCGGTTCAAGCGGCTCGCGAAGCGGCGCGTCGCATGCAATGCACGAACAACCTGAAACAACTCGCGTTGGCTTGCCAAACCTACGCCGACCAAAACCAAGACCGTTTCCCGATGGCGATGCTCGTTCTGAATCCGAACAGCGCCGACGGGGACTGCGACCGCTTCTCTTGGCACGCTCGCACGCTGCCGTTCATCGAACAAACGGCTCTTTACAGCGGCTTGGCCTTTACCGGCACCGGTAAAGGGTACAACAACAACCAAGACACGACGCGCGTCAACGGCCAATCGAAAAACGACAATCCGGGCCACTACGAATATCGCACCGCGTTGATTTCGGGCCACCAATGCCCGAGCGAACCGGAAGCGATCGGCGAAGCGTCGGCGGAAAACTGGTGCCACCGTCGTTCCTGCTACGTCGTCAACCTCGGGAACTCGAACTACCGTAAAGACGAAGTCGTCAACTGGGACGGTCGCGAATCGTACAAAGCGCGCAAAGCGCCGTTCACCCATAACGAAGCGGTCAAATTGGCCGCGCTCACCGACGGCACGTCGAACACGCTCTGCATGTCGGAAGCGGTCGTCAACCCGAACACCAGCGGTTACAAAGGGAACTACGGTTGCGTTATCTTCTCGAACGGCGCCGGGTTCACCACCTACAACGGCCCGAACACGACCGCCTCGACCGACCACGGCCGCGCCGGTTGGGATATGAACGACTTCAACCCGCCGTTCCCGCACCACGGCGCCGGCAACTGGTTTGGCGCGACCTTCCCGGCGAAATCGCACCACTCCGGCGGCGTCAACGCTTCGATGTGCGACGGTTCCGTCCGTTACTTCAGCGACACGGTCAACCTGCAAACTTGGCGCGCGCTCTCGACGTCCGACGGCGGCGAAACCAATATCGACTGAGTTGGGCGACGTTTGAACAATATCGCGCTCCGGTTTCGTCGCGGCTTCGAAAAGGCGCGGCGGAGCGGGGGCGCGTTGCAAAATCTCGACTAAGAAAGGAGATTTTAACGATGTTGAAAGCGAGTTGGAAAGCGATTTTCGCGACGACGTTGGCGATCTGCTGCGTCGCGTTCTGCGGTTGCGAACCGAAAGACGGCTTCACGGCGGTCAAAGGAACGGTTACCTTCGACGGCGAACCGGTCAAAGAAGGTTACATTACGTTCGCGCCGAAGGGCGGAGCCGGGACGACTTCCGGCGCTCAAATCGTCGACGGCAAATACGAAGCGCGCGTTACTCCGGGCACGCTCGGCGTCGCGATCACGGCGGACAAAAAAGAAAAGATCGAGAACCCGACGCAAGAGCAAATCGAACGCGGGATCACTGAAGTTTCCGTTAGCTTCATTCCGGCGAAATACAACACTCAATCGACGTTGGAAGCGACGGTCGCCGAAGGGCAAAAAGACCCTGTCGATTTCGAACTGACGAGCGACGAAGAGTAATTTTCGGCGTTTAAATCGACGAAACGCAAGCGCGCCCCGACGGCGAAACGTCGGAGCGCGTTTTTTGTTAGCGTTTAAGGACGAACGTCGGCGAAAATCGGGTTTTTTCGCGAAAATCGTCGGCGGTTTCTTGCGTTCGCGCCGCCGATTTGGTACAATGTCGGGAAAGCGCGCCGTCGAGCGTTCGTTTGTCGGCGCGGAGTGAAGTTTAGTGGTTATCGCATTTGGGAGAACGTCGAGATGAAAACGAATCGCAGAGAGTTTATGGGCGCGGCGGCTTTGTTTAGCGTCGCGGGGCTGCTGAGCGCGAACGCGCAAAACGCCGGAGCCGCGCAATTGGCGAACCTACTCGAGGTCGCCGGTTCCGACCCGGACGGCGAAGTCGGCAAGCCGTATCGCGGTTGGCAAGAAGGCGAATACGACCTGAACTTCATTCACACCGGCGTCGGCGAAAGCTGCTTCCAAATCTGCCCGGACGGCACGACGATTCTGACCGACGCGGGCGACCGCGATGCGGCGTCGTATAAGGAAAAAGTCGCGATCAAGCCGAACGAATCGCGCCGCCCGGGCGAGTGGATCGCTCGTTACATCGGTCGCGCCAAGCCGGGGATTAAGAAAATCGATTACGTTCTCGCGTCGCACTTCCACGACGACCATATCGGCAGCTGGCGACACGGCGTCGGCGTCGCCGAGGGGCGCGGCGATTACCAAATCAGCGGGATTACGCAAGTCGCCGAATATTACGCGATCGGCGCGGCGTTCGACCGCGGCTATCCGGACTACCAACAACCGATCGACAAAGCGCCGCGCGACCGCGAAAACTGGCGCAAGTTCTTGGATTACAAGGAAAAGAACGAAGGCCTTAAGCGCGAGGCGTTCGTCGTCGGCGCGCTCGACCAAATCAAGTTGGTCAACGAACCGGAAAAATACGACTTCCACGTCCGCAACATCTGCCGCAACGGCGTCGTTTGGACCGGGCAAGGGGACGAAACGGTCGACTATTACGCGAAAAACCCGAAAAACACCGCCGGAGCGATCAACGAAAACACCTGCAGCGTGGCGACCGTTACGTCGTTCGGGCCGTTCCGTTTCTTCAGCGGCGGCGACGTCAGCTGCCCGCTCCTCGACGAAGACGGCAATCCGGTCGACTACGAAGGCGCCGTCGGGCGCGCGGCCGGGCCGGTCGACGTTTGCAAGTCGAACCACCACTCGTATAAAGACGCGATGTCGCCGGGGTTCGTTAAGGCGACCAAACCGCGCGTTTACGTTACTTGCGTTTGGGACCGTTGGCACCTGCAAAACAACACCGCGTCGGCGATGACCGACGAAGCGTCGTATCCGGGCGACCGTCTCATTTGCCCGACGACGATTCACCCGGGGAACGCCGAGATGATGGCGGGAAAACCTTGGCTTAAAAACCTCGTCGAGCGCACCGGCACCGTCGTCGTGAAGGTTTACGACGGCGGCAAAAAGTACAAGGTGTACTACCTGACCGCCGAAGACGAAAGTATGACCGTTACGGCGGTTTACGGCCCGTTCGACTCGCGCGGCGCCGTTTGAGCGACGCAAAAAAGCGGCGGCGCTTCGGGGAACGCTCGGAGCGCCGTTTTCGAATCGGTTTCTTCGCAAGAGGAGGTTAAACGATGAAAAGACTCGCTTTAACGTTGGCGTTTCTCGTTTGCGTTTGCTTCGGCGCGTCGCGACTTTACGCTGAAACGGCGGGCGGTTGGGTCAAGCATCCGGCGAATCCGGTCCTCGGCGGCGATTTGGGCGTCTGTTTCGACGTAACGCTTCTCAAAGAAGGCGATACGTACAAGATGTGGTTCTCGTGGCGGACGAAAGAATCGATCGGTTATACGGAGAGCCGCGACGGCGTGAAGTGGTCGCAGCCGCGCGTCGTTTTGGCGCCGGATCCGGATTGCGGTTGGCAAATCCGCGTCAACCGAGCGTCCGTCCTGAAAAAAGACGGCTTGTACTACATGTGGCACACCGGGCAAACTAAAGACCGTTCCTTCATCGGTTTGGCGACGAGCGCCGACGGAATCGAGTGGAAGCGCGTCAAGAGCGAACCGGTCTTGGTTTCGGACGAAGCGTGGGAAAAGGGCTCCGCGATGTGCCCGCACGTCCTTTGGAACGACGAGAAAAAAGTCTTCCAAATGTGGTACTCCGCCGGCGAACAAAACGAGCCGAACGCGATCGGGTACGCCGAAAGCGTCGACGGCGTCGAGTGGAAAAAGTTCGCCGCCAACCCGATTTTCGCGGCGGACAAAAACTCCGCTTGGGAACAGCACAAAGTTACGGCGTGTCAAGTCTTCCCGTGGAAGGGCGACTACCTGATGTTCTACATCGGCTTTGAAAACGAACAGCTCGCGCGCATCGGAATCGCCCGTTCGAAGGACGGCGTAACCGGTTGGGAACGCCTCGCGGCCAATCCGATTATCGGCCCCGACAAGGGAACGTGGGACGCGTCCGCCTGTTACAAACCGTTCGCGATGTACGACGAAGAAGCCGACCGCTGGATTCTTTGGTACAACGGGCGCAACGGGGGCGTCGAGCAAATCGGCGTCGTTACCCACGACGGCGAAGACCTCGGTTTCTCGACCGGCGAATAAGCGAAAAGCAAGAGGCGGAAAGGGCCGGTTTTCGGTCGTTTTCCCCTCGCTTAATTAATATAACGACGAAATCGATTAAATTTTTACCTCGATTTAGGAGATTTTAATGAAACGTTTTTCTCTTTTAACGACCTGCGCTCTTCTCGGCGCCTGCGTCGTTTCGACGGCGACCGCTTTCGCCCAAGACGCGGCGCAAGCCGACCGTCCGAAGCAAGCGTTGACGGCGGTCCCGTTCACCGAAGTCAAGTTGACGGACGACTTCTGGGCGCCGCGCATTGAAGCGAACCGCGTCGTTTCCGTCCCGCACAATATTAAGTGGTGCGAAACCGAGACGCCGCGCATCGCCAACTTCCGCAACGCCGGCGCCAAGTTGCAAGGCAAAGAACACGGCGACTTCGGCGGCATTTACTTCGACGATTCCGACGTTTACAAGATTCTCGAAGGGTTCGCGTACTCCCTTTCCGCGCACCCGGATCCGGAACTTCAAAAGAAAGCCGACGAATGGATCGCCGCGATCGGTTCCGCTCAAGAAGAAGACGGCTACCTGATGGCGTACTTCACGCTGATGAAGCCGGAAGAAAAGTGGACGAACCTCGCGCATATGCACGAACTTTACTGCGCCGGGCATATGGCCGAAGCGGCGGTCGCCTACTACCGCGCGACCGGCGACGATAAGTTCCTGCAAATCAACCGTCGCGTTCTCGACCTGATCTGCAAGCGTTACGGCCCGAACGAAGGCCAACTGAAAAACGTCCCGGGACACGAAGAAATCGAACTCGCGCTCGTCAAAATGTACCAACTGACCGGCGAACGCAAGTACCTCGACCAAGCGAAATTCTTCGTCGACGTCCGCGGCGTCGCGGACGGTCGCCAACTTGAAAAGAACAGCCGAAACGGTCTCTTCGGCGAATACTGCCAAGACCATATGCCGGTTCGCGAGCAATCGGAAATCGTCGGGCACGCCGTCCGCGCGATGTATCTGTATTGCGGCGCCACCGACGTCGCCGGTTACTACCGCGATCCGGAGCTGATGGCCGCGATGAAGCGCATCTTCAACAACGTGACGCGCCACAAGATGTACGTCACCGGCGGGATCGGCTCCTCGGCCTCGAACGAAGGTTTTGAAGAAAACTTCAAGCTCCCGAACAAAAGCGCGTACTGCGAAACCTGCGCCGCCATCGGGATGATGTTCTGGGCGCACCGCATGAACCTCGCGACCGGCGAAGCGCAATACGCCGACGTGATGGAACTTTCGATGTACAACGGCTTTATGTCCGGGTACGGCCTGAACGGCGACTCCTATTTCTACGTCAACCCGCTCGCGTCGGACGGCGGACACCACCGTCAACCGTTCTTCGGTTGCGCCTGCTGCCCGTCGAACGTCATCCGCGCGCTTCCGTCGCTCCCGGGTTACGTTTACGCGACCGCTTCCTCGAAGGACAACGGCGCCGACGACACGGTCGTCGTCAATATGTTCGTCGAAGGGAAAGCGACCGTCGAACTCGCCGACAAAATCGTCGAAATCGCGCAAACGACCCGTTACCCGTACGACGGCAAAGTTTTCATCAAAACGACCGCTCGTATGAAGGACGAAAACGCCGAAAAAACGCCCTTTACGCTGAAAGTTCGCGTCCCCGGTTGGGCGCAAGCCGAAGCCGAAGCGGACGGTTACCGCTCCTTCGCTCGCGGCGTCGACGCCTTCGACGGCGCCGTCGAAGCGCTCGTTTTCGAAACGCCGGTCGTCCGCACGATCGCGAATCCGAAAGTGAAAGACGACCTCGGTCGCGTCGCGCTGAAACGCGGCCCGATCGTTTACTGCTTCGAACAAGTCGACAACCCGGGCGTCCGCGTCGACCGCATTATCCTCGCGAAAGACCCGCAATTCAAGATCGAAGAACGCGTTATTTCCGGGAACGCCAACGCCGCGACGAAAAACAGCGCCGCCCGCAAAGTCGACGTTATCCTCGCGAAGGATTACGAAGGCCGAACGCTCGTCGCGATTCCGTACTGCGTTTGGGACAACCGCGCCGCCGGTAAAATGGCCGTTTGGGTTCGCCAAGTCGGTTTGACCGACGCGCCCGCCGCCGATTCCGAACTCGGCAAAGAGGCGAACTGGATTGACGCCGAAGGTCTGCCGATTCTGTACAAACCGCTCGACGCGTCGCTCCTGACGGACGAAGTCCCGCAAGTCGCGAACTCGCCGGAACTTACCGGTTCCTTCTTCACCGACGAACGCTCCCTCTTCGACGGAACGAACGCCGGAAATCCGAAAAACTCGGGCGACCAAAACGTTCCGCGCGCGACCTGGTGGCCGCGCAAGGGCTCGAAAGAATGGTTCCAAATCGAATACCCGAAAGCCCGTAAGATCAAGAGCGCGACGATTTACTGGTTCGACGACACTAAGGAACGCGGCGGTTGCGCGACGCCGAAGTCGTGGAAACTGACGTACCAAACCGCCGACGGCGCCGACTGGCAAGAAGTCGAAACGACCGACGCTTACTCGGTCGAGCGCGACAAGGAAATCGTCGTCAATTTCGCGGAAGTCGAAGCGATTCGCGTTCGCGTCGAAGTTCAACTTCAAGACGGCCTCTCCGGCGGCGTTCTGAAAATGGACTTCAAATAAGTTGCGACGCGCTAACGAGTTAGCGTTTTAACGACGAAACGTCGGCGGCTTTCTTCGGAAGTCGTCGACGTTTTTTTGTCGCCCCTTTTCGAGCGGACGAGAAGCCGGTAAAGGCGACGCCCCCGGTTGACTTTCCCGGGCGCGAAGCTAAAATAAAGAGGACGGCGCGTTTGCGTTCGCCGTCGTTTTTTTAGTCGCATTTGATTTACCGCAACACCCGCAAACCGAGAAAACGAGGAAGTTATGACCGTTGAAAACGCGTCGCCGATCGATTGGGCTCTTTTTAAGGAAACGTTCGACGCCGCGCGAACGGTCGTTTTGACCGGGCACATCCGTCCGGACGGCGACGCGATCGGAAGCGTCGTCGCGTTTGGGCGCGCTCTAAAGTCGCTCGGTAAAACGGTTTTGCTCGTCAACGGACACGCGGTTCCGCCGAATCTCGCGTTCCTCGACCCGGCGAACGAAGTCCGCAAATTCTCGGAGCTGACCGACGAAGAGCGCGCCTTTATCGCGTCCGCCGACCTCCGCGTTTCGCTCGACACGAGCGCCTGGGCGCAGCTCGGCGACTCCGGCGAACTCTTCAAGGCGCCCGGAAGCCTCAAGGCGGTGATCGACCACCACGCGAAGAGCGATCCCATCGGCGACCGACGTTTCGTCGACACGAACGCCGATTCGACCGGAAGTATTGTCTTCCAAGCGGTTAAGGCGCTCGGCGTCGAGTTGACGCCGGAGATCGCGCTTCCGATTTTCGTCGCGATTTCGACCGACACCGGCTGGTTCCGCTTCGCGTCGACGAAAGCGGCGACTTTCCGCCGCGTCGCGGAGCTGATCGACGCGGGCGTCGCGGTCGATTTCGTTTACAAGATTCTTTACGAGCAAGAGTCCTTCGGGCGGCTGAAGCTGGTCGGCGCCGCGTTGAGCCGTTGCGAACGCTTCCTCGACGGCAAGGGAATCGTTACGTCGTTGCGCCGCAAGGATTTCGACGACGCGGGCGCGCTCCCGTCGGATAGCGAAGACATTGTCAATATGGCGCTGCAAGTCGCGGGCGTCGAGGTCGCGGAAATCGCCATCGAGCAAACGGACGGAAGCGTTAAGTCGAGTTTCCGCAGTCGTTGCGCGCTCGACTGTTCCCAACTTGCGGCGGCGTTTGGCGGCGGCGGGCACAAAGCGGCGGCGGGCGCGACGTTCGATTGCGGACTCGACGAAGCGTTGGCGCAAATGACCGCGAAGACCGTCGAAATGTACGCCGCGCTTGGTTGAGCGACGACGTAAACGCCGCGTTCGCAAGAGTTCGATGCGCGTCCGTTTCGGCGTTTTGAACGGACGGTAAAAAAAGCGGAGAAACGCGAGCGGAAAAACGAAAGAAAACGGAGGAAAACGCGATGAAGTTCGACGTCGTAATCGGCGATATTACTAAGTTTGCGGCGGACGCGATCGTTAACGCGGCGAACCGAACGCTTCTCGGCGGAGGCGGCGTCGACGGCGCCATTCACCGAGCGGCGGGCCCGGAGTTGTTGGCCGAATGCGAAACGCTCGGCGGATGCGCGACCGGCGAAGCGAAGATCACCGGCGGCTATCGTCTTCCGGCGTCGTTCGTAATTCACACGCCGGGGCCGGTTTACCGCTCGTACAAGCCGGAGGAAGCGGCGCGGCTGTTGCGCAACTGTTACGAGAATTCGCTCAAAATCGCCGAAGAACGCGGCCTGAAAACGGTCGGGTTCGCGTCGATTTCGACCGGAATTTACGCCTTCCCGTTGGACGACGCGGCGCGAATCGTCGCCGAAACGTTCCGCGACTTCGTGTCGCAAGCGAAGAGCGTCGAACGGGCGACGATGGTTTGCTTCGACGAAACGACCGCCGACGCGTACCGCCGAGCGTTCGCCGCGCTCGAAAATTAACGCCGCTTAAACGCCGAACAACAACGATTTAACGCCTAACAATTTAACAAACGAACGAAGGGAGTCGACGTTTGGAAACGACGCAGATCTTTTTTGTCGCCGGTTTTTTCCTTTTCGCCGGGATTTTGGCGAGTAAAATTTCGACGATTTTGCGCGCGCCGACGCTTCTCGTCTTTTTGGCGGTTGGAATGCTCGCCGGGACGGACGGGTTCCTAAAGATTGAATTTGACGACTTTGCGCTCTCGAACTTCGTCGGTTCCTTGGCGCTGGCGTTCATTTTGTTTTCCGGCGGGTACGACGCCCAGTGGAGTTCGGCGAAGCGCGTTCTTTTCCGCGGGACGGCGCTCGCGAGTTTAGGCGTTTTAGCGACGGCGGCGTTTCTTGGCTTTTTCATTCACTGGGCGCTCAAAGTTCCGCTCGAATACGCGCTTTTGGGCGGGGCGGTCGTTTCCTCGACGGACGCGGCGGCGGTCTTCGCGATTTTCCGGTCGCGCGGTTTCGGCTTGAAGGGGAATCTGCGCCCGATGTTGGAGTTCGAGTCCGGCGCGAACGACCCGATGGCGGCGTTTTTGACGCTCTTTATGATCGAGAAGATTTTGTCCGGCGATACGTCGGCGCTCGGTTATTTGACGATTCTGCCGATGTTCCTCTTGCGAATGGCCGTCGGCGTCGCGGCGGGGCTCTTGATCGCAAAGGGCGCGGCGACGTTGTTTAAGCGGCTCCGACTCGAGTACGAGGGCCTTTATTACGTCTTCGGAATCGCGACTGTTTTCCTCCTGTACAGCTTGGCCGAGTTCGCGGGCGGAAACGGGTTTATGGCCGCTTACGTCGGCGGAATGGCGCTCGGCAATCGGCGTTTTCCGTACCGACACGGCCTCGCGCGCTTCAACGACGGGATCGCTTGGCTGATGCAAGCGACCGTTTTCTTGATGTTAGGGCTTCTCGTAACGCCGAGGGAGTTGGTCGGACGGATTCCGGACGGCTTGGCGGTCGCGGCGGCGTTACTTTTTGTCGCGCGGCCCTTGGCGGTCGAGCTGTGTCTTCTCGGCGGTTCGTGGACGTGGAAGGAGCGGCTGGCGATTTCGTGGGGCGGGTTCCGCGGCGCGGCGCCGATCGTGTTGGCGACCTTCCCGGCGATTTCCGGCGTCGAGGGGGCGCGGTCGCTCTTCAATCTCGTCTTTTTCGTCGTCTTGGTGTCGATTTTCGTTCAAGGGAAGACCTTCCCGGCGCTGGCGCGGGCGCTCGGTTTAGCGAGCGACGAGCGGTTCCGCGTTCGGGCCCCGCTCGAATTTGAGGAGACCGAAGGCGGACGCGAGAAGATGTACGAGTTCCCGGTTTCGGAAGATTTGGCGGTCGTCGGCAAGTCGTTGGCGCAGTTGAGTTTACCGGGCGGCGCGCTCGTCCTTTTGATTCGTCGCGACAACCGCTTCGTCGTGCCGCGCGGCGAAACGGTCGTCGAAGCCGGCGACGATTTGCTCCTCTTTTACGACCCGATCGCGGTTCCGGAGATCGAAGCGCTCTTGGCGAAAACGAGCGCCGAAGAGGCGGCGGACGCGGCGAAAGCGGCGGCGGTCGCGCAAGAACTCGCCGAAGCGAACGGCGAAACGACGGACGAAGGGAAGTCGGAACCGACGGCGACGTAAGCGTTTGCGACGCTTGTCAACGGGACGAACGAACGGCGACGCTCGACGAAAAGAGCGTCGCCCTTTTTTGAAACGCGACTGTTACTCGACGTCGCGTAAAACGACGCGAAAACCAAAATTCCAGTCTTTTAAGTCGGCAGACACAAAACCTCGCGCCGCCGATCTTGCCGCCCAAGCCCCTTCGCGCCAACTCCCGCCGCGGAAGATTTTGTATCTTTCGCGCGGGAATTCTTGGGCGAGGCTTTCCTCGGTGGAATCGGGGAGTCGCCATTCAGCGAACAACTCCGGACAGTCCGGAGAGTCTTCGTAGGCGGGATACCAATCGGCGACCCATTCCGAAATATTGCCGTGCATATCGTAAATTCCCCAAGCGTTCGGCGGGTAACTTTCGACCGGCGTCGGGCGTTCCAAGGTAAAACCGTCGTCGTCCCAAAGCGGC
>JAFYQR010000202.1 GCA_017559825.1 Thermoguttaceae bacterium | reverse complement strand
GCTTTGCACCAAGTACGAAGTCTCGTTGTCCGCGTTGTCGACCCAACTAAGCGTCGCGGTGCGAGCAACCGGATCGTAACCCGCCATCGTCAAATCGCTAGGAGCGGCAGGAATCGTCGACGCTTTGAACGTAATCGTCGCCCATTCGGATTGACCGTAGGCGTTCGAAGCCGCAATACGGTACATGTACGTCGAACCAGGATACAGACCGGCGCAAACCCGAGAAGTCGTATTCGCGGCAAGCGAAGTCAACGACTTCCAAGTTTTCCCCCCGTCCGTCGAGCTTTGCACCAAGTACGAAGTTTCGTTGTCGGCGTTGTCGACCCAACTAAGCGTCGCGGTGCGAGCAACCGGATCGTAACCCGCCATCGTCAAATCGCTAGGAGCGGCAGGAATCGCGCCAACAATTCCGCTTGTCGCGGAAACAGTCGACGCGTAGGCGGCGTTATGACCGGTCGCAACGACTTTCAACGTAAAACCCCGGTCGGCAAGCGTCGGAACGTAAGTCGCTCCAGTCGCGCCGTCGATCGCGGTTTCTTGTCCGGACGCGTCGACGCGGAACCATTGGAGCGAGACGTTCGCGGTCGTCGGAGCAACCGTAATCGCCAACTCTTCGCCGACTTTCGGCGCGGCGGACGAGAAACTAAGCCCGGTCAACACGTCGGTCGACGCGTTAAACGTCGCTTCGATATAGTCGGAATCGCCCGCGGCGTTCGACGCGTAAACGCGGAAGACGTAGCTCTTGCTCGGATCGACCGACGTAAAACGGCAGCCGGTCGCGTCGGCGGCGTATTCCTCCGTTTGCCAATTTTCGGAGCCGACAAGCGCGTAAGCGACAATATAAGTCGTTTCGTTGTCGGCGTTGTCCGTCCATCGCATCGTTACTTTGCCGGCGACCGCGTCGTAGTTCGACAAGACCAAGTCGCTAGGAGCGGTCGGAACCGTCGGCGCATTGAAAGTAATCGTCGCCCATTCGGATTGGCCGTGAGCGTTCTCCGCAGCCAGACGATACATGTACGTCGAACCAGGATACAGACCGGCGCAAACCCGAGAAGTCGTATCCGCGGCAAGCGAAGCGAGCGCGTTCCAAGTTTTGCCCCCGTCCGTCGAGCTCTGCACCAAGTACGAAGTCTCGTTGTCCGCGTTGTCGACCCAACTAAGCGTCGCGGTGCGAGTAGACGGATTGTAACCCGTCATCGTCAAATCGCTAGGAGCCGCGGGAACCGTCGACGCTTTGAAGGTAATCGTCGCCCATTCGGATTGGCCGTATTCGTTCGTCGCCGCGAGACGATATATATACGTCGAACCCGGATTCAATCCGCTGCAGGAACGCGTCGTCGTATTCGCAGCGAGCGTCGTCAGCGATTTCCAAGTTTTGCCCCCGTCGCTCGAACTTTGAACGAGGTAGCCCGTCTCGTTGTCCGCGTTGTCCGTCCAAGTCAGCGTCGCGGTGCGAGTAGACGGATTGTAATTCGTCATCGCCAAATCGCTAGGCGCGGCGGGAGCCGTCGCCGCTTTGAACGTAATCGTCGCCCATTCGGATTGACCGTAGGCGTTCGTCGCCGCGAGGCGGTACATGTACGTCGAACCAGGATTCAATCCGCCGCAGGTACGCGTCGTCGTATTCGCGGCGAGCGTCGTCAGCGATTTCCAAGTTTTGCCGCCGTCGCTCGAACTTTGAACGAGGTAACCCGTCTCGTCGTCCGCGTTGTCGACCCAAGTCAGCGTCGCGGTTTTCTTCGTTCCGTCGTAGTTCGACATCGCCAAATCGCTCGGAGCGGCGGGCGCGGTTCCTTGGTATTCGTAAGCGCCAAGGTCCGCGGCGGCCCCGGAGACGCGAACGTTCCCGGCCAAGTCGGTTTCGGACGCGGCGGAGCCGGTCGCGAGGTCGATAACTTGGGCGTTCTTCGCGAGCGAGTAATCGCCGGCGGCCGCGTCGGCGAAGAGCGGTTTCGACGCGTCGTAAGCGAGCGCGCCTTCGGCTCCGTCGTCGGTCAGGACGGTTTGCAGCTCGACGCCGGAGACCGCGGCGCCGTTTCCGACGAAGATCGAGTCGACGGCTTTCGAACCAGTCGCGGCGGAAACGAACGCGGCGCCGGAAACGGCGTTGTCGACGACGGTCGCGTTGACGAGGAGCGCGGCGCTCGACGAAGCGGCGACGTAAATCGCGCCTTGACCGCCGGAAGCGCCCGCGATCAAAACGTCGCGGAGAACGGCGGCGCGGGTTTCGGTCGTTTCGGCGGCGGCGATTCCGGCGTTCGAAAGAACCGCGGCGGAAGAGGCGGCGGTCGTCGCGCCGACGAACTCGATTTGCGAAAGATCGACGCTAAGAGCCGCGCCGTCGAATTGGCGATAAACCGCCGGGTCGCGGGAGTCGAAGCTCGGTTCGACGGAAACGCTCACCGGGCCGTCGCCGGTCGGAATCAACGGCAAGTGCGCGAGCAGCGTCGCGTCGAACGCCGTTCCGTGCTCCTCGGAGGGGTCGTAACCGATCGTGATTATGTAGTCGGTCGGGCCCAAGTCGTTCGGGAAACGATCCGAACCGTCGATCGTTCCGAAGAACGCGTCGAAATAAACGTCGGCGCCAAGGTCGTCCAATTCGTCGAAATCCAACGTCGCGTTCGTAAGGCGCAAAACCAACGTGTAGCCGACGTCGCCGTCCAACGCCAAACCGTGCCGATCGGAGAAATCTTCCGCCCAAAGTTGAACGGCCAACGGCGCTTGCGCGCTCGTCGCGTCGGACGACGGAACCGCGTCGGAACCGTAGCCTTTGCGGCGCACTTCGTAACTATCGTAAGCGTCGTCGATGCTCGTCGAGGTCAAGACGGCGGTAACGCGAGACGAATAACGGTCGGTTAGCCCGACTTTAAAAGCGTTCGAGTCGGCGGACGCGCCGTCGGCGTTCGACGCGGCGACGACGAGCTCGACGTCGCTCAAGTCGAGATCGAGCGAGTAGTCGGCTTTCGCGACAAATTGCAGTTTCAAAACGTTGCCGACGACGGTCGGCTCGGCGGCCAGCGCGTCGGAGAGCGTTTCCGGAAGTTTGACGGAATACGTCCAATCGCCTTCGTTAAAATATTGCGAAAGGTCGATTTCGACCGTTTCGCCGAACGCCGCCGAAACGTCGGAAATCGTTCCGGTCGCTTCCGGAGCCGAGTCGTTTTCATCTTGCGCGAACTCGAAATCGCCGCGATAAATCGCCGCGCCGCTCGCCGTCGCTTCGTTGTCGAGAATTTGCGTGCTTTCGACCGAAATCCAACCTTTGTCGGCGATCGCGCCGCCGCTAACGGTCGCGACGTTGTTCGCCAAAATCGCGTCTTCGAGGTAAAGGTCGCCGGCGTTGGCGATCGCGCCGCCGAAGTCCGCCGTCCCGTTCGAAATTTCAATCGAGCCGAGCTTCACCGTCCCGCTCTTGATCGAGAAAGCGCGGTCGACGCCGTTCGCGTCGATCTCGAACGTCCCGCCGTACCCGACGATCGTCAAGGCGCCTTGCGTCGCGTCGTCGAGTTCGATCGAAATCGCTTCGTCGCCCGGTTGGAAGGTCAGCGTTCCGCCGCCGACGATCAAAATAGCGTCGTCGCCCGGCGTCGAAGCGGCTTGCGAGATCGCGGCGTTGAGCGCGTCGAGCGTCAACTCGTTCTTCGCGATTTCAATCGTCGAAACGGAGTCCGCCGAGTACTCGCCGAACGACTCGTACCCGTTGAGCGCGGTCAAAATCTCCGGCGAAACGGCCAAAAGTCGGCGATCTTCCAAGGTCTCCGTCGCGAGGCGCCGCGGTTTCATCGGCGCGCGGGAGCCGCGCTTTTGGGATTCGCTCTTAAAATTTTGAAAAAATCTCGACATCGTCGCTTTCTCCTTGCAAAATGAATCGCGGCCCGCCGACGCGACGCTCGCCGCCGACGGCTCCGACTTTCGCCGACCGATTTTTTATATTTCGGCTCGTTCGTCGAGCGCCGTCCGCCGGACGGCGCTAGTGCAACATGCGTACCTCCTTCTCGCTCATGGCTGCCAGATTCTGCTGTCCGTTGCGGGTGTCAAAGATAATCTCTCCACCATTGATTT
>JAFYQR010000201.1 GCA_017559825.1 Thermoguttaceae bacterium | reverse complement strand
TCGAGTCGTCGCTCGTTTTTCCGCTCCTCCGTTGGCGCGACGTCGACGAGTTCGCCGTTCGCCGCCCGACGACCGCGATTCTTCTCCCGCAGGACCCGGCGCGACGACGCGGAATCGACGCCGAGACGATGCGGCGCGACTTTCCGGCGGCGCTCGCTTATTTGACTCGCTTCGAAGCGACGCTCCGCGACCGCGCCGCGTACCGCAAATTTCAGAGTCGCGCTCCGTTTTGGTCGCTTTACAACGTCGACGAGGCAACGTTCGCGCCGATAAAAGTCGTTTGGCGGCGGATGGATTCGACGCTTCGCGCCGCGGTCGTTCCGTTCGACGCCGCGCTCAAACGCCCGATTATCCCGCAGGACACCCTGTCGACAGTCGCCGTCTCGACGCTCGACGAAGGCGATTATCTCGCCGCCGTTTTGAACTCGCCGTTCGTCCGTCGCCGCGTCGCCGCGTCGAGCGTCGCCGGCTCGAAAAGTTTCGGCTCGCCCGGCGCCTTCGCCGCGCTCGGCGTTCCGCGCTTCGTCCCGACCGCCGCCGTTTGCCGAGCGCTCGCCGAACTCGGACGCCGTCGCCGAGAAGAAGCGGAAAAACGTCGAGCCGCCGAGACGCCGGCCCCGTTTTAATACCGCGATATCCAATAGAACCAACCAAAATCGTTTCGAAAGCGCAATCGCGTTCGCCTCCGCGCCGTTTTCTTCAAGCCCGCCGCTTTCCGCGTTCGTTCGCCGACGCTCGCTGAAAAACGCCGCGAAAGCGCCGAGAGTTCGCGGCGCGAAAACCTCCGCGTTCGACGCGACCGTCCGTTCAGATCGACAAGAACAACGCGCCCCCGTCAAGCGTCCGCGATCGCCGCGACGTTCCTTTTAGTTCGACTGCGCCCGTCTCGTTCCTCGGGCGCCGACGTTTTTCTCTTCTAATTTCGCGCCGTCTTTTCGGCGAGCTCGCTCGACGCTTCGCCTTTAAAACGCCTCGATTCCCGACGAGCGACGATAAAAAAACGCCCCGCGCCGTCTCGTTCGACGACGCGGAGCGCGTTAAAGTTTGCCGATTATTCGGCGTCGTTCGACGTTCGAATTACTTCGCGGTCGCCGCTTCGAACGCGTCGAGCGTTTCGGAAAGGATTTTTTGCGTTTCGACGTCCTCTTTTTCGCTCGCGTTGTATCGGTCGTACATCTTGACGATTTCCGGGCCGCGCAAAAGCGAGCCGTTCGTCGCCCATTGTCGTTTCAACGCTTCGAGCGCGCGGCGGCGCGTCGGCGCGTCGAACCGCAAATCGCCGACCAACTCGACCAAAACGTTTTGCGCGAAGTTCGTTTTCAGCGTCAACGCGACTTCGAGCCCGACGTCGAAAAGAGTCGGCGTCGACAGCGTTTGCGAAAGCGTTCCGTTCCAATCGACAACGTCGTCGAGCGAGCCGGGTCGCGCCGTTTCAAGTTTCGCAAGAGCGCGAATCGCCGCTTTCGCCTGCGCGAGTCGCAACTCGACCGGAACTTGCTCGGGGCGCGTCGCTTCGAGGAGACGCTGCGTCGCCCAAACGCCCGATTCAAGATCGAACGGAGTCGGCGCGGTCGTCGCGTTCGGCTCGGCCCCGACGAGAGCGCCCGCCGCGTTCCCTTCCGCTTCGGTCGCGTATCCGACCAAGAGCGGCGCGTCGCTCGTTCGAACGTCGGAGCGAAGCGTTTGCGCGACGACCCGCAAGTCCGGCGTCCGAACTTCGGCGGTCGCCAAGACGTATTCGACGTCGGCGCGCCCCTGCGCTTGGAGCAAAAGATCGCGGCCGTTCGTCGTCGGAATCGACTTATACCCTTGTCGCGCCAATACTTGCCCGATTCGTCCGGTTTCGTCGAGTTTCGGCGAGGCGACGACGACGATTCGCTCGCCGCTCGCCGTCGCGAACCAAGCCAGCGTCGCCGCGACTCGGCTCGCCCCGAAATAGGAGCGCGACGGATTCCAGCCGACGATCGCCGACGCCGCCTCGAAACGAACGCGACGATCGGCGCAGGTCGCGGCGCGAACAATCGCGGCGGGCTCGGAACCGTTCGAATAACAGAGCGTTTCGTCGCCGCGCGTTTGCAGGAGCAAAACCGGAATCAACGCGCCTCGGAAACGGTTCGTCGCCAACGCGTAATCGAGCGCCGCGACAAGTTGTTCGACGGTCAAATTCGGAATTTCCGCCTCGAACGCCGCGATTCCGTCGCGTCCGGCGTCGAGCCCGACTTCGTAAAGAATCCGCTCGGCGGTCGCGACGACGGCGACCGAAAACGCGTTCGCCGGGAGCGTTTCGCCGTTCTCGACGTCGACCGTTTTCAGCGTTTCTTGCGCCCAATACGCGGCGGCTTCCCGATACGCGACGTCGAGCGGCTTCGTTTCGCGAACCGGCGCTCCGGTCGCTTCGTCCCAACGCCAAACCGCCGTTTCGCCGTCGACAACGACCGGGAAAAGGAGCGTTCGCTTGAGATAGCCGGCGGTTTGCTCGGCGGCCAAGCGCGTCGTTTCGGCGCGGCTCGGAACGCTTCCCCATTGCGCCGTCAACGCTTGTTCGAACGCCGCCGCGACCGCCGCGTCGTCGACGCCGCGTCCGAAGCGAACGGCCAGCTCGACGGCGATCCGCTTGTCGGCGATCTCGCCCAACGCGTCGACGACCGCCGGAAGC
>JAFYQR010000200.1 GCA_017559825.1 Thermoguttaceae bacterium | reverse complement strand
TCGCTTGTTTGTTGGAAAAAGGTCGCGAGGTCGTCTTCAAAGCGACGCAGCGACGACGTTCGAGCGATAAACGCGGCGGATTCCGGACGCGGGAGCGTTTTCGGCGTCGCTCGCGGCGGCTTCGGCGGTTGGGGCGGCGTCGGCGGTTGAGGCGGCGTCGGCGGGGCCGGTTCTTTCGGGGACGACGTCAAAAACTTCGCGACGTCGAGCGCCCAATCGAGCGACGCGGGAACTTTCGCCGTCGGTTGCGGTTTCGGCGGAGCGGGCGGCGCGGGTTGAGCGAACGCGAAAAAAGGCGTCGCGGCGAAGAAAACGGCGGCGAGCGACGACGCGACGCGGCGGCGACCTCCGCTCGCTCGACGAAAAACGGACGAGAGCGGCGAGGGGATTTTCATAAAAGACGCTTTCTTTTCGGGGTTGGGACGAAGTTTCTCGCTTGTCGAACAACGAGCGAACGACAAACCGGGCGTCGCGAGCGTCGGGCGTGTTGTCGGCGACGCTCGCGCAAGGAAACGGACGGCGAGACGCGTCGAACGACGCGGTTATCGAAAATATATTCGATAATATTATTGTTGGCGTCGACGCGAAAAAATCAAGTCGCTTAACTAAATTTTTCCGTTTTTATCTTTGGTCGACGACCCGCAAACGCGCGAATCGGCGCGTTCGCCGACGCAATGCGACTTCTGCGAAGCGGTTATCCAAGCGGACGTCTTGGGGGATGGCTGGCCCCGGTAAGAAAATCGCCCGCCGTATTACGACGACGTCGGCGCCGGCTCCTCGACCGCAAGCGGAACCCGGAATTTCGCGGCGAAAAATATCGGCTTCTTGAGTCGCCGTCGAAAAACGTCGAGCTTTGGGAGCGGCGCCGCGAACTTCGCGAAGCGGAACTTATTAACGACGGCGACGGTTCGGAAGCGACGGAATTTTACCGCTTGCATCGCGAAGAGATGGACGAAGGCGCGGTCGTATCGTGGCCTGCTCGCTTCAACGACGACGAAATTTCGGCGATTCAGTTCGCGATGAACCTCAAGTTCCGCGACGAAACGGCGTTTTTGAGCGAATACCAAAACGAGCCGGTCGCCAAAATCGACGAAAGCGGCGAGGGAATGGTCGACGCGATCACGATTATCAATAAATCGAGCGGTTATAAACGGGGCGTCGCGCCGCTCGAAAGCCAACTTTTGACGGGCTTTATCGACGTTCACAAAGACCTCCTTTACTGGGCGTCGGTCGCGTGGGAGCGCAATTTCACCGGCGTCGTGGTCGACTGGGGAACGTATCCGGAGCAAAAAAAGCTGAACTTCCAGCTTTCGGAAGCGCGACCGACGTTAGGCGACGTCGCGAAGAAAAAAGCGTTCGACGCGCGGCAAAAAATCCCCGGCTTGGAGGGCGCGTTGACGGGAGCGCTCGAAACGCTCGTCGAAACCCTTTTCGAACGGGGCGTTCAGCGCGAGGACGGCGCGTTAATGCGTTACGACCGAATCCTTATCGACGCGAACTGGGGCGAGATGACCGACGTCGTGTACCAATTTTGCCGACGAAGCCGTTTTGGCGCGAACCTCTTGCCGTCGCACGGGATGGGCGTCGGCGCGTCGTCGCGAGCGTTCGGCGACTACAAAGCGCAACGCGGCGACGTCGTCGGTTTGCATTGGCGCGTTCCGAACGCTATCGGGAAACGCTCGACGCGACACGCCGTTATCGACGCGAACTTTTGGAAGTCGTTCATACACGGACGCTTGGCGACGGCGCCGGGCGACCCCGGTTGTTTGTCGCTCAACGGCGACCCCGGCGAACGCGGCCTCATCGCGTCGCACTTGACGGCGGAATACTGCGTCCCGACGGTCAACGAACGCACCGGGCGGCGCGTCAACGAGTGGAAACTGCGAATGAAGCGTCCCGACAACCACTGGTTCGACTGCCTCGTCGGCGCTTGCGTCGGCGCGTCGATTTGCGGCGCGAAACTTCCGACGACGACGGGCGAAACGGCCCCGACGCGGAAAGTGCGTCGGGTTTCATTTTCGGAACTTCAACAACGAAGGAGACGTCGATAACAATGACGGAAAACGAACGATTAAAAGAGTTTGTGGAGCGCGTCGCGTCGCCGAAACGCGCCTCGACCGACGCCGGAAGCGTCGAGCAATTCAGCGTAAGCGAGCAAATCGCCGCGCTGGAGTACCTCCGAAAACGCGGCGACGGCAAAACAAAAAAACGGACGCGCGGAATCCGCTTCGGCAAATTCCGCAACGTCGACCCGAATTGACGCTATTCGGCGTTTTGTCCGAGCCGCGCCCGAACGGCTTCTAAGGTCAGTTCGCGCACCGCTTCGGCGAGTTCGCGTTCCGGGTCGACGGCGGCCAAAACGTCGCGGTATTCGGCGTCGGTGAAGCGCAAAAAGAGCTTGTTACGTCGGAGTTGCGACGCCGGTTTCGGCTTGCGTCCGCGCCGCAACTTCCCGGCGAGTTCCTTAGCTTCGGCGACCGTTTCCGCGTCGTTCGCTTCCTCGGTCGCGATTTCGTCGAGCCGGGCCGCCGTCGCTTCGTCGTTTTCGCGTTCGACGACAAAGTGAAACTTTTCGCCCGGTTTGAGGTCTTTTGTCGCCGCCTGGAACCCGCTCAAAAGCTGTTCGAAAATTCCGGCGTCGTCGGTATTTTCAAGAAGTTTGATTTTGCTCATTCGTTTCGGACTCCGACTTAAAATCGTATCGACGGGCGATTTCCGCCGTCATCGCTCCCCGCGCGGAGAGCAAAATTTCGTAAATTTCGGCCCAATCTTTCGAGGTTTGGTTGCGTTGCGCGGCGAAATCGAGCGCCGCCAACAATCCGTCCGCTCCGGCGCATTCGGCGCGAATCGCCTTGTTAAGTAGCGAGCGAGTTCGTTTGACGTTTCCGTATTTTTCGCGTAAATCTTTGACCGGCATAGCTATATTCCCCAAAAACGCCTCCCCGCGCCGTGAGACGCGGGAAGGACGCTTGTTAAAGGTTAGAGGATGAGTTTTTCAATTTCGACGTCTTGGAGCCCGTTCCAGTTGAATTCGAAGGTGATTTTCACCGCCGTGCAACCGCGACGCTTGCGAGCCGCCGTTTCCAGCGAATGAAAGAAACCGACGATCTTCCGGTTTCGGAAGACGACGAACATCGAGTACTTATCCGACATTTTTAACTCCTCTTGTAAAAGTAGAGCTAAAACGAACCGTCGAGAGTTTTGGAGAACCGTTCTCCCTCTCGACAAAAATAAGTATATCATATTTTTGACTATTTTCAAGTAGCTTCAAAAGTTTTTTTCTTAAAAAACTTGAATATTTTTCGCTTAAACGCTTGTTGTGTCGCGGTTTAACGTTGCTGGGAACTCCGGTTTTTGTTTTAGTCGTTACAATCGGGCGGCGGGGCTGAAACTATTGCAAAATTTCGCTTTTTGGAAACTTTAAACTTTTATTTTTCAAGTATTTAAGTATAATACCGTTATGACTGAAAACTCGGAAAAACAAGGCGAAAAAACGCAAGCGAACGCCGTCGCCGTCGCTCCGAAAACGAGCGCGGTCGTTCGGCCCGTTCGGCGGCGTTTTTTGCGCTCGACTCGCTACGACGCGACGCGGCCCGAAAGCGACCTCGACCGATTTTGGAGCGGGGCCGACTCGCGGAGCGTCGACGCGTCGCTCGACCCGGAAACGCGGCGCAAACTCCGCGAACGAGCGCGTTACGAAGTCGCGAACAACTGTTACGCGACGGGGCTCGGACTGACGATCGCCAACGCCGTCGTTGGGAGCGGGCCGCGTTTACAAATTGTCGACGCCGACGACCGAACGCGTCGCGACCGTCAGAAAATCGAGTGGGCGTTTTGCGAGTGGAGCGAGGAAATTCGGCTCGCCGAGAAGTTGCGGGCGATGCGGTTCGCGCGTTACCAAGACGGCGAAGCGTTCGCTATCCTCTGCAATAATCCGGGTTTGCCGGGGCGAATCAAGCTCGACGTCGTCCCGCTCGACGCGGAGCGCGTTTGCGCCGATTATTATCGCCCCGACCCGCGCGACGTCGACGGTATCGCGCTCGACGATTTCGGCAACCCGGTTTCCTACCGCGTCGCGACGTCGCACCCCGGCGACCTCGGTTTCGACCCGGAACGGTTCGGAACGTCGCAACGTCGGAGCGCTTCCTACTTCAACGACGCCAAGGTTTACGACGCGAAAGATGTCGTTCATTGGTTCCGGCGCGTAACGTCGGAGCAACACCGGGGAGCGCCCGAAATCGCCCCGGCGTTACGTCTTTTCGCGCTTCTGCGGCGGTACACGTTAGCCGTTGTGACGGCGGCGGAAGTCGCGGCGGATATGGCGGTTGTGTTGACGACCAACGAAATCGACGGCGGCACGTCGGCGGTCGACGGCGAGGAAGAGGTCGAACGCCTCGCGCCGTACGAGACGGTGCCGATCGAGCGCGGCGGGATGATGGTGCTTGAGGACGGTTACAGCGCGCAACAGATGAAGGCGGAGCAACCGACGACGACTTACCCCGATTTCAAGCGCGAACTTTTGTCGGAAATCGGTCGGGCGCTTCAAGTTCCGGTCAATCTCGTTTCCGGCGACAGCGCGAAACACAACTACGCGTCCGGACGGCTCGACTGCCAAGAGTTTCACAAGATGATTCGCCTCGACCAGCAGGCGGCCGGAATCGCGGTGATGCGTCCGATTTTTTACGCTTGGTTCGACGAATACGCGGCGCTCGAACGGTCGCAAGGGCGGCAAACGCCGAAACGACCGGTCGTTACGTTCCAGTGGGACGGCTTCGAACACGTCGACCCGGTGAAAGAGGCGGACGCGCAGGCGATTCGCTTGCAGTCGATGACGACGACGCTCGCCGACGAATACGCGAAAATGGGGCGCGATTGGGAAGACGCGCTTATCCAGCGCAAGCGCGAACTCGATAAAATGCGGGAGTTAGGTTTGACGCCGGAGCAAGTCGCGCCGCCGCCCGCCGACCGAAAAACTCGAAAATCCGACGACGAAGAAGAAGGAGACGACGATGAGTAACAAACCCGACTTAAAAGGTTCGCAAGTGCGACTTTACGGCGAACCGTTCGAGTGCAAACAAGTCGAAGGCGACTCTTTGCCGCGTTTCGAAATCGTCGCGTACACCGGCGCCGTGATGGAAGTCGGCGGGTACGGGAAGGTTATCGTCGACCTCGCCGGGATTTCGTTCGCAAGTCCTAAGATTCCCATCGTTTACGGGCATATCGTCAAGTGCGGAATCGGGCACGTCGAGAAGAGCGAAATTCGCGACGGCGCGCTTGTCTTGGAAGGCGTCGTTTCGCGCCAAACCGAGTACGCTAAGGATTTTACGTCGAGCGCGAAGAACGGTTTCCCTTGGCAAGCGTCCATCGGCGGAACGCCGCTCGAAGTCGAGTTTCTGAACGACGACGCGACCGCCGTCGTGAACGGTCGCACGGTCGACGCGAGCGTCGCTATCGTCCGCAAAATCAAACTTTACGAGACCTCGGTCGTCGAATTTGGCGCGGACGGCGCGACTTCGTCGGCGGTCAAATGTTCGATTATCAACCCGCAAGGAGGAAACGACAATATGTCGAGTATTACCGATGCCCAAACGCCGATTCCGCAACCGCAAACCTCGGTCGAACCGCCGGTTAACGAACCGACTTCGCCGCCGACCGGAGCCGTCGACTTTGGCGCGACGCGGCGTCAATACGCCGAGGAACATCGGCGAATCGCCGCGATTCGGAAACGCGGCGCCGATATGGATCCGGAAGTCGTCGCGCAAGCCATCGAAGAAGGGTGGAGCGCTGAAAAGTTCGACGTCGAGTGTATGCGAACCGAGTTGGAGCGATTTCGCGCGAGCCGTCCGACGGCGCCGCCGCTCCATTATTCGCAACCGGCGAGCGTTTCGAACGACGCGCTCGTCGCGATCGGGCTCCGCGCTTGCGGGCTCCCGGTCGACGAGAACCGCTTTGCGGAAAAGGACTTGGAAGCCGCCGACAAATACCGCGACGCGTCGTTGACGGAATTTTGCGAACTCGCTTGCGGTCGCGGTTTGCCGCGATTCAAGCGCGACAATCGCGGTTGGCTCGAAGCGGCGTTCTCGACGACGAACCTTGATTACGTTTTGTCGCGAACGGCGAACGCCGCGCTTCTCGCCGGGTTCGAATACGTTGAATCCGATTGGCGTAAAGCGTTCAAAGTCGGTTCCGTTTCGGACTTTAAGCCGCACGAACGTTACCGGATGAACTCGTCCTTCAAGTTCAAGAAGTTGACCGACGGCGGGCGATTCGAACACGGCGAAGTTTCGGACGAAAAGTACAGCGTCCAAGCGGACGCCGAGATTATGTTCGCGTTGACTCGTAAGATGTTGATTAACGACGACTTGGGCGCGTTGACGCAAATGCCGAAGGAAATCGGGATGGGCGCCGCCGACGCGATCAACGAAGCGTGTTGGAGTCTTTTCCTGAATCCGCCGAAAACGCAAGACGGCGACGCGTCGCACGAGTTCTTTAGCGCGCACAATAAGAACCTGCTAACCGGCGCGACGACGGCGCTTACGCTCGACTCGTTGAGCAAGGCGCGGACGGCGTTCGGGAAGCAACTCAAGAAAAACGAAACGCCGCTCGGCTTGCGACCGACGATTTTGCTCGTGCCGCCGGAACTCGAAGACCAAGCGTTGATGTTGACGAAGGCGACGCAGTTTAACAACGGCGCCGACGGTATGACGCCCGCGAACTACAACCCGCAAGCCGGGCGATTCCAAGTCGTTACGTCGAGCTATTTGAGCGCGAAGGCGATGAACGGGTCGAGCGAAACGGCGTGGTATTTGCTCGTCGATCCGAACCGGCTCGCGGCGTTTGAAACGTCGTTCCTCAACGGCAAGGACAAACCGACGGTCGAGCGGGCCGACGCGGACTTCGACACGCTCGGGATTCAGTTCCGAGGTTACATCGACTTCGGCGTTTCGGCGCAAGATTTCCGCGCCGCGCTGAAAGTTACGGGCGCTTGATAAACGATTCAACGTAAGGAGATACGACGATGAAAATTGCGAAAAGAGTTCAGAATTACGGCTCGATTAATTACGTCAACGACGGCGACGAGACGATTCCGGCGGGCGGGATTGTCGTCGAAGGGGAGCTTGTCGGGTGCGCCGTGCGTCCGATCGAGCCGGGCGCGACCGGCGCGCTCGACGTCGACGGGAATTGGCGCTTCCCTAAAGCGAGCGGCGAAACGTTTTCCGTCGGCGCGGCGTGTTATTGGGACGCGTCGAACGAAGCGGTTACGTCGACGACTTCCGGAACGCAACTCGGCGTTTGCGTCGAGGCCGCCGCGTCGGACGACGAGACGATTCTCGTCGCGCTTAACTATCGAGCGTAAACGTAAAGCCGCGACGTTGCTGGGGTTGAAACGATGGACAATATGATGCGACGCGGCGCCGAGTTCGTCGCGGGAACGCTTCGCCGCGTCGGCGCGGTCGTCGTCCGGATCGAGCGCGACGGTCAAACTCTGATGGAAACGAGCGGCATTTTGTCGCGTCCGACCGCCGAAGATTTCGGCGTCGCGGAACGTCGCGCCGAACGCCGTTTGGTCGACGTATTGTTGCGCGGCGACTGCGGTTACGTTCCGAAGGCGGACGACAAATTTTGGATTGCGACCGGGCCGTTTTCGAACGTTCGCGAGTCGTATCGCGTCGCGCCGCTCGGCGACGAAGTTTTCCGTTTCGACGACCCTTACGAAATTTCGATGCGCGTTCACGCGCAAAAGGAGCCCAGCTAATGTCTTACATTATGGACTTTGCGAAAAGCGTCGCGAAGATTGTCAACGACGCGAAACTGACCGATTCCGTCGCTCGCGTCGGCCTTCCGAAAATCGACGCGTCCGGCGAAAAGGAGCTTTTGATTACCGTTGTGCCGACCGTCGTCGACGCGAAGAGCGTTTCGAACGACCCGACCTTTTCGGAAGCGTTCGAAGCGCAAGTCTGGTTCCAACAATACGTTGGGACGACCGACTTGACGAAACTCGAAAACCTTTTCGAGTTGGTGGAGAACGTACGCCGAACGCTCGCCGTGTCGCGTCAATTCCTTGCGACCGGGGTTTACGCCGAGACGATTAGCGTCGAGACATCGCCGTTCGAGGCTTACGACCTGCAAAAGGCGGCGGTCTTTACGAGCGTCGTAACGTTGCGGTCGTTCGTTCCGGCGCTCCATTACCGACAAACCGACTAATTTTAAACGCTAACGTTAAAGGAGATAGAACGATGAAAAACTGGAAATTCCTTTTGGCCTTCGCCGTCCTTTTCGGCTTGACCGCGTCCGCTTTCGCCGCCGAGCCGCAAGCCTGCGCTCCCGTTTACGCGCCGTCGCCGTGCGAACCGGTCGCCGACGTCGGCCCGTGCGAGCCGGTTTACGCGCCGGTCTGCGGCCCGGTCGGGGAGAGCGTCGCCGCCCAAACGGTCGTCGTCGTTACGCAGGCGCCGCGTCCGCCGAAGTTCGTCAAGCGCGAAGTCGTTCGAAATTGGGACGTTGCGCGAACTCGCCGCGTTTTCTTTAACGAGCGCAAAATCGAACGACGCCGCGTCGAGAAGGTTCGCGTTCGGAGCGGCGGCGTCGACGTTCGCGTCGATTCCGGTTGCGCGTCCGTCGGTTGTAAAGTCGGCGGCTGATTGAGTTTGCAAGGGGAGCCGTCGGAGACGGGGACGCTCCTTTTCCCCTTTGCCTTGACGCGAAAGGTTTTAGCGATGACGACGAAGAAAATGAAACGCTTGATGTTGGCGGCGTTCGCAACGGCGGCCGCGTTTGCTCCGTTTGCCGCGTTCGGCTCGGAAATCACGTTCCGGCGCGGACTTACGTGGGAAGACGCGCACGCGGCGACGTTCCGCGTCGAGGTGAACGGGGCGCGGGGGACGGCGACTTTTATCGGCTGTCCGAAAGACCGCCCCGACGTCGCCGTTTTTCTGACGAACTATCACGTCGTTACCAAAAATAACGAAGCGAAGCTCACGTCGTGGGGCGATTACCTGCAACGTTCGATTCGCGGCGAGGTCGTGTGGCGGGCGTACAATATCAACGCGCCGCACGACTTCGCCGTCATTGAAGCGGACGCGGCGACGCTAAAGCGCGAAATCGACCCGCCTTACATTCAAATCGCGGGGCCGGGCGTTAGACCGGGGCGCGGCGCGAAAATCCTCTCGGCGGGGTGCCCGGACGGGCGTTTCGCGCAGGCGTGGGGCGGTTCCATCGTCGATTATTACGACGAAAAGACGGCGGTTTTCACGCCGCCGCCGGTTCCGGGGCAGTCGGGGAGCGGGATTTTCGAGACGATCGACGGCGAGCTATATCTTGTCGGCGTCTTGACTTGGCTCTTCGGCGAGAAGGGGAACGATAATTCGACCGGCGGCGCGATTCCGATTTCGAACCTGTACGACGCGGCGCGGGGCGTTTCGCCCGCCGGGGTTACGAGCGAACCCGCCGTTCCGGCGAACGCGACGGAGTGCGGCGTTGCGCTAACCTCCGCGAAAACGACGGTTCCGACGGTCGCCGTCGCCGAGAACTCGGGTTGCAAAGTCGACGCGGTCGCCGTCGCGCGGGCCGCAAACTCCATCGCGCTTTACTTTTTTTACCAAACGAAGTGCGCCGCTTGCGACCGCGTAAAGCACGATATTCGAAGGCTTACGGAGGACGGTTATCGCGTTCATTCGTTTAACGTCGCCGCGCCGGAGAACGCGAAACTTGCGAAAGATTGGGGCGTCGAAGAGGTTCCGCGAGCGTTGTTGGTTCGCATTGCGACGGGGCTAAACGGAAACACGGCAAAGATTTGCGACGTTCCGCTCGACGTAACGCCGTATTTATGCGGGCGCGCCGCGTTCGAACAGGAGTTTATCGCGCTTTCCGAGCGCTTTACCTCTTGCCCCGTCGAGCCGGTCGCGCTGAAAGGAAACGCTTGCGCGTCCGTCGTTTACAGCGGCGGCGACGACTCGGCGTCGTTCGAAATCGACGCGAACGCGAACGCCGGTTTCGAAATCGTCGACCTCGGCGAGCCGGAGCCGACGGGGATTCCGGCGCAACTCGGCGAATCGCAAAAAGGCGTCGAAAACGCAACCTTTAATGCGGTTGAACGCCCCAAATCGCCCAAATCTCCGCAAAAGACGTCGAAAAACGCGTCGAATTTGCAAGAAAACGCCTCGGAAACGCCCGATTCGACGCAAAAGACGCAAGAAAACGCGCCGGAAATGCAAAACGACGCGGAACCGGTCGAAGAAACGGACGACGCGGAATATAACGACGTCGAGTCGCAAAACGACGCTCCGGAAGCGGACGACGTCGCGTCGACGAAACGGGCCGAAACGAGCGTCCGGACGGCGGAACCGGTCGACGACGAAGAACCGCAAGAATCGAAAAAGGAAGATTTTAGGAACCGAGAATCGGTTTGGGAACGGCTCGACCCGCGCGAAACGGGGATTCTCGACGACGCGACCGAACGCTGGAACAATCGCGGAAATCGCGACGAAACGCCGTTGGACGACGAGACGTCGCCCGACGAGGACGCGCAAACGGGCGGACTCGGGTCGCGGGCGTTCGACCGTATCGCCGAACGCGTCGAAAAGTCCGTCGACGCGAAACTTGCGGACGCGAAAGCGGAACTCGCGACGACTTGGCGCGAAAAAGGCGTTCCGGCGACGCGACGTCTCGCGCTTTATTTGACGTTTGCGTTCCTCGGCGCGGTCGTCGTTGGGAACCTGTTGACGACGCTCGTTAAGCGTTGTTGCCGCTGGATTTGGCTTCTGCCCGGCTTTTTGCGACGTGTTGCCGAAGCGTCGAAAGCGGCGGTCGAAGCGGGGCGCGACGCGCTCGACGGCGAGGAAAACGACGTCGCGGAACCCCAAACGCAACCGAAGGGAACGCCGAAAAAGACGGCGTCGACGACGAAAAAAGGAGGAAAACGAAAATGAAAGAAACGCTTGAAATTGTTAAACTTATCGTTCAAATCGCGCTCGTCGCGTTCGTCTTTTTCGCCGTTTGGAAGGGCGACGCCGACCGTTCCGACTTGATTCGCGAATACGGCGCCGCGATGCGATTCGTCGCGACTTGCGACCAAGTGTCGCCGCTCGAACCGGTCGACGACGGCCCGCTTCCGGTCGCGGCGGAAGACGCGTCGCAAGTCGAAGAGAAATAGTCGGTTAAGGAGGACGCCGAATGTCGGGCAAACACAGGCGGCAAAACGTTTGGGTCTTTTTCGATACGGAAAAGCTCAATAAATTGTCGGACGACGCGGTTGAAAAGCGGCTCCTAAAGTTCGGCGCGTTCGTGCGTTCCGACGCGCGGCGGTCGATTCGCGAAGCGCCGAAACGCAAGCGCGAAAAGAACTCGAAACCGGGAAATCCGCCCCTTTCGCACACCGGGAACCTGAAAAAGAACATTTTTTTCGGGCGGGACAAACGTGAAAATTCGGTCGTGATCGGGCCGCATAAAAACCGCTCCGGAGCCGCCGCGCACGCGCTCGAATACGGCGGAAGCGCGACGATAAAAGGTTTCGTCCCGAAGGTTTACGAGCTTGGCGACAGGGGCGCGATCGGGCGCGACGCGAACGGTCGAGTCGTCGTCAAAAAGCTCGTTACCGAGGCGATGGTCGCCCGCGCGAACCGGTTCGCGATCGAGCGCAACGACGCGGCGATTTCGCGAACGGTTAAAATCGAAGCGCGACCGTATATGTCCCCGGCGTTCGAGCGCAATTTGCCGCACGCCCCGCAGTTGTTCCGCAACTCTCTTAAATAAAGAACTTGGAGGTTGAATTATGAGTACTTCGCCTATCGCCCCGATTCAAGTGCGCAACCCGCTCGGGCATAACGCCCGCGCTTTCGTCGTTTCCGGTTCGACCAAAACGAAAGTCCCGTGCGTTCAATCGGTTTCGATTACGCGACAAGCCGAAACGGTCGACTTGACGACGTGGGATAGCGGCGGCTGGAAGAAAAACGTGCCCGGCACGAAGTCGATGACCGTCGAGATGACGATTCTTAAAGTCGAAGGCGACGCGATTCAGCGGTATTTTTACGACACGTGGCGGGCCGACGCGCCGTCGACCATCGCTTGCGAATTTATTTCGAGCGAAAACGGCGAAGGCGCGAACGGCCTTTGGTGCGTTACGAATATCGGCGACGAGTTCGCGACGAACGAAGGGATTGCGGTGAAAATTTCGCTTGAAAGCTACGGCGAAATCGAAGAGGTCGAGGCGGGAACCTCGCCCGCGTCTTACGAAGGTTAATCGTTTAAGCAAAGGATTTAACGATGCGATATTTTCACGATAAAGACCATAATCGCTGGACGCTCGAGTTGAATCTCGGCGCCGCGAAACGAGTTTACGACGCGCTCGGCGTCGACCTTTTGAACCCGGCGTTCGTTTGCGACAACGGGCAAACGGTCTCGGCGCGGCTTTGTTACGACGACCTTTTGCTCGGTCGCGTCGTCCTCGAAATGATCGCGCCGCAAGCGGAAGCGGTTCGGGTTTCGCGAGCGGAACTCGAAGCAAACTTCGACGCTAAAACGCTTTGCGACGCGGAGACCGCGTTCTTCGCAGAGTGGCGCGATTTTTTTACGCAACGTGGCAAGACGTGGGCTTCGAAAGCCGTCGAACTCGATTACGCCGACAAAGAACGCGGCGAAAAGGTGGCGCTCGAAAAAGTGCAAACCCTCGAAGCCGAACGACTTGGCGCGACGTCGTCCGACTCGCCGGACGGGCCGGAGTCCCCAATTTCCGCGACCTAACCCTTGCCGAGCTGGCCGATTACGCGCTCGCCGCGAGCGACCGACGCAACGAGACGACGGCCCTGATTTGCGCGGTCGTTTACAATATGCATAAGTCGAACGACGCCAAAGCGAAAACGGTCGAGGACTTTTTGCCCGTCGAGGCGGACGAGTAACGCGGCGCGGCGCCGGGCGCGGTTTAACGACCGGCGTCGGACGTCGCGCCGTTTTTTTGCGCCGCTTCGAGAGCGAGCGTTCGCAACGCGTCGGCTAACGAAACGCCTTTCGCGTCGGCGACGCCTTGTAACGTCGCCCGTTCGGCGTCGGTCAAACGCACCGAGATTTTATTATCGCGACGCAAGTCGGACGGCAAAGGCATACGCCCCTTGGATTTAGCGCCGATTTGTTCGCGAATCCAGCGTCGCGTTTCGGCTTCGACGTAAGGGCGGGCGATTTCGCCGGCTCGACGCGCGATTTCTTCGCGTTCTTCGAGCGTTGTCGAACGGTATTTTTTTAAGTCGTAAGTCATTGCGTCGCCTCGTTTTGTTGTTGCGGAGAAAGTTTCGGTTTCAAGCCGTAGCGCCGGGCGATTTCGTCCCCCATAACGTCGCGGACGCGTTGCAAATCGTTCAACATTTGACCGATGAGGGATTTTTCCGTTTCCGAAAACGCGCCCGAATTTTTTTGCGCGGCGACAAAAAGATCGCCGTATTTTTTCATTCGGTCGATGACTTCGGCGCCGCCGGGAAGCTCTTCGCGTATCGCCGCGTTGACGACCTGCCGCGAATTTTGTCGACCGTACCTTTGACTAAGTTCAAGTATGCCCATTGTTTACGTTCCTTTCATAAAAGCGGCTTCCCGCTCCCCGCTCGCGCGGGGAACGAGTCGCCGGTCGGCGTTAGTAAGGCGTCGAGGCGATCATTTTGATCGACGTGAGGCCGATTTTGTACTCGACCTCGACGATTTCGACAACCTCGGCCCCTCGTCTCGACGCGGAATCCGCCTCGGTAGGCGTTTCGACGCGAGTTTCGGAGCCGTCCTCCTCAACGACGATAAAGTAACGTTCGTTTTTCATAACTTATCTCCCGTAAAAGGGTAACTTAAAAACCGTCGAAGGAACGCTTCCTTCAACCGACGCTTTTATTATAATACATTTTTGACGGCTGTAAATAGAAAATCGGGAAATTTTTCGCGTTTTTCGCAAAATAGTCGTAGCAATCGTTGAGATAACGGAGGTTAGCAATGGCGAACGTCGGAGGAATTCGGGCCGGTCGCGCTTACGTCGAGCTTTACGCCGACGCGTCGAAACTTCAGCGGTCGTTAAAGGCCGCCGAAAGTCGACTCAAATCGTTCGGCGACTCGGCGTCGAGCATTGGGGCGCAGTTTATGGGACTCGGCGTCGCGGCGTCGCTCCCGATCGCGGCGGCGGTTCGCGGGTTCGCGGCGTTCGACGACCAAATGCGAGCCGTGCAGGCGGTTAGCGGCTCGACCGCCGAAGAGTTCGCGATGTTGACCGAGCGCGCTAAAGAGCTTGGTCGCACGACTTCCTTCACGGCGGCGGAGGTCGCGAACGCGATGGCGGAACTCGGTCGCGCGGGCTTCAAGGCGACGCAAATCGACGCGGCGATCGATTCGGTGATGAACCTTTCGCGGGCGACGCAAACGGAGATTCCGCTCGCGACGGAAATCGCCGGGAACGCGTTGCGAGCGTTCGATTTAGACGCGTCCGAAATGGGGCGCGTCTGCGACGTGATGACCGCGACGGCGAACAACTCGGCGCAAACGCTCGAAGACCTCGGCGAAGCGTTCAAGTTCGTCGCGCCGATCGCCGCCGACGCCGGGCTCTCCATCGAAGACGCGTCGAAAATCGTCGGGACGCTCGCGAACTTCGGCATTAAAGGAAGTCTTGCGGGAACGGCGTTTAAGAACATTCAGTTGAAAATGGCCGACCCCAAAGTTCAGGCGAGTTACAAGGAACTTGGCGTCGAGGTTCTTAACGCCGACGATTCGCTCCGGAATATGGCGGACGTGTTGCGCGACCTCGGCGCCGCGACGGCTTCAATGCCTAACGCCGAGAAACTCGCGACTTACCAAAAGCTGTTTTCGATGTACGGTCTCTCCGGAGGGATTAAACTGACCTCCGCGAACTTTACGGAAATGTACGACGCCATCGATAACGCGCAAGGCGTCGCGGCGGAAACGGCGGCGACGATGGACTCCGGAATCGGCGGTTCGTTCCGGAGTCTCGAAAGCGCGGTCGAGGGCGTCGCGCACGCTATCGGCGAAGCGCTAACGCCGAAGATTACGGAACTTGCGGGAACGCTTATTCAGGTCGCCGGGGAAACGACCGCTTGGATTAAAGAGAACGAGGATACGGTCGAGACGGTCGCGAGCGTCGCGGCGGGCGTCGCGCTTTTCGGCGGTTCGCTCTTGGCGGTCGGGACGGCGGCGAAAGTCGCGGCGTCGACGACGACCGGACTTCGCGCGGCTTGGTCGGCTAACCTCGCTATCGCCAACGCTTTAACGGGCGCGACGCGAAAAGCGGAAGCGGCGCAAAGGGCGGAGTCGGCGGCGAAGGAAGCGGCGGCGGTCGTCGAGCAAAAGCAGGCGGCGCTCAACCGCGCGAACGTCGTTTTGTCCGAACGGGCGACGCTCGCGCTACAAGCTGAAGCGAAAGCGCGTCAAGCGGCGACGGCGGCGCAAACGGCGGGAATCGCAACCGACGCGGAAAGCGCTCAAATTATGCGACTTAAAGCGGAGATAACGACGCGGGAAACCGCGTTGCGCGACGCGAACGCTCGGGCGATTCAAGCGCAAACGGCGGCGCAAAAAGAGGCGGTCGCGACGTCCGTCGAAGCGGCGGAGTTGCAAAGTCTTTTAGCGCAAAAGGCGGCGCAGGAAATCGCCCTCCGCGAGGCGTCCGCGCGAGCGATTCAGGCGGAAGCGGCGGCGAAGGCGGGCGGAATCGCGACGGCTCGCGAGGAGGCGAAAATTCGGGCTCTTGAAACGCAACGCGCGACGCAGGAAATCGCGTTGCGGGCCGCGTCGACGAAGGCGCGACTCGCGGAATCGGCGGCGGAACGAGCGCAAGCGGCGGTAAAATCGGCGGTTGCGAGCAAGGCGGACGCCGCGACGGTCAAGGCGTTGAAAGCGGAAGCGGCTAAGCGGGCGGCGGTCGCGCAAACGGCGCAAGCGGAATTGAAGGCGGCGCAAAACTCAATTAACGCGACAAACGGCCGTATCGCGGCGACTCAAAAAGAAATCGCCGCGCGAGCGAAAGCGACGCAAGTTCAAGCGCAAGCGGACGTAAAGGAAGCGCAAAGCGCGCTTGCGTCGACGGAAAAGAAGATCGCGGCGAAGAACCGAGAGATCGCGAAGCGCGCGAAAGCGGCGCAAGCCAAGGCGGCGCAAGCGGCTAAGGAAGCGGCGTCGGAGGCGAAATCGGCGGCGAAAGCGGTCGCGGCGGCGGAGAAGAAAATCGCGGCGATTCAACGCGAAATTTCCGCTCGCGACGCGGCGGCGCAAAGGGCGCTTCAAGTGGCGCACGCGGAAGCGGCGGAGGCCCGCGCGAAGTTGGCGACGGCGGACGCGAGCGCAACCGCCGCGAGAGCGGAACTTGCGGACGCCAATGCGACGCTTGCGAACGCAAACGCGAAAGTTCGCGGCGCGGCGTCGGCGCGAGCGTTCGCCGGGG
>JAFYQR010000199.1 GCA_017559825.1 Thermoguttaceae bacterium | reverse complement strand
CTGGCGGCTTGGCTCGTCGCCGACGTCGGGGCGGCGCGTCGAATCGCCGCTCGGGACGCGACGCGAATCGAGATTTGCTCGGTCGGACACGGAGCCGCGATTCTCGCCCTTTTTCCGGACGGGAGGACGGCGCTTTTCGATTGCGGGAGCCTTTCGAGCGCGGAGCGGGCCGCCGAGCCGGTCGCGCGGGCGCTTTGGAACGCCGGACGGACGCGAATCGATCTTGCCGTCGCGTCGCACGCCGACTTCGACCATTACGGCGGCTTGCGAACGCTCGCGGAAACCGTTAAAATAGGGCGAGTTTGCGTTTCGCCGGCGACGTTCGAGAAGCGCGATCCGGAACTGGCCGCGTTGCGCGACGCGTTGGAGCGGCGCAAAATTCCGGTCGAAACGGTCGTCGGCGGGGAAACGTTCGAGCGGTTCGGTTTTCCGGAGTTGGCCGCGCTTCATCCGACGCTTGAAAACGGTCCGCTCGGCGACGAGTCGAACGCGAACAGCTTGGTCGTCGCGCTCGAACGGCGAGGGCGGCGGATTTTGTTTCCGGGCGACCTCGACGCTCCGAACGCGCTCTTTTTGCGGACGGCGCCGACGCGGTTCGACTTGATTTTGGCGCCGCATCACGGCGGAAAGTCTGAGAATTACCGAGATTTGCTCGATTGGGCCGACCCGACTTGGATCGTCGTCAGCGGCGGGAGCTTTCAGCGGAATCGAGCGACCGAGGACGCGCTTCGAGCGGAAGGACGCCGCGTTTTGCACACGCTCGACGACGGTCGCGTTCTTATCGAGATCGAACGCGACCCGGGGAAGCCGGAAAACGGCGTCGGAAAGATGCGGATTTCGACGTTTCGCTCCGAAAAGACGTTTTCAAGCGGCGATTTTTGACGGCGAAACGACGGCGGCCGCGATTTCGGCGAGCGTCGCGCGTTTTAACGGCGGTTTAACCGTTAAATTCGAAAAAGTCGGCGGGCCGCGTCGAGAAGAGCGGGCGCGGACGGGCTTTGCGCGTCGGTTCGGAGCGTCGTCGTCGGCGAGTGAAGGAGCTTGTTGACGAGCCGGTCGAACGCGTAACGAATTTCGTTTTCCTCGCGCGGATCGCAACCGATTTTGCGCAGCAGCCGCTCGACTTCGGCCTCTTTGATTTCGTTCCAACCGTCGCGGAGCTTGCGGATCGCGTCGATCGAGCGGCGCGACTCGATTTTCGACATGAAAAGCTCCGCTTCCTCGTCGACAAGGCGCAGAGCTTTCGGGAGCTCGCGGTCGCGAATTTCTCGGTTGCGAACGCAGGCGGCCTCGAGGTCGTCGATCGAATAAAGATAAACGTTCGGGCGGTCGCCGACGCTCGGCTCGACGTTGCGCGGAAGAGAAAGGTCGAGGATGAAGAGCGGGCGTCCGCGGCGGCGCGATTCGATTTTGAGATAATCGTCGAGTTTAACGACCGGCTCTTGCGCTCCGGTCGCGGCGACGAGGAGATCGACGTCGGCCAACGCGTCGCAACGAGCGTCCCAATCGACGACGGACGCGTTCCAAACGGCGGCCAATTTCTCCGCTTTGTCGCGGCTGCGGTTCGCGACGACGAGCGACTTCGCGCCGTAATCGGCGAGATATTTCAGCGTTTCCTCGGCCATTTCGCCGGCGCCGAGCGCGAGCGTTTTCTTGTCGGTCAAGCGCTCGAAAACCGTCAGCGCGAAGTCGACGACCGCGACGCTCGGAACGCTGACGCGGCGCTTGAAGACCTCCGTCTCGACCGAAACGCGCTTCGCCGCTTTGAACGCCGTTTGAAACGCTTCGTTAAGGATCGGCCCGGTCGTTTTCGCTTGCGCGGAGAGTTCGTAAGCGCGCTTTGTTTGCGACAGAATTTGAGGTTCGCCGAGGATCATGCTGTCGAGACTCGACGCGACGGCGAAGAGGTGCGCGGCGGCGGCGCGCTCGCCGAACGAATGAAGCGCGGCGCCTCGCTCGGCGACGAGCGTTTCGGCCTCCGTCTCCGTCATTTTGGCCGCGAGGACGGTTTTCAAAGCCGTCGAATCGTCAGGAAGCTCCGTTTTTTCCGACGCGAAATAAAGTTCGGTGCGGTTGCAAGTCGAGACGAGCGCCGCCTCGACGTTCGGGAACGCGTCGCGCCAACGGGCCAACGCTTTTTCGACTCCGGCGGCGTCGAACGCAAAAAGCTCCCGCGCCTCGATCGACGCGGTGCGACTATTCAAGCCGACGATTCGAATCATCGCGAAAAGGACTCCTTAAAGAACGACGGCGCGGCGCCGAGCGCCGCAAACGGGGCGGCGGCGAACCCAAACAAACGCGTTCCTATATTTTGACGTCGAAGCGCGGCGTCCGCAAGGAGGGGGTGCGGATTTCGCGCAAATTTTGCCTCCTCGAGCGGAACCGACGGCGCCGAATCGCACGATTTTGCCGGTTTTTCCGGAGCGGTTTCCGGCGCGAGCGGCGTTTCGACGGCGGACGGCGCGGAACGCTCGAGCAAATCGCGCCAGTGCCCTCGACCGGAAAGCGCGGCGAAAAGGAGCAAAACGGCGAGCGACGCGGAGCAAACGATCGTAAAAAACGCCGCCTCGGCGCCGTCGTCGACCGTCGAACGAGCCGTCGCGAGTCGCCGAACCGCCGTCGCGACGAAGAGAACGGTCGCCCCAAGCGCGATCGGGTCGCCGAAGAAGGACGTCGAGGAACCGTCCGCCGCGAAAAAGCGCAAATAACAGCCGCTCGCTACGCCGACGCCAAGGAGCAGCAAAGCGCCGTTCGCCGAAAAACGCGTCGCTCGGCGCGACCATTCGAGCGTCGGAAGCGTCGAACCCGCGACGAAGACCTTCCGCTTCAATCGCGAGCGCTGCAGGAAAAACATCGCGCCGGAAACCGAGCCGACGAGCGAAAGAAGCGTCGCCAGTAGGAGCGAAACGCCGTGCGCGGCGCGAGCCCAACGTCCGGGCGCCTCCGCCGAAAACGCTCCTTCCGGAGCGACGACGCCGACGCCGCAAAGAACGACGACGAGCGGAACGAGGAAGAGGCCGAAACGCGCTTTCGGCGAAACGAGCGTCAAGTAAAGATAGACGCAAACGACGCCGAGCGCCAATAGGTAAAACCAGCCGTCCGGCGTCGCTAAAAATCGTCCGTGTTGCAAAAGTCGATTATGGTACAGGAACGCCGAGTGCGCGACCGCTCCGAGCGCGGCGACGGCGAACGCTCCCCAACGGAAAACCGTTTCGGCGCCTTCGCGGCGTCCGGCGCGGAGCCGAGCGATTTCCAAAAAGAAAACGACGAAATAACTCGCGATAAAACAAACGATTCCGACGCCGCCGAGCATTTTTGAACTTAATTGGTTTTGCGTTTGATTTAGGTCGGCGTTCGCGGCGAAAACGCCCGCGGAAAACCGACCGGCGAAAGAGAAACGAAGACGCGTCGACGGCGCGGCGCAAACGCCGTCAGTCGTTCAGTTTTTCGACGCGGAAGTACTCGAAACGCGCCCACTGCGTTTTATTGTCGCGCGGGCCGTTCCAACATTGAACGCCGATTCGGTCGTTCGGGCCGACGTCGAGCCGACCTTCGTAAACGCGACGGAACGACGATTCGCCGTCGCAACAGAACTCCGCGACGACGTTTTGCCCGACGATCGTGAGGCGCAGCTTCACCGACTTCGCGTCGACCGGCGTTTTGCCGGGAAAAATGTACGTCTTTCCGTCGACGCATTCGTACACGAGCTTAAAGACGACGCGGTCGTTTTGGAGCCAATAGAGGCCGCATTGTTGGAACTGCGCCGTCGGTTTTTCCAAAAAAGCGCACTTCGTCTCGACGCGGTAAACGCCGTCCGCCTTGCCGTCGCGCCAACGGAAAAAGTTAAGCGGGCGGGTCAGCGCGTTGCGAGCTTCGGAGTCGCCGAACGGCTCGAAAAGAATTTCAAGCGAGTTGTTGACGAAGCGGCGACAAGGAGCGTTTTCGCGCAACCAAACCCAGCCCGGCTTCAGCGAGCCTTCAAAACGATCTTCAAAGACGATTTCCTGCGCGAAGAGGGGCGAAGTCGACGCGGCGAAGAGGAAAACGAACGTTAAAAATCGAAACATTGGAGCTCCTTCGATAGGGGCGGGCGCAGGGGCGGTCGGGACGAACGACGACTCGCGAACGCGCTTCCCGAACGAACAAGGGAAAACGCGTCGGCCAAAGAGACGCCGAACTTTACTTTATTCTACCTCATTTTATAAAAAATTCAAAAAAAGTAAAACCCTTTTTCGAGATTTTCGACGTTTTAAGCTGATAAAAGTCGTAATTTGCCGATTTTAACGGTCGCTCCGGGCGGCGGCGAGGCGTTTTTTCAGTCTTGCGGGCGTTGCGAAGGAGCGCGGCGTTCGGCGTTGGAAATTTTTCAAAAAAACTTTAGCGGCGCGGCTGGTTATTCGACGTTTTGCGAAATTTCGTTAAAATCGGCGTCGACGGCGCTCGAGCGACGAGAACGGAGGAGCGCGACGGCTCCAAAAATCGCGAGCGCCGGAACGAAAATTTCAAGCGGGGCGCGCATTCGCATATTCGTCCAATAAATCAAATGCGGAAGTTGCACCGACGCGACGAGCAGGACGCCGAGCGTCCAAGGGGAGCGCAAAAGGGCGTCGACGAGCGGCGTTTCGCGGCGACGTCGAAGGGCGCGGACGGCGAGAAAGACGGCGCCGAGGTG
>JAFYQR010000198.1 GCA_017559825.1 Thermoguttaceae bacterium | reverse complement strand
CCGGCTGGTCGTCGTCGACGCGAAGACGTACCGCGAGGCGGAAACGCGCGAGCTGGTCGTCGAGACGGAAGCGCTCGGCGAACTCTATCCGCCCCGTCCGCGCGACCGGTTCGAACTCGACGATGGAAACGGCGTCCGGGTTTATTCGGCGTTCGCGGAGGCGGACGCGGGCCTTTGGCGGTTTTGGAACGGCGACCCGCGTTTCGTCGTCGCGAAGATCGTCGAGAGCGAAGCGGAAGGGGGGACGCGATGAGCGAAGGGAACGTTAAAAACGCCGGAAACGCCGGGAACGTCGGGCTCGGAACGGTCGGACTGGCCGACGCGCTCGTCCGCTTTTTGTCGGCGCGCTTTCCGGAACTCGCCGTTTGGCGAACGTATCTCGGACGCGACGAGCCGACGACCGGCGCGCGGTTGGCCGTCGTTCCGGAGTCGTTCGCGTTGGAGCCGTTGAGCCGAAGCGGGCGCGGCGGCGGGCGGTTTTGGCGGTCGGTCGTTTGTCGGCTCGTCCTGCTGAAAGACTTCGCCGCGTCGACGACCGGAGAAGCGACCTTCGCGCCCCTTGCCGAAGTCGACCCGCTTGTTTCGACGCTCGACGCGATCGCGGCGGCGCTGACCGAAGCGGTCGTCGTCGACGAAACGAGCGGCGCGACCGCGCGGCTTTACGCGAAGGAAACGGAGCCGGAGCCGCTTTACGACGAAACGGAGCTTCTCGCCGGGCGGTTCCTCGGAAGCGTTCGCGTCGCGATTAGCGAAAAGGTCGAACGGGGGGCGGGCGTTGGCTAAGGTTCGCGGTTCGACCGCCGGGCTCCGCAAGGCGCTCGACGCTTGCGAAAAGAAGGCCGACGCGCTCCTGAAAGCGTCGACCGAAGCGGAGGCGAAGCGAGCGTTGAAAGAATGGCGCGCGATGTTTTCGACCGCCGGGAAACGTCGAACGCTCAAACGGGCGAAGCCGAAGGAGAACCCGTTTTTCGTTTGGCAAGTCCGGAGCGGGCGCGTCGAGAAGATCGGGACGGTCAAGGAATTTAAGAAAGCGGTTCGGAAGGAGCGGCGCAAAGGCGGGTTCGGCGGCGTCGAAGTCGGCGCGCTGTCGCGAACGCGGGAGCGTCGTTTCGAAGCGCGCAAAGCCGCCGCCGAAGCGAGTGCCGGAAAGAAAGCGAAGTCGACGGCTTGGCTCGACGCGGCGTTGAAAGACGGGTTCGACGGATACGTCAAGGAGAGCGCGGCGGCGCCGGGCGACTTCCCGATCACTTGGAAATATCCGGCGAAGGCGGGACGGCGGAACATTCCGGACTATTACCTGCGTTCGTCGATGAAGCTAAATCGCGTCGACGCGACGACTTGGGAACTCGTCTTGAAACCGTTCTTCAAGAGCGGCGAAGGGAAGAACGTCCTCAAAACGTTGGAACTCGGCGGAACCGTTCGACGCAAGCGGCGGCGCAAGCTGGTCGGGTATACGGTCGTTTATTACCGACTGAACACGGCGGGCAAGAGCGCGTCGAAGCGGAAGAAATACGGGACGCCGGGGCGCGAGTACGGTCGAGCGCGGCGGCGAATCGTCCCGCGTTACGCGACGCCGGTTTCGACCGTTTCGGTCGTCGCGCGACCGTTTTTGAAGGCGCTTAAAGAGCGTTTGGAAGCGGGATAATTAAATCGATTGAAAGCAAAAAGGAGGAAACGATGGCAAGACTGGGTATCGACGCGACGCTGACCTTTATGGACGGCGACCAAGAAATTTCCGGCGCGGGAATCAAGGATTTGTCGCTGGAAATCGCGGGGGAAGAGGTTCAAATTTCGTCGCGCGGATTCGATTTTAAGCGGTATTTGGAGGGACAGCGCGACGCGCCGATCGATTTTACGGCGGAGGCGGACGCGGTTTGCGTTCCGTTCCTTTTAGGGAAATGGGCGAAGCGGGAGAGTTTCCAAGCGATTTTCACGTCGGCGTCGGGCGACGTTTTCACCGGGACGTTTATCGTTACGAAGCCGGGCTTCGCGTCGCCGGTTTCGGGCGAAGAGGAAATTTCGTTCTCGCTCCGTTTGAGCGCGACGGCCGGAGTCGACGAACAACCGACCTTCACGGCGCGAACCGCCGCTTGATAACACCGCCTTCGGCGGGACGCGCGATAAAAAGATATTGAGTAACAAAAGGGGAAGATAAAGATGAAAATTTTTAAGGACGCGAACGGCGGGGAATGGTCGTTCGAGTTGACGGCGTTCGAGTTCAAGCGGACGCGCGACAAGTTCGGCGATTTGCTCGACCCGGATTATTGTTACAACAAGACGCGGGACGCGGTCTTTTTGGTCGACCTGCTTTTCGAGTTGGTCGGCGAACAGGCGGCGAAGCGCGGAATCGACGCGGCGGCGTTCGCTCGACTCTTCAAAGGGGACGCGGTCGAGTCGGCCCGACAGGCGTTTTTGGAGGAGTACGTCGCTTTTTTCCCGAGCCGCGCTCGCGAACGGTTGAGCGAGACGATCGCGAAAATCGACCGAGGGCGCGAACTGACGGCGATCGCCGGAGCGGCGAACCTGACGGAAGAACTGGCGAGGCTCGAGCGGAGCGTTTCCGCCGACTCCTCTTCGAGCTTGCCGGAATCGCCGGACTCGATCCCGACCGACGAACGCTCCGAGAATTGAGCGTCGCGGCGCAAGCGCGTCGTCGCGACGAGTGGAGCCGAACGGCGTCGGCCCTGTCGCTCTTTTACTCGGCGAATCGCGGCAAAAACGGCCCGAAACTGACGACGCGCGACTTTACGCCGCCCGACTTGATCGAAGCCGACGACGCCGCGTCGCGAGGCAAAAAGATCGTCGCGAAGATACCGCTTTCGGCGGTCGCGACGGCGTTCGGCGCGAAGGTCGTTGAACAACGGGAGTGAACGACGAGGCGCGAAAAAAGCCGCTCGACGGAAAACGCCGGGCGGCTTGCGGTTAGCTTAGCCAACGATGAAACGGAAAGCTAACGAGATAGGCGACGAGGAACGAAGGAATCGGGTGAAGGATAAACGCGAAGACAAGCCAAAGCCCGCCTAGCGACTCTTGCGTCCATCGCGGCAAACACGCGCGAAGCAGATAGGTTAAAACTGCGCCGACGGCGTAGCCTAGGTAAAACGTTCCGAACGCGACGCAGGTCATAACGTCGTTAAAAACGCCGTCGATTCCGGCGTCAAAGACGTAAGAAAACGTCGCGAGCGCCAAAACGTAAAGCAAAAAAACAACGAACAGAACGCGCGCGGCGTTAAGCGCGAACGCAAACGCGGATTTGACGGACATAACGCGACCTCCTAAAGTCTATTATAGGCGTCGCCGCGTTAACGTCAAGCGGACGATGAAAAAAGACGGAAAAAGCGAATGAGCGAAACAAGAATTAATTCCGACGGTTCGGCGACGCTGACGATTTCCGGAAGCTCCGCGCCGCTCGAAAAAGCGCTCGACTCGGCGTTGAAAGCGCTCGACGGCTTCGTAAAGTCGGCGTCGCAAGCGTTGGCGGCGTTTGACGCTTACGCGGCCAAAGGGCTCGAAGGGGTTGCCTCGACGTTCGGCAAGGCGTTCGGCGGGATTCGGCGGCAAACGGAGATTTTTGTTCAAGACCTGCGTTCGGCGACGCGCGGCGTCGGCGACGAGCTGAAGCCGCTTGCCGAGGCCGCGCGGGACGCGTTCGGTTCCGG
>JAFYQR010000197.1 GCA_017559825.1 Thermoguttaceae bacterium | reverse complement strand
GCGACCGACCTCGAAGACCTCGAATACCGCATCGCGAACTTCAAAACGCTCGGGAACAAAGGCACCACCGGCACGCAAGCGAGCTTCCTTAAGCTCTTCGACGGCGACCACGCGAAAGTCCGCGAACTCGAACGCCGCGTCTGCGAAAAGATCGGCTTCGACAAAGCGTTCGCCGTTACCGGTCAAACGTACCCGCGCAAGCTCGACGCGCAAATTCTCGACGTTCTGTCCCGCATCGCCCAAAGCGCGCACAAGTTCGCGACCGACATGCGCATTCTCGCGAACAAAAAGGAACTCGAAGAACCGTTTGAAAAGAACCAAATCGGCTCGAGCGCGATGGCGTACAAGCGCAACCCGATGCGTTGCGAACGCGTCTGTTCGCTGGCCCGTTTCGTGATGAGCCTCCAATCGAGCCCGGCAATGACGATCGCGACGCAATGGATGGAACGCACCCTCGACGACAGCGCGAACCGCCGTTTGTCGATTCCGCAAGCGTTCTTGGCGATCGACGCGATTTTGATCGTTATTCAAAACGTCGTCGAAAATATCGTCGTTTACCCGAAAGTCGTCGAAAAGAACCTCCGCGCCGAACTGCCGTTTATGGCGACCGAAAACATCCTGATGGCGGCGGTCGAAGCGGGCGGCGACCGTCAAGACCTGCACGAACACATCCGTCAACACAGCGTCGCGGCGGCGAACGTCGTCAAGATCGAAGGGGGCGAAAACGACCTCCTCGAACGTCTCCGCAAAGACCCGGCCTTCGCGTCGGTCGATATCGACGCCGAAATGGACCCGACGAAGTTCGTCGGTCGCGCGCCGGAGCAAGTCGACGAGTTCGTCGCCGAGGTGATCGAGCCGATTCGCGCCCGTTACGCCGACTTGGCCGCGGACGACGTCGATCTCCGCGTTTGATTTCCAACGCCAAATAACGCCGTTTTACCCGCCAATCGACGCCGCTAGCGTTCTTCCGGAACCAACGCGGCGCCGGTCGGGGGCGTTTTGCGTTTGCGTCGCCCCGCGAACCGCTTTCCTCCGTCGGCGTTCCGACGCAACACGCTCGACCGAACGGCGAACGCGACAACGCTAAATAAAGCCGAGGACGTCCGCTTTTTACCGCCGTTAGCGTTTCAACGCGAAACGCTCCGGCGCGTTGTGAACAAGCGGCGTTCGTCGCTTTCCTTCGTTTTCCCTTTCCCCCTTTCTCCTTACTTTCCCTTATTAACGGCGTTTTTGAAGGAGGCGCGATATGTTGACTTACCAAACGGCGGGCGAATCGCACGGCAAAGGTCTCGCGGCGTTGGTCGACGGGTTCCCGGCGGGCGTTCCGCTCGACTCGGCGTTCATCGACGCGGAGCTTCGGCGCCGTCAAGGCGGGTACGGTCGCGGCGGACGGCAAAAAATCGAGACGGACTCGGCAGAAATTTTAACGGGAATTTGGCGCGGCGTCAGCATGGGGTCGCCGATTCTCCTTTGGGTCAAAAACCGCGACTATAAAATCGACGAAATGCCGACGCCGACGCAACCGCGCCCGGGACACGGCGACCTGACCGGCTCGATGAAGTACGGTCAAGGGATTCGACCGATTTTGGAGCGTTCGAGCGCTCGCGAAACGGCGGCTCGCGTCGCGGCGGGGGCGTTGGCGAAGTTGCTTCTCCGCGAACTGGAAATCGACGTCGTCGGCTTCGTTTCGGGCGTCGGCGCGGTCGACCTGACGCCGGACGCGGCGACGGAAACGCTTTCGGCGCAAGAGTTGCGAGAAATCCGCGACGGGAACGAAATTTTTTCGCTCCGCCCCGACAAAGACGCGGAAGCCAAGAAAGCGATCGACGACGCCCGAAGCGCCGGCGACACGATCGGCGGTTTGATCGAAGTTCGGGTTTCTAACGTTCCGTTCGGGCTCGGGACGCACGCGCAGTGGTCGTCGAAATTGGACGGTCGAATCGCGCAGGCGGTCGCGGCGATTCAAGCGATGAAGGGCGTCGAAATCGGCGCCGGGTTCGCGCTCGCGAAGACGCCCGGTTCGCTGGCGCACGACGAAATTCTTTGGGACGCTTCGCTCCGTTCGACGCGTTCGCTCGGGTTCGTTCGCCCGACGAACCGTTGCGGCGGTCTCGAAGCCGGGATGACGAACGGCTGCCCGATCGTCGTTCGCGCCGCGATGAAGCCGATTCCAACGCTTCTTAAACCGTTGCGTTCGATCGACTTGGCGACGCTCGAACCGGTCGAGGCGGCTTACGAGCGGAGCGACGCTTGCGCGATTTCGGCGGCGTCGGTCGTCGTCGAGAACGTCGTCGCGTTCGAGATCGCGGCGGCGATCGTCGACAAGTTCGGCGGCGACTCGCTCGAAGAGATCAAAGCGCGAATGGAGCTGCAGCAAAAAACGTTAGAACTGCGCCTCCCCCGCTAACGCTTCCCGCGTTTCTCGTTCTCAACACGCCGCCGAGTTGGCAAGCTCGACGGCGTTTTTTTACGTCGCGCCGGGCCCGAGCGCCGCCGTTACCCGCGTTTTACGACAAAAGCCGACGTTTGGGAAGATTTTTTCGCTCCGACGCTTGATTTCGCGAAGTCGACCGGGTACAATCGAAAGCGTTGCGACAAGAAGCCGCTTCGAGCGCCGACGACGAACGGCGTCGGGGAATTTTAGGGTAAAGAGAATTTTCCGGAAAAATAACGCGTTACGTTTTTACGGCGCCGTCAAAAATCGCGACGTCGACTATAAGGCTTAGAAAAGCTATGTGGATTTTCGTTTTTTTTCTTGCGATTCTATTTTGCTTGCTCTTACGTCCCAAAGAAAATAGCGGCTGTTTGATTCTTTGCGCGCTCCTTGCGTTTATTTTGCTTGCGCCCAACTTCCTTGGCGCTTCTTCGATGGTCGTATTGGCGACTTCCTTATTTATTCTCGGTTTGCTCGTCTGCGCGGTCAATATCGTCGAGGCGACGCGTCAAAGAACCGTTCCTCCTTTTATCGGCGGAATTCTTTTATTTTTGGGCGTCGCTTCGTTTCCGGACGCTAGATTTTTGGGAACGCCTTTCTTCTATTACGCCAAAAAATACGTTTATCTATACGTTCTTTTCGACATATCGATTCCCGGCTTTATTTTATACGTCGTTTTATCCGCCTATCGTTTCGTTTGCGGTTGCCCGCGTCGTTTATTGCGTTTAAGTTCTCGGCGCGAAACCCCTGCGTCCGAAAATCAAGAGAGCGTCAAAGAAACGGAAAACGAGCGAAAACCGCCTCGCTGAAATCCCGGAAAACAACATACCTTAACCGTTTTAATAAACGAACTTACCGCCAAATTTCGCGAAAAATCAATCGCCGAAGCCGCGACGGGCCCGAGCGCCGCCGTCGTTCGCGTTTTGCGGCAAAAAGCCGACGTTTGGGAAGATTTTTTCGCGCCGACGCTTGATTTCGCTAAGTCGACCGGGTACAATCGAAAGCGTTGCGGCGCGACGCGTCGAGCGCCGTTTCGCTCTCTAAAAACTCGAGCGGTTCGGGTTCGCTCGAAACGCGCCGCGCTCGCCCCCCCGTTCCAACGAGGAAGAAAAATGAACGACGTAAAAAAACTGTTCGCGAAAATGAACGCGACGATTCGGCAAATTTACTTCGAACAAGATTACGACCTCTATCGCCGCCTCGCGACGCGGCCTTACTTCCCTTTGCCGGAGAACGTCGACGAGTTTGCGCGAAAAAACGGCGTCCGCGTTCAACCCCTTCACGAGATCAACCCGCAGTTCGTCTATCCGCTTTCCGAATGGAATTTTACGTTTCCGGAGGTTCTTATCGGAAAATGCCCGACGACCTTTTCCGTCTATTTCGCCGTTTCGAAAATTTGCGACGTTTTTCTTATCCAACATTATTTCGAGTTGCTCGATCCCGCCCCCGACACGCCGCTGGCCTGCGGCTGTCTCGACGGAACCGGTCATAGCGAGCAACCGACGACCTATCTTCAAGCCGAGCTTGAAGACGAAATCCTAAAAGCGATGAAAAAGAACGGTTTGTCGCGCTTGCAGGTAAGGGACTCGAAAATCGTCGTTCCCGGTTTGCGCAACAAGAGCTTCGAGGAATATTTCCCGGATTCGGACGCGGCGGAAGAATTTCTTCAGCTTAATTATTGGAACTTGCTCTTTGCCGACCCAATGGGCCTGCTCAATTAAAAAAAACGCCGCCGAGTCCGCAAAACTCGACGGCGGTTTGGGCGCCGGGCGACGGTTTCAACGCCGCCCGACTTGCGCTTCCAACGCCAAACGCCCGACTTGCGCGTCTTCTCCAAAACGTCCGGCTTAACGTCGGTCGACGGCGCTCGGCGCGTTCCGGTTACTTTTGACGCGCTCGGCGTTTCGCGGCTTTCGCCTTCATTCGCTCCGTTTGGAGCCCCATTTTCTCCGTCGGAAGCGACTTGAAGCCGTCTTTCAGGAGCGGCGAATCGTCGCGGAGTCGATAGTCGCCCGCCGCCGCGTCGACGAAACCGGGGTCGGCGCCGACGTAATTTCGCTCCATTTTCAGGTAGGGGCGCGCCTTCTCCTCGACGGTCGCGCCTTGCCATTGGCCTTCTCGGTTAACGTCCCAAGTCCCGCCGACGCAAATGTTTCCGGCGATCAGGTTCCCCTCCGGCGCTTTCGGCGTCTTCCCTTCGTCGAAGATCGACGCAAGCTCCGGATAGCGCGTCGAATAGGGCGGCTCGTCGAACTCGATTCCGGAAATCGTCCCCTTCTCTTGCGCCTCTTTAATCCAACCGTCGGCGTGATCGGCGCACCAGCCGAGCGCCCGCGCGTCGATATGGAGCGCCGGTCGGCAGTCGATAAAAACGTTGTCGACGATTTTCGAGTCGCGCCCGCCCCCGATGAACGCCGCTCGGGTAACGTTGACGAAGAGGTTCCCGCGCATCTCCGCCGACGAGAACATATCGTCGAGATACATCCCGACGCAACCGCGGTTCTCGAAGCCGGTTATGTCGTGCAAGTAGTTATGACGCAACACGTTGCCGCGCATCGTCCAGTTTCGCCCGGTGTAAATCGCCCCGGCGTCGTTCGACTCGAAACAAACGTTCGCGATTTCGTTGAACTCGATAAGATGGTCGTTCCCGCCGAACCCCATCCCCATATGCGGGGCGTTTTCGACGAGATTATGCGCTATATAGTTCCCGACGCCGTTCGTCGAGATTCCCGGCGCGTACACCCGTTGAATCCGAGCGTAATCGCGGACGTAATTTTCGACGACGCGGTTTTCCCCCGGCGCGAGCGTCTTGCGGTCGCCGCCGTCGACGATAATCCCGGCCCGCCCGAGGTTCCAAAGTTCGCAACCGCTTACCGAGCAACGGTATCCGGCGAGGTAAATCCCGGTTCCGCCGACGTTCGAAATATCGCAGTTCTCGACCGAAAGGGCCGTCGCGCCGCCGAACGTTATCCCGTCGCCGCGCGAGCCGAGAATTTCGAACCCGCGAAGGGTCAAGTTCGCGACGCCCCCGCCGGTAACGACCGCCTTCGTTCCCGTCAAGAGGAAATCGCCGTCGGCCCAATTTTCGGTCGGCGGGTAAAAATAGAGGACGCCGGTTTCGCGATCGACGTAATATTCCCCCGGCGCGTCGAGTTCCGCCAAGACGTTGAACGCGTAAAACCATTGCCCGACGCGGTAACCGTACGTGTGCCAAGGCTCGGCGAGCGTCGCCGTTTTCGTCGCCGCGTCGATCGAAACGACCCGTTGTTTCTGCTGCGCCCAGTCCCAAAACCAATAACCGTCGACCCAAACGTCCTTTTCGGCGCCCCAGCGCGTCGGCGTTTCGTCGTCGAAGCGGAATTTGCCTTCGGCGATCCCCTTCGTTCCGCGAATATCGACCGGCGTCGTTCCGTCGGCGACGAGTTCGGTAATCTTCATAAAGCCGTCGTTCGGATAACGGGCGATTTGGGTCGGCTCCCCTTGGAAGAAGAGTTCCGGCCCGTCCGCGGCGGTTCCGAGGTCGGCGATTCCTTGCGATTTTAGGTCGATTTTGACGATTTTATCGCGAACGTCCGCCTTCAACCGCCCGAGAATCGCCGCGTCGTCGAGCTTTTCCGCCCCGGTCAGGTAGCGCCCGCCGCAAAGTTGGACGCGCTCCCCCGGCGCCGAGCGCCAAACGACGCGACTTTCCGCCGACGCGCCGCCGTCTTCCGCCGTCAATTCGAACGGTCGCGCCAACTCGTAAACGCCCGCTTTCACCTCGACCGCGAGCGGCCCGGCGTCCGGCGTTTCTTTTTTCAACGCTCGAACCGCGTCCCGGGCCCGTTCCAACGTCGCGAAGGGCCCGTCCGTCCCGGCGTCGTTCGGCTCCGCGAGTTTCCCCGACCAAGCGTCGTTCCCGTTTTTCGCGACGTAAAACGCCGCCGGAACCGAATCGGCGTCAAAGTCGGCGACGCTTTGCGCAGCTTGCGCCGTTTCGTTGTTTTGCGTCGTTTCTTCAACTTGCGCCGCCGTCGAAACGGAGAGCGCGGAAGCGGTCGAAAGCGCCGTCGCGACAAGCGCCGCAGTTAAATTAAGGAAAGTTTGCCGTTTTTTCATCGTTGCTTCTCCGTTTTTGTTAAACGCTCGTTTTTCTTTCACGCCCAAACGCCGTTCCGGCGTCGGCGACCGTCGTCAGCCCATTTGCCAAAACGCCCAAACGCGGTCAAAATCGCCCCGTCGCAAGTCGTCTTCGCGAATATAAAAGTAGAGCGCGCCGCAATCGCCGCCCCAATACAACTCGACGCCGCCGTCGTCGTCGGTTCCGAGTTGGCAAAGGAGCGTCCAATTTTTCGCGTTTTCCTCGATTTTCGCCCGCTCCGACGCCGAAGAATCGCAAAATTCTTCCCAGCTTATCCCGGCGGCCAAGCGCTCGCAATCGACGCGCATCGGCGTTTGAATCAAGTCCGGAAATCCGAAAAGCCGCCGTCCGACGTTCGCGCCTTCGCCGGTAAACGCGCCGCGCAGTTCGCGGTAAGCGTCCGCGTCGGCTTCGTCGAGCTCCAACGCGAATTCGCCGCCGTATTCCTCCGCCTCTTCGAAATCGGGAACGGAAACGCCGTTTTCAAACGTAATCGCCGCTTCGTCGTCGGGCCCCCAAATTTCGCCGTCCTCTTCTTCGAGCGCGTCGAACTCCGGCGGCGGCGCGGTCTCGACCGTTGCGTCGAGCGGCCCGTCGAAGTAAAAAACGCGGGCGCCCCCTTTTCCTTCCGGCTCGACGCAGTTGCAATACCCGTCGACGCGCTCGAAAAAGAAGTAAAGCCAACCGCTTTTCGGCAAGCGTTTTTCACCGTCGTAAGGCGCGACTTCTTCGAGGTTTAACTGCATCAAAAACGTCAGCGGCCGGCGCGTCGGCTCGGCGTTCGCCCCCGGGCGCTCGGCGACGTAAAACGGCCATTCAAAGCCTTTAGGCAACGACGGCCAACCGCCGAACTTGCTTGCGCCCAACGGCAACTTCTTCGCCGCCCGCTCGAAACGCAGTTCGACGCTCGCCCTTTGCAACCGCTTAAAAATTGCCGCCAACTCCGTTCGCTCAATCATCGCGTTTCTCCTATTTCTTTCATTCCCCCTATTTTATCGCAACCAACGCCGACCGTCGCGCCATACATCGCGACGATAACGGAATTTGCGTCGCCCCATTTTGCGGCGGAAGCGTTAAAGCCCGCCTCGGTAATATGTTTTTCGGTTGAACGAACGCGATTAAAATCGATTTCCTTAGTATTCAGCCAAGGAATCCCCCCGGTCAACGCGTAAAACTCCGGATTCGAGGACTTCGGCGTTCCTCCGGAACAAACCCGAACGCCAAGACCCCCGACGGTCGTTTTCCGCCAACCGCTCAACATTTCCCTATCTCCTAATTTTACGACGGTTACGTTTACAAGTTGAAATCGAACGTCCCCGGTTCTTTTAATTTTTGTTCCGAGTTCGGCGGGATTCGGCAAAAGTTCCGAGAATTTGGCGGTTCGACGCCGCGACGCCGAACCTCCAAAGTTCGCCGCTTTTTCGCCGTTACTCGGCTTTCCAGCGGATAATCGTCAGCGAACACGCCGGGATTTGAACGCGCCCGTCTTTGATTTCGAGCGTCGTTTTGCGCGGAACGACGTTGTTTTCGCGCCCGACGTCGTTGTAATCGTCCGGCGACGAACCGCTCAAAACGGTCGCGTCGATTTTACCGGCTTCAACCGCCGACGCAGGGAGCGAATCGACCGAAATCGCGACGCTTTCCTTCGGGTCTTTGTTGACGACCGCTAGCGCGAAGTTCTTTTGCGCGTCGTCGCAGGTCAGCGCGGCGTCCCAAAGGGGCGTCGTTTGATTCTTGTGCGTCAAACGCTCGGCGTCGATTCGCGTCGGGACGACGTTCTTTTCCAGCTCGTTCGTATACAACTTGAAGACGTAAAAGGTCGAGCGGCGCACGATCCCGTCTTTGTGAACGTAAAGTCCGCCGCGGGTGTTGATCATCGGCGAGAAACAGGCGATCTCGACGTCGCGACCGCACCGCAGGCAGGAGTTGAGGAAACACGCCGAAAAAAGCGCGTCGGCCATCGTGTAAGTCGAGTTTTTATCGTTCTTATCGCGGGCCGCAATATCCATTTTCGGGCTCCCGTGTCCCGGGTGGTGCCAGCCGCGGAGGTTCCATTCGTCGAAGGCGATCTTGACGCGACCGCGCATTCCGACGCGATCCAACACTTCGAGCGTGCGGCGAATATCGGCCTCCGGGCGCTCGGTTCGGAGCATGCAGTCGAGGTACGGCGCCGGATTGTCGACGTGCGCCAAGAAATCCCAATACCCGTGAATCGAAACGTAATCGAGGAGATACCCCGCTTCTTTGAGGAGCGGAAGCGTCCAACCTTCGTCCGGGAGCGCGGCGGCGAAGAGTTTAATGTTCGGGTCGGTGTTGAGCGCCAGTTTGCCGGACTCGCGAACAAACGGGCCCCACTCGGCGACCGTTTTCGCGCCCATCTCGTGTCGGCCCCAGTTTTCGTTCCCGACGCTCCAATATTTGACGCCGAACGGCTCCGCATACCCGTGTTTTTGGCGCATGCGACCGTATCGCCCGATATTCAGGTTGCAATATTCGACCCAATCGCTCATTTCCTCCGACGTTCCGGTTCCGGCGTTGGCGCAAATAAACGGCTCCGCGCCGATTTCGCGGCACCAGCGGACGAACTCCGCCGTCCCGAACTCGTTCGAATCTTCGACGTGCCAAGCCTTGTCGTAAGTCGGCTCGCGATCCGGCCCGACGCCGTCGAGCCAATGGTAAGCCGAAACGAAGCAGCCGCCCGGCCAGCGAACGATCGGAACGCGGACTTCCTTCATCGCCGCGACGACGTCCTTGCGGAAACCGTTTTCGTCCGCGAGGGGCGACCCCGGCTCGAAAATCCCGCCGTAAACTTGCCGGTGAAAATGCTCGACGAAGTGTCCGAAAATCATCGGATTGTACGCGAACGGCGCGTCGGTCTCCGAAATCGTCAAGCGGTTCGCGACCGGCTTGTCGACTTTGTCGGTTAGGTAAACTTCGTCGACCTTAATATGTCCCCAATCGCCCCCCGCTTTCTTGTCGAAGACGAGGAATTGCGCCGACTTCCCTTCGTACTTTTCGACGTTCCAAACGCGGCGGCGGAGCCCTTCGTCCCCTTGACGCGAAACGTTGAAGAGCCCGGTTTCGGTCGCGACCGTCTCGCCGTCGACGATCAACGCGACGCCGGTTTCCCCCGGGAACGCGCCGCCGCCGATCGAAAAGACGAGGTTTTTCCGCTCGATAACGAAGGGCGGCGACAGGAGCGTTCCGGTCGAATCGTCTTTCGAGCGAGCGAACGAGTTGAGGAGCTTCGCCCCTTGCGCTCCGAAAACGCGCCCCATTCCGCCTTGCGCGTCGACGCTGACCGCGCCCCCCGCGAACGCGTCGCCGGTCGCCGTCCAAGGTTTCTCGGCGAGACCGTCGTTGTTCTCCGCCTTCGCTTCGGCCTTTTGGTTTTCGTCGCCGACTTGAATTTTGAGATTCTCAAAATCGGAAATCAAAACCGCCGGACACGCCGCGTTCGCCGCTCCGTTTTGCGCTTCCTTCGAATCGGCGGCCCAAGCGCCCGACGCTCCGCCGCAAGCCCAACACGCCGCCAAAACGCTCGCCGCGACGAACTTCAACATCTTCATCTTCTCGCCTCTTAAAAAAACGCCGACGCCGCGCGCCGTTCGACGGGCTGCGAGTCGGCGGTCAACTTTATTTCAACAAACGTCGCGACGGTCTCGGTTCCGAAAAGTTCGACTTCCGCCCCGCCGTCGTCCAAACGCCGCGCCGTCAAAAACACTGAAAAAAGACCCGAACGCGGCTAAAATCGCTCCGTTTTAAGTCGTCTTCGCGGACGCAAAAGTAAAACGAGCCGCAGTCGCCCTGCGTCGCCTCTTCGCAAACGCTTCCGAGTCGGCAAAGGAGCGTCCATTTTTGCGCGTTTTCCTCGATCTTCGCCCGCTCGTCCGCGGGAAGCGCCGCGAACTCGTCGTCGCTCAACCCGGCGGCCAAGCGCTCGCATTCGCCCAGCATCGACCATTGAATCCAATGCGCGATTCCGAGCGCCTGCGAAAAATCGCCGTTGGGCGGAGTCCCCGTCAACGCGTCGCGCTCCTCCTCGTAACGTTCGAACGCCTCGTCTTCGCTCTCGTCGTCGGCGACGGCCAATTCGATCCCGTAATCGACGAGATCCCAAGAACAAGGAACGGAAACGCTCTTCTCGAACGTTATTGCAAATTCGGCGCTATAATCCCAAGAGAAAAGGCCGTCGTCTTCCAACTCGGCGAACTCCGGCGGCGGCGCGATCTCGACCGTTTCTGCGACCGGCCCGTCGAAGTAAAAAACGCGAACCGCGTCCGACGCTTCGTTTTCGAGCGCGATTCGTTCGATAAAAAAGGCGAGCAGGCCGCGCGACGGAAGCCGCTTTTCGACGTCGTAAGGCGCGATTTCTTCGAGGTTAAGCTGCATCAGGAACGTCAGCGGACGGTTCGCCGTCGCGCCGTCGTCGCTCTTGACGCGATAAAAGGGCCAAACGAAATCGCGCGGCGCCGACGGATTTCCGCCGAACTTGCTCGCGCCCAAGGGCAACTTTTCCGCCGCCCGCTCAAATCCGAGTTTGACCGTCGGCTTTTGCAACCGCTCGAAAATCTCCGCGGTCGTCAATCTTTCGCGCATCTCGCCTTCCATTCCGCCTATTCCTCTTATTTTGCCCTAATCGCCGAGCGTCCGACGCAAACGCGGTTTTGCCGAACCGTTTTTCGCCGAACGCCCGTAAAATTAGGTTGAAATCAGTTTTGCGGCCGATTTTGCAAGAACCAAGCCATATTTTCGCCGAGCGCGCGCATATTTTTCAAGCCTTCCTCGTCGTTGAGCGCTTCGCCCTTGTCGCGCCCGTACCCCATATTCCAGTAGGTGCCGCCGACGACGAACATGCCGTTGATGAGCATAAAGCGGTTGATCGCGTCGAAAACGGCGGTCGCTCCGCCGCGCCGAACGGAAACGATCGCGGCGCCCGGTTTGCGAGCCAGCGCCCGTTCCGGCCCGAGGACGTACCCGACGCGGTCGATGAACGCCTTCGTTTCGGTCGAAACGTTCGCGTAATAAGTCGGCGACGCGAGGAGAATCCCGTCCGCTTCCCGGCATTTTTGCGCGCATTCGTTGACGAAATCGTCGTCGAAAACGCAGCGACCGGGCGTTTTCGTTCGGCAAGTCAAGCAAGCGGCGCACCCGCGCACCGGTTTTCCGCCAATTTGAATCAGCTCCGTTTCGATTCCGGCTTCGTTCAGCGGCTCGAAGACCTTTTTGATCAACGCTTCGCAGTTCCCGCCGACGCGCGGACTTCCGTTAAAAGCGACGACTTTCATTTCGCGAACACTCCTATCTTACGCATTCTACTTGTTTTATCTTCTTACGTTCGACGTCGCGACGACGCCGATTTTTCCCGCTTCTACTATAACGCGTCGAGCGGCGAAAATCAACGATTTTTTCGGAAAAAACGCCGATTTCCCGCCGATTTTGCGCCGCTTGAACCGCTCTTCGCTCGCCCGCGTTTTAACGTCGAGAAAATTTTGAAGAAAATTGAAAAAAGCCCCTTGCGCGGTTCGCAATCTCGGTTATAATACCCGTGTCGATTGGAGGAAAAGAGGGGCCAACCTTCTCTCCTTTTCTCGAAGTCGGCGTCGTAGCTCAATTGGTTAGAGTCCCGGACTGTCGATCCGGTGGTTGCGGGTTCGAGTCCCGTCGACGTCGCTAAGCCGCGAAGTTTGTGTCGCGGCTTTTTTTATTTCTTGCCGCCGTTGTTCTTCTCCGGTAAAACGCGCTCGTTCCTAAGAAGCGTCGCGCCCCTCGGAAAACGGAAAACACACGCTGCTTCCCAAGCGATTTGTCCGCAAAAAAGGAACGCGTCCCGTTCGAACGCGTTCCCTAACTTGTCGTTAAAAACTTTGCCGGTCTTGCCTTTTTAACGCCGCCGACTCACTGCGACTTATCGCCGATTTGCGGCGGTCGCTTAAATATTTTCACCGTTCGCAACGAAAGCAACACGTCTCGCGCCGATTTCGGACGATCTTCCGGACGCTTCGCCATCATTTGCGCCAAAATCGCGGCGAATTCCGGCGTAATATTTTTATTGCGCGCCAAAATCGAAGGAGTCGCGCCGGTTAAATGTTTTTGCAACAACTCGTTGACCGAGTTGCCGGTGTACGTCGCCCGCTCCGAGAGAAGTTCAAAGAAGGAACACCCCAAACTGTACAGGTCGGCGCGTCCGTCGACCTGCAGCCCCTTGATTTGCTCGGGCGCCATATAGCTGACGGTGCCCTGCGGAACGCCTTTAAGTTTCAAGAGTTTCGCGATGAAATTTCCCTTAATTTCCCTCGCCAGCGCGAAGTCGATCAATTTGACGCCCGCTTCCGGGTCGTACAGGAAATTATCCGGCTTAACGTCGCGGTGCGTCCACCCTGACTCGTGCAACACGGCCAGAGCCTCGATCATTTGCGGAATCATTTTCGGGATTTCGACGCAATAATTCTCATACTTCTTCTGCTGAATCCACTGCTTCACGTTCGGCGCGTGGAACCACTCCATAACGAGATACGGCGTTTTCCCTTCCCAACCGAAGTCGAAAATGTCGACGACGCGCTCGTGATTTAACCGCGAACCGATTTTATACTCCCACTTGAGCATTTCGATCTGTTTACGGTCGCGACTCGCGCTTTGCAGGAGCGTCTTAATCCCGACGTACCGACGCGCCCGGTCGTCGTAAGCCTGCCACGTTTGACTCGTCTGCCCGCGATACACGGGATTCAACAAACGATACGGGCCGATGTGCATAACCTGCGCGGAACTCATGTCGGGGCCTTTCTCCAAGAAACAAGGAAACGGACGCCGACTTCTCGAGCCGCCGCCCTCGACGTTCGACGAAACGCTTCGCCGACGCGCCTCGGCAATCCGCCTCGCTTCGTCAGTCGACGAAACGAGCGATCGCGATGCAGGCGTTGTGTCCGCCGAAACCAAAACTATTCGAAATAACGCGGTCGATTTTCCGCTCTCTCGCGACGAGCGGCGTGTAATCGAGGTCGCATTTCGGGTCGGGGTTCTCCAAATTCAACGTCGGCGGAACGACGCCGTCCCGCGTCGAGAGAACCGAAAAGACCAATTCGACGCCGCCGCTCCCGCCGAGCAGGTGCCCGATCGCGCTCTTCGTGCTGGAAACGGCGACTTTCTTCGCGGCGTCTTCGCCGAGCGCGCGTTTGATCGCCGCCGTTTCGGCGACGTCGCCCAACTTCGTGGCGGTGCCGTGCGCGTTGATGTAATCGACGTCCTCGGGATTCCAACCGGCGGAGCGCAAGGTCGCCTCGACGGCGGCTCCGGCGTAAATTCCCTCTTCGTCCGGCTGCGTGATGTGCGTCGCGTCGGTGGTCGCGCCGTAGCCGACGACTTCGGCCAAAATGTTCGCGCCGCGTTTTTTCGCGTGTTCGAGCTCCTCGAAAACGAGAATCCCGGCGCCTTCGCCAATAACAAACCCGTCGCGGTCGGAGTCGAACGGACGGCTCGCTTTTTCCGGCGCGTCGTTGCGTTCCGAAAGCGCCCGCATCGCGCCGAACCCGGCGACGCCGAGCTTCGAAACCGCCGCTTCGGTTCCGCCGGTGATCGCGACGTCGATTTCGCCGCACTTGATCGCTTTATAAACGTCGATCATCGCGTTGTTCGCGCTGGCGCAAGCGGTCGCGACGCCGTAAACCGGGCCGTGAATCCCGTAGCGAATCGCGAGATGCGCGCTCGCGGCGTTGAGCATAATTTTCGGAATCGTGAAGGGCGAAATCCGCGACGGCCCGCTCTTCGTCAATTTTTCGTCCTGCCGCTCGATTTCCGCCAATCCGCCGACGCCGCACCCGACGATCGAAGCGCACCGAAACGGATTTTCGCGAGAAAAATCGAGTCCGGCCGCCTCGACGGCGCGAATCCCCGCGACGTAGGCGAATTGCGCGAACCGCTCCACTTTTTTTACGTCTTTCGGTTCGATATACGGTTCCGGCGTGAAATCAAGACATTGGCCGGCGATTCTCGCGCGGAAAATATCGCGAAGCGGATTCTCCCAAAGAGAAACGCCGCTTTCGCCTTCGCGCAACCGCCGCCAAGCCGTTTCGACGTCGTAACCGAGAGGCGAAACGATCCCTAAACCGGTGATGACAACTCGCTTGCTCATGACGCTCCGGAAAAAAGTGGAGAAAAAGGAGATGAGAAAAGACGACTCTTCGCCGTCGCTAACGTTTCCAACGCGAACGCGACCGCCGACGCTTCGCCGCCGTTCGCGCTCTCGCCGCCGCGCCCCCTCGCAATGGAACTCGGGTCGGCGTTAGGAAAGCGCGCTCGGGCCGAAACGCCTCGCGCCGTTCGCGTCGAAACGTTGGTTTATCGTCAGTTTTCGTCCAGTTGCGAGACGATTTGCTTAACGACGTCGCCGACGGTGGCGATGTTTTGCGCGTTTTCTTCGTCGATGTCGATGTCGAAGCTTTCTTCGAAGGCGATCATGAGTTCGGCGACGTCGAGCGAGTCGGCGCCAAGATCGTTGGCGATGTCGCTAGCGCTGGTGATCGTGTCTTTTTCGCGACCGAGTTGTTCGGCGATGATTTCAATGATTTTCGCTTCAATTTGTTTTTCGTCGGCCATTGTAACGCCCTTTCTAGTTATTTATTCGTTTTCGCGCCGAAATTCGACGCGTTTTCAACCGCTTTAATCGACGCGACGTTAAAAACGCCGCGTCGTCGATTCGAACGACGGTCAAACGCGGTTCGCGCTCCTTCCGCCGTCGAAATTGCTCAGTTAATCATGCCGCCGTCGACGGTCAGCGCTTGTCCGGTAACGAACGAGGCTTCTTCGCTCGCGAAGAAAAGAACGGCGTTCGCGATATCGTCCGGTTCGCCGATGCGCCCGACCGGAATACGGTCTTTGATCGTTTGACGGATCATTTCCGGCATCGCGTCGGTCATATCGGTCGCGATAAAGCCCGGGCAAACCGCGTTGACGGTGATGTTGCGGTTCGCAAGCTCTTTCGCGATCGTGCGCGTAAAGCCGAGCAAACCGGCCTTCGACGCCGAGTAGTTCGCTTGACCGGGATTGCCGAAAAGCGCGCTGACGCTCGAAATATTGACGATGCGGCCCCACTTGCTCTTGCGCATCGATTCGACGAAAGCGCGGCACATGAGGAACGGCCCGCGGAGGTTGACGGCCATCACGTCGTCCCATTGCTCGTCGGTGATGCGGCGCATCAACATGTCGCGAGTAATCCCGGCGTTGTTGACGAGAATATCGACCTTGCCGTAGTCGCCCGGATTCGCTTTGTCGCCCAAAATCTTTTGAGCCAACGCTTTAACGGCTTCCGAATCGCCGACGTTGCAAACGTAGGCGCGAGCGTCGCCGCCGTCGGCGACAATGCCTGCGACCGCCGCCGTCAACTTTTCTTCGTTCGTGCCGACGCAGGCGACCTTCGCGCCGGCCTTGGCCAACGCCTTCGCAATCCCCAACCCAATCCCGCGCGTCGCGCCGGTAACGACCGCGACTTTGCCGGTAAGATCAACTTGAATCATTTTGCACCTTGTCGAACGCCGCGCAAACGACGCTCTTATTCGTTAAATTCTTACTAAACCGCCGTTCTTAACGCCGACGCGACGCGCCGACGTCCAACGACGAGTATTTTTTGCGACGCTATTCGTCGCGTTACGCCATTTTCGCCTTACGGTCGATACGCTTCATTAAACCGCGCAAGACTCGCCCGGGGCCGACTTCGTAAAACGTCTCGACGCCCTCGGCGATCAGGAGACGCGTCGCGTCTTCCCAGAGCACCGGCGACGAAATTTGGCGAACCAAAATTTGCTTAATCTCGCTCGGGTCGGAGTGGAAACGCGCGTCGACGCCGCTGACGACCGGAACTTTCGGCGCTTGGAAATCCATCGCCTCGATGATCGGACGCATGTTCTCAACCGCCGGGCTCATGATTTCCGTATGGAACGCGCCGGCGACCGTCAACGGCACGACTTTCATCGCGCCAGCGGCCAACGCGGCCTCCATCAGCTTGTCGACCGCCGAGCGAGCGCCGGAAACGACCAAGTTCCCCGGGCACAAGTAGTTGGCGATCGTCAAAACGCCCGGATCGTCGACTTGTTCGCACAGTCCGCGAACCGTTTCGACGTCGAGTCCGAGAACGCTCGCCATCCCGCTCGGGGTTGCGTCCGACGCTTCTTGCATCGCTTGGCCGCGAAGCCGCACGAGTTTCAGACCGTCTTCAAACGACATAACGCCGGCGAACGTCAGCGCGGTGTACTCGCCGAGGCTGAGCCCCGTCGTCGCGACGCAATTCTCGACCGCCGCCGGATCCGATTCCTTCAACGCTTCCAACGCGGCCAAGCTCGTCAAAAAAATCGCCGGCTGCGATTGATCGGTCGCGTCGAGCGTTTCCGCCGGGCCTTCAAGACAAATTTTCGTCAGGTCGTAGCCGAGAATTTCGTTCGCTTGCGCGTACATCTCTCGGATTTTCGCGGACGCGTCGTAAAGCTCGCGCCCCATGCCGACCGTTTGCGCCCCTTGTCCCGGAAATAAAATCGCCGTTTTTCCCATAATTTTAGCGTTCTTCGCGTCTTGCCGTTCCCGCGTTCGAGCGCCGCCTCGCGACGCGTCGACGTTTCGATTATTCAAAAAAAAGGGGGAACCGAATCGCGCTCCCCCCTTAATATACGACGACCAACGCCGTCGACGCGCGACGCTTCGGACTCGCCCGCCGGGCTCGCCGTTTTATCGCCGCTCGATTTTCAGCGTTCGCTTCGACTATTTTTCTTGGTCTTGCGAAACGACTTGGCGACCCATGTAGCTGCCGCAGTTCGGGCAAACGACGTGCGTCGGGATCATTTTGTTGCATTCGGCGCAAGGAGCCGTTTGAACCGGACGTTTGAAGTCGTGCGCGCGACGGGCGCCGGTGCGAGCGTTGCTGTGTTTTCTCTTCGGAACAGCCATTGTTTCTATCCTCTATGTTAAATCGTGTTAAAGGCGCGACGCCGTTCGAACGACGCGACGGCGAGAGGAATTCCCTCTCAATTTCCGCCGAACGACGTCAAACGCGACGTTCTGTTTTGACTTTCAGGCGCGGCCAACGACCGACGACGCGAAAACGCCGCCCGTCGACGCTCGACGTTTCGATTTTCTCGAAACTCGGCGCGGAAAGAGGCGTTTTGCGCCCCGCAAAAAAATTTCTTTCCATCATACGCCAAAAGCGCGACTTCGTCAACCGAGGGCGAGGCGAAATAACGCAACTTTTTTAGCAAAAATCCTTGCGTTTTCGACAAAATCCTTCGTTTCGACCTTTTTCGCCGAAATTTGACGCGCCTCGACGAACCCTCGCGAGCCGTCTAAGCTTCGAAACGCCGCGCCCGCCTTCAACAATTTGACAATATAACAAAAAATGTCATTTTGTCAAGTTCAAAGAGGCTTCCTCGCCGATTCTTTTCGCTTTTTTCAAATTTTCTCCCTGCAATCCGCAATCTCTCGCCAAACCGCCTCCGCTCAAACGCTTTATTCTCTTTATTTCTCTTTTTTCGCTCAGCCCTCCTATTTTTCACCGACGCCGCGACCGCCTTATTTTATCGTCGAACGACGTTTTTCTTCCTCGAAGCGCTTTTCGAAGGGGTTTTTCCGTTGACAAACGCGTTTCGAGCGGATAAAATAAACGCGACTAATAAAAACGGCGTCGGCGGCGTTCCCGAATCAAACGCCGTCGCGTTGCGAGCGCGGCTTAGTCGTTCGCGAGCGTTTCCGCCGTCATATATTAATGCGCGCGTTCGTCGCCGCTTTTTTAACGCGCCGCAAAGCGTTCGCCGCTCTTTTGTCGACGCGACGCTCGACGGCGTTTCCATTTTTTCGATTTTATCCAGTTTCGAGGTTGTTATGCAACGACGCGATTTTTTCAAAAACGCCGGTCTCATGGCCGCGACCGGGTTGACCGTTACTCTCGGTTCCGAAACGTTCGGCGCCGACGCCGCTTTTAACGGCAAGATCAATTATCCGGGCAAAGAAGGCGCGACGAAGCCGAATTGGGGCGACGCGCCGGTCGAACACTTCACGTCCTATTATCCGGACTTCGCCGACAAAATCCTTTGGATCCGCAAAGACAACCAAGTCGTCGCGGCTTACCGCACCAACCCGAATCAAAAATACCCGTACATTTACCCGCTGACCGGCCCGCTCTCCCGCGTTTCGGTTACCGCCGAATCGTCGCAACCTTGGCCGCACCACCGCTCCGTTTTCTTCGGTCTTGACAAAGTCAACGGCGGCAACTACTGGCAAGAAGGCTCGGCGCAAGGGCAAATCAAGAGTCAAGACCTCAAACTCGTTAAACACGACAAATCCGTCGTCGAGTTTGCCGACCGCTGCATTTGGCAAAAACCGGGCCAAGACCCGATTATCGAAGACCGCCGCAAGTATACGCTCAACTGGGTTTGCGACGACTACTACACGCTCGACTTCGATTTCGAAATGGAAATGCTGACCGATGTGAAAGTCGAAAAGACGAACCACGGCTTCTTCGGCGTCCGCGTCGAACAAGACCTCTGCCCGTTCGGCGGCGGCAACCTCCTCAGCAGCGAAGGCGGAACTTGCGAAAAGGACACTTTCTCGAAACCGGCGAAGTGGATGGCGTTCTACGGCAAACGCCGCTTCAATCCGGCGATCACCGAAGGCGTCGCGGTCCTCTGCCCGCCGAAAGAACCGTTCGAAAACTGCCCGTGGTTTACCCGCGATTACGGCAACATTTCGCCGATGCCGTTCCTCTTCAAAGAAGGCGGTTTCGCGTTCGAAAAAGGCTTCGTCTTGAAGGGCGTTTACCGCCTCGTCGTCTTCGCCGGAACCCCGCAAGACGTCGACCTCAACGCTCGCTGGAACGAAATTTACGGCTAATCTCTAATCGCCGTTTTTAGCGATTAACAGGAATTTAACGCCGTTTCGCTCGTTTCGTCGAACGCCAATTTTGCTGAAACGAGCGAAAACGCGGGCGTTGCGCGTTCGTCCGATCGAGCTTTCGCCCGTCAACCTCCGTTAAATTCTCCCGTTTCACTCGTTGACGCGTCGCGAACGAAAACCGTTTTCGACACCCGGATTTTTACGCGCTTGTTTCCGAACGCGGCGCGTTTTTTTGTCGATTTTTCCTCGAAATCGCGTCGCTCGACGACGCTTCCGCCCATTGAGCGACACGATTAAAACAGAGAAAATAGAAAACGTGATCTTGGGCGTCGACCCCGGCTTGCGGACGACCGGTTACGGCGTTTTGGACGTTTCGACCGGACGGGCGCGGCTTCTTGAAGCGGGCGTCGTTCGCAGCCGAGCCGAAACGCTCCCGGAGCGCGTCAAGGATATTTACGACGGAATCGCCGAAGTCGTCGCCGCATTCCAACCGGACGTTATGGCGCTCGAACAGCTTTACTCCCTCTACGAGCGTCCGGAAACCGCGATTTTGATGGGACACGCCCGCGGCGCGATTATGCTTGCCGCCGCGCAAGCAGGAATTCCGGTCGTTTCTTACGCCGCGACAAAAATCAAAAAAACGACGACGGGAAACGGTCGCGCTCCGAAAGCGCAAATGCAACGCGCAGTTCAGCTTCAGTTGCGCCTTCCGCGCCTTCCTGAGCCGCCCGACGTCGCCGACGCGATCGCGGTCGCGTTTTGCCATTTTACCGAAGCTCGCTTAACGCAGCGCTCTTCCGTCGCCAACCCAATTTGCGCGCTCCTCGCCGAGTCCCCGAAGCGCCCCGTTTCGCCAATTTGGCCGCAAACGAACGCTCGTTGAGCCGATTTTAACGACGGCTTCCCTTTCCCGCCCGTATTAACGCAACAATTAAACATATAACGCGATGAAAAAAGAAACGCTTCTCGTTTGTTTTCGTTCGGAACCGGTCGAAGAGCGGTTGATCGCTCGCATCCGCGCCGCTTGGCCGGAGGTCGAAATCGTCAACGTCGGTCAACGCGACGTCGCCGACGCTTTGCTCGAAGCCGATTATTTTTGCGGACACGCGAAGGTTCCGGTCGATTGGGAACGCGTCGTCGAACGGAAGCGGCTCCGTTGGATTCAATCGTCGGCCGCCGGTATGGACTGGTGCCTGACGCCGCCGGTGATCGCGTCCGACATAACGATTTCGACCGCCGCCGGGGTTCTTTCCGATCAAGTCGCGGAACACGGCCTCGCGTTGATTCTCGGTTGGGGGCGGAACCTGCGCTCCTTCGTTTGCGACCAATTCGTCGAGGCGAACAACCCCGATTTCCGCCGTTTCAAGCGGAAGCCGACGTTCGATTTGGTCGAGCGGACGGTCGGAATCGTCGGTTTTGGCGGCGTCGGACGGCGTTTTTCGGAAGTCGTCGCGCCGTTCGCAGGAAAAATTATCGCGACCGACCTTTACCCGGAGAACAAGCCGGAGCGCGTCGCCGAACTTTGGGGCGCCGACCGCTTGGACGACCTCCTCGCCGAATCGGACGTCGTTTTCCTTTCCCTTCCGCTGAACGCCGACACGCGCGGCATTATCGACGCCGAAAAACTCGCCAAAATGAAGCCGGGCGCCCTCCTCGCGAACCTCGCTCGCGGCCCGATCGTCGAAACGGACGCCCTCGTCGACGCGCTCGCTTCCGGTCGGCTCGGCGGCGCGGTGATGGACGTTGCCTCGCCGGAACCGCTCCCGGCGGAACACCCGCTTTGGAGTTTCGACAACGTCCTAATCACTCCGCACGTCGCGGGGCAAATCCGTTGGCGCTTCGACGACGTTTGCGATATTTTTTGCGAAAACGTCCGCCGTTACCGCGCCGGAGAACCGCTGATCAACCGCCTTTCGCCGCTCGGTAAAAAACTCGGGTTCCCGTTGCGCGACGGAACGACGCCTCTTTGGATCGACGTTAAAAAACAATATTCGACTCGAAAAACAAGCGCCGACGTCGCGTTTCAACGAACGTACTGAATCGAAGCGCGTTAAAGACGCCGAAAAGCCCCGTCGACTTGGCAAAACGGGCGTTTTCGGAAAAATATAACGGCGCGACGATGCGTTTTCGTCGCGCCGTTCGGCGTTTCTTGGCGTTAGGCGTTGCTTCCTTCTTTTTAAGCGGGGCGAACAAACGCAAGCCGCCGTTCCGGTCGCGTCGATTTTCCCCGCGTTTTCCGTCGGCTTTCCGTTCGCGACGCGTTAAGTTCCCGCCCCGCTTGTCAATTTAGTCAATTGGGGCAATTTAGAAACCTAAAGACGAAAAACAACCGCCCTTCGCGCCGTTGTCGTCATTTGAAGAAGTAGAATTCGCCGACTTCGAGCGTCATTTTTTCCGCTTTAGTGTTCGCGCCGACCGAAATCGCTCGAATCCGCGCCGGATCGAACGGATCGGGCGTTCCGCCGTAAGCGGTCAGCGCCGCGAACGGAAGCGCGACGAAGTGTTCCCGCCCGTCCGTCGGAGCGATTCCGACGCCGGTGTAATAATACGGGCTCCCCTTTTCGTCGTAAACGAAGAAGCGAATTTGCGCTTTCGGGTCTTCGTTCGACGCTTTCACTCGAAACGCGACGCCGGAATATTCGCGCAAATCGAGCCCGGCGGTCGACGCCAAACGCCCATTTCCGTCATTTTCCGCAGTTTCCGTCGTTTTATTTTCGCCGCTTTCTTTATTTTGCGCCGTTTTGTTATCTTGTCCGCCGCCCGTCGCCGACGCGGAAATTAGACGCGTCGAATTTTCTTCGAGCGGAAGCGCGAAATGCGGGTAAACCCAGCGATCGCCTTCGCCGAACTCGACGTCGAAGCCCCAACGGAAACCGGGCGAAAGCGCATCGGCCGACGTCTTAAAGGTCGTTTTCCCGGCGGCCCCGGCGCTCGGCGTCCAACGGCTAAGGTCGCCAAGGTCGAGCGGCGTCGCGACTTCGGCGAACGCGACGAAGTTTTCCCGCGAAACGGCCCGCGTCAAGTCGAACGAGAGGAAACCGTCGTCGCCGATTCGCGCCTCGACGGTCAGCGGAACGAACGGCGAAATTTTTTCGGCGTTCAGAACGAACGGAACGGTCGCCCGCCCCCGCGCCGGAATCTCGACCGTTCGCGGCGCCTCGACGAGCGTCGCCGGAAGCGGTTTCCCGTCGGCGAAAAGTTCAACGCGAACCGGAAGCGTCCGCGCTTCGTTTTCGAAATTAAAAACGGTTAACGCGCCGGAAAACTTTTTTGCGTCCGAATCGAGAATCTTGTACCCGGCGTTGTCCGGCGAAACGACCTTATCGTCGAACTCGTATCGAACGACGGTCGAAACGTCGCGACGCGGTCGTCCTCCGCCGTCGAGTTTTCGCGCCGCGAAACGGCGTTCGCGCGCTTTGTCGATTTCCGACGCCGGTTTCAAGTCGATTTTCGCGTCCGTCGGGATTCCGACGAAGAGAAAACCGTCGGCAAAATCGAACGCGCCGTCGCCGTTCGCCGCGACCGTTTCCCCGGTAATCCGCTCGACAAAAATCGGCGCGAGAGGCGTTTTCGCCGTTCGCCCCGGAATCCGCGTCGGCGAATAAAGAACCGCGACGCGCTCCCCGGTCGTCGGGTCGGCGAAAACGAAGGAACGTTGAACGGTTTCGCTATTTTGCCCGCTTTCGCCGGTTTCCGCGTTGAACGCCCATTCGCCGACGCAATCTTTCCCGGCCAAACGGCGAATCGACTGCGCGTATCCGACGATCGAGCGAAGCGGCGCGTTCGAACGGTCGCTCATCCCGAAATTGTTGTCGTTTTCCTCGTAAAACGGATAAACGAACGGAAAATACGCTTCGAAGCCGAACGCTTTGCAGACGACGCCCTTTTGCGCGACGTCGATCGCGCTTTCCAAGTCGGCCTCGCGGTTCGGACGGTCGGTTCCGCGTTTCCAAGGGCGACCGCACTCGGTAATCCAAGTCGGTTTTCCGGACGCGCCGAACTTGTCGAGCCAACGTTGGTACCGCAGGCAAACGCCGACCATCTCCGGCGCCCGGCTGTACGAGTGAAACGAGAAAATATCGCTGGCGTCGATCATTCCGTTTTCCGCCGCCGAGTCCATCCAAGCGTCGCGGAACGCCGCGATCACCCCGCCGACGACCGGCGTTTCGACGCCGCGGCGCCCGTATTCTTGCGCGACCGCCTTCAAAATCGGGACGTATTGGTCCGCCGGGAGGTTGCCGCCGAAGAAGATGTCCGGCTCGTTCCAAACTTCGATCGAGTTCCAAGTCGGCGCCCAACGCTCGGCGATTCGGCCCCAACTGTCGGCGGTTTTCGTCAAGTCGTTGGGGTAAACCGCGCCGACCCGACCGGCCCAACCGGGCGCGTCGTGAAACATTTCGAGAATCGACACGTCGTATTTTTTCGCCGTTTGCCGAACGAAATCGGAGCGGCGGTCGGCGTCGAAATCAATTTCGCCTTCGGTCGCTTCGAGTCGGCTCCAGCTCAACCGCTCGCGGTACGTCGCGATCCCCATCCGCCGCGCGTTGAAGAGCAAATCGTCTCGCGCCGCGTCGGAGCCGACGAGCCAAGTCGTCGCCGCGTCGATTCCGAAAAACGGGTCGCGAATCCGCTCGCCGTCTTGCCCGCTTCCCGCGGCTTGCGCCGTTTTCCCGATTTCGCTATTTTCCGGCGTCAACGGATCGCGCCAAAACGCCGGAATCGACGCGACGCCAAACGATTGGCCGGTTTCCGGAAACTCGATTTCGAAAAAACCTTGCGGCAACGTCGCCTCGACGGTCAGCGTCTTCCCTTCGCGCGTTCCCGCCCCTTCGCAAAACGTTTCGCCGTCGGTCGTTTTGACGACGAAAGCGCCGGAAAGCGCGTCGCTCTCCGACTCGAACTTGAAAACGGCCGGAGCGTTCGGCTCGACCCAAAATTGCGTTACATTAATCGGCGTCCAAGTCGCGACGCCGACGACGACCGCGCCCAACAAACCCCAAAGCGCCATTTTCCGCCCTCGCTGTTTTACTATTTTCGCTATTTCGCCGAAACTTCGACGTTTCCCGGCTCGCGACGCGTTTCGAACGCCGCCAACCGCCGCCCGTTATTATCGCCGCCGCGACGTTAAAAGTCAAGCGTTTTCGTCGATTTTCCGTTTCTTTTCGCGCTTTCGCCGTTCGCGTTCTTGCCTAAAACGCCCAAACGCCGCAGATTCCGCTTAACGTCGACAAAAAAACGGGCCGTCGACGTTTCCCCGTCGCGGCGCGTTTCGTTAAAATCGGCCAAACCGGCGCTCTTCGCCGTCGGTCGTTAAGCGTTCGTCCCGACGTTCGCCCGCTCCGCTTCCTCGCGTTCGGCGATTTTCGCGAAACGTTGCGCGATAACGCTAACGATAATCAACTGCAGCGCGTGATAAATCATCGTCGGCAAAATGAGAATCCCCGCCATATTCGGCGCGCTCAAAATGACCCGCGACGTCGCGACGCCGTGAACGAGCGACTTTTTCGAACCGCAGAAAAGGGTCGCGATCGCGTCTTCCCGGCTGAAACGGAGCGCCCGGCAAACGACGTAAACGATTCCGAAGACGACGAAAAAGAGCGCGACCATTCCGACGCTCAACCCAAAAAGCGTTCCGCCGGAAAGCCCGTCGAACATTTTTTCCGCGAACGAGTTGCAGAACGACGTGTAAACGATCAAGACGATCGTCGCTTGGTCGAATTTACGCAACCTTTTTTCGTTGCGGCGCGAAAATTCCCCCCAACGTCGGTTCGCCAAGACGCCGAGAATGATCGGCAGAATCGCTTGCGCCGTCAGCGAAAGGAGAACGACGCCGAAACCGCGCCCGCCCGTTTGCGCGTCGACGAAAATCCGCATCCAAAGCGGAGTAACGAAGACGCCGATCAACGTCGAAAAGCTCGCGTCGAAAATCGCCGCCGGAACGTTCCCCCGCGCGATGTTCGTCATCACCACCGACGACGAAACGGTCGACGGAAGCGCCGCCAAAAAGAAAATTCCGAGCCAAATCCCGGTTGAAACGACGCGGCGGTCGGCGTTTTGCAGCGCCGCGGACGATTCGCCGTTTTCTTCGCCCTCGCTATTTTGACCGTTTTGCGCAAACTCGCCGACCTCGTTATTTCCGCCAATCTCCGCCTGTTCGCCAATCTCCGCGATCGCGCTAAAACCGCCGCCGGAACCGCTCGCTTTCGCTTCGAGCGCGGCGACGTCGGCTCGCGTCGGAAAGGTTCCGCAAACGCTCATCGTCGCCAAAATCAGGAGCGGAAACAGAAGAAACGTCGACGCCAATACGACGAGGTGCGTTTTCACGTTCGCAAGGCCGGAGCGGATTTTTTCCCAATTCAGCCGGAGCCCGTAAAAGAAGAAAATCAGCGAAACGCCGACGTTCGCCGCGGTCGAGAGAGAAAAAAGTCCGTCGCGCGCCCCGAGCGTCGGGTAAAGCCAAGCGAGAAAAATCGCCCCGAAGAGCGAAAGAATAAAGCCGTCGAGTCCGAACCGTTTTAACATCTTTTCAGCAATCGCCGCAATCTACCGATTTTGCCGATATTATCCAATTCAAAAAACGCCGCTTTCCGCCGTCGTTGGGAACCGCCGCGCCGCCGAGTTCGCGACGGTCGCCGCTCTCCGACGCCGTTCGCCGTTTTGTCGTTATTAATATACGAAGGAAAAAAGCCGACTTCGCCGCCGCTCGCGAAAACGGGGCAAAGTCGGCAAAATTTAACGTTTTTCGTCGAAACCGTTCGTCGACGCGGTCAGTTTCCCGCGCCGTTTTGCTTATTGCGCAACGATTTCGACAATTTGTACTCGATACTGTCGCAAAGCGCGATCCAACTCGCCTCGACGACGTTCTCGCTGACGCCGACCGTTCCCCAACGCTCGTCGCCGTCTTTGCTCTCGATGACGACGCGAGTCGTCGCCGCCGTCGCCGCGTCGGAGTTGAGGACGCGCACCTTATAGTCGACGAGCTTCATTTCGCCGAGTTCCGGATATATCGGTTGCAACGCCTTGCGCAACGCGTTGTTGAGCGCGTCGACCGGGCCGTCCCCTTCGGCGACCTCGTGTCGGATTTCGCCCCGTTTCCCGACGCGGAGCTTCACCGTCGCGACGGTCGCTTTCGTCGTCAGCGAGTCGTTGACGTCGTTGACGACGACGCTCGTTTGATAATTTAAGCGGCGGAAACTGGAGCGGAACTCGCCCTTAATCTTTTGAACGAGCAACTTTAACGAACCGTCGGCGGCTTCGTATTGGTACCCGGCGCTTTCCTTGCGCGTAACGGCGTCCAAAACGGCTTTGACCGTTTCCGGGTCGACGACGCCGTTCTCTTCGAGCCGGTATTTTTTCGCGCAAGCGACCAAATTCGACCGCCCGGCCAACTCGCTGACCAAAACGCGGCGCTCGTTCCCGACCGTTTCCGGCGCGATATGCTCGTAAGACGCGGTCGAGCGGTTGACGCCGCTGACGTGCATTCCGCCCTTATGAGCGAACGCGCTCCGCCCGACGAAGGGTCGCCGCGGGTCGGGAGCGACGTTGATCAGCTCGTCCATAAACCGGGAAAACTGCGTCAACTTTTCCAACGCGCCCGGACGTAAAACGTCGAAACGCCCGCCCTTTTTGAGCGAAAGAATCGCCGCGACCGCGATCAAGTCGGCGTTGCCGCAACGCTCGCCGACGCCGTTGATCGTTCCTTGAACGAGCGTCGCGCCCGCTTCGACCGCCGCCAACGAGTTCGCGATCGCGAGCCCGCAATCGTTGTGCGCGTGAATCCCGACCGTCGCTCCGAACGGCGAAACCGCGTCGAGCGCCGCCTTCGTTCCCGCCGCGACCTCTTCCGGAAGCGAACCGCCGTTGGTGTCGCAAAGAACGACCGTCGCCGCTCCGGCCCGCGCCGCCGTTCGGAGCGTTTCGAGCGCGTACTCGGCGTCGTCTTTCCAACCGTCGAAAAAGTGTTCCGCGTCGAAAAAGACGCGCTTCCCGGCGTCGACCGCGAAACGGAGCGTCTCGTCGATCATCGCCAAATTCTCTTCGAGCGAAACGCAAACGACGTCCCGCGCTTGGAACGCCGACGCCTTCCCGACGATCGTCAACACCGGCGCGCCGGACGCGACCAAACTCGCCAATCCCGCGTCGTCTTGCGGACGAACGCCCTTGCGGCGCGTCATTCCGAAAGCGCAAACGCGAGCCGTTTTCGGCGGATTTTGCGCGACGCGTTCGAAAAACGCCTTGTCCTTTTCGTTCGACGCCGGATAACCGCCCTCGACGTAATCGAACCCCGTCTCGTCCAAACGCGCCGTCGCCAGCAGTTTGTCGCTCAACGAAAACGAAACGCCTTCGGTTTGCGCGCCGTCGCGCAGCGTCGTGTCGTAAAGTTCGATTCGAACGGTCATTTCGGCAATCTCCTTAGCGCTAAAAAGCGTCGACGGGGGGATTTAGGTAAGACGCGAAACGTCTCGATAAACGTCAAAAAACGTTTCGCTACAGTATTAATGGCAAAACGGCGGAACGCTCGACCGAAAAATGTCGCGCGACCGCCGTCGAAATCGTCGTTTCGCGCCGACCGCCGGAACGTTTTCCGCCCGCCGCAGTCGACGCGAAATCAAGGAACGCTCCGCTATTAAAGCGTTTCTTCAGCGAACTCTTTCGCCAATTCGTCGCGGCCGCGTTCGCCAACCGACGCGTCGACGACGACGCCGACGCTCCGTTCGCTCATGCTGATAACGTCGACGTTGACGCCGTCGTCGGCCAGCGTTTTGAACATGCGGTACGCCAAGCCGGTGTGGCTGCGGAGGCCCGTCCCGCGGACGGTCAACTTCGCGGCGGCGACGTGCGATTCGACGCGGCAACCGTAAACGCCGGCCAGCTCTTCGGCAATCTTCGCGACCGCATCCGCTTCCTCGCGAGCGACGGTGAAGGTAACGTTCGCCAAGTTGTCGCGACCGACGCTTTGAACGATCATATCGACGACGACGCGGCCTTCGGCGACGCGGTCGAAAACATCGGCGACCAACCCCGGACGGTCCGGCAAGTCGCAAAGAGTGAAGCGCGCTTGATTTTCGTCCAAGTCGACGCCTTCGACGAGAAGGTCTTCCATCCCGGTCAGGCGCGAAATCCATTGCGCCGACGCGAGCTTCGCGAACTCCTCGCTCGACGCGGAACCAGTTTCGTCGGCGGTCGCGACGGCGTCCGAAACGACCGGCGCTTTGTCGAGTTCGAACGCGGCGTGCAGAGCGCGCAACGCGTCGACCGCTTCGTCGCGGTTGACCAACGCGGAAACTTTAATGTCGCTCGTCGCGATCATTTCGATATTAATGTTGCGTTCGGCGAGCGCGCGGAACATCTTTTGCGCGACGCCCGGACGGCGCGTCATCCCGAGACCGACGATCGAAACCTTCGCGACGTTTTCGTCGATTTCGAACCCGGCGGCGTTGATTTCGTTGAACACGTCGACGACGACTTCGCGCGCTTTGGCGGCGTCTTCGCTTTGGATCGTGAACGAAACGTCCGTTTTCCCCTTCGAACTCGAGTTTTGCGCGATCATATCGGTCGGGATTTTCGCGTCGGCGAACTTCGAGAAGATTTTCATCGCCGCGCCCGGCTCGTTCGGAACGCCGAGAACCGCGACGCGAGTTTCGTTTTTCGCCAGCGCGACGCCGCAGACCGGCGCGTCTTCGCATTCCGGTTTCGGACCGATAACGGTGCCCGGCGCGTCGCTGAAGCTGCTGCGAACGTGAACCAAAACGCCGAATTTTTTCGCAAATTCGATCGAGCGGCTGTGCATGACGCCGGCGCCGAGGCTCGCGAGTTCGAGCATTTCGTCGTAGCTGATACGCTCGACGCGGCGAGCGTCCGGAACGACGCGCGGGTCGGTCGTGTAAACGCCGTCGACGTCGGTGTAAATATCGCAGTAGTCGGCGTTGAGAGCCGCCGCCAACGCGACCGCCGTCGTGTCGCTCCCGCCGCGGCCGAGCGTCGTAATATTGAAGTCGTCGTCGATCCCTTGGAACCCGGCGGCGATGACGATTTTCCCTTCGTCGAGCGCTTTCTTCATGCGGTCGGTCGAGATCGAGCGAATGCGCGCCTTGCTGTACGTCGCGTCGGTGCGAATGCCGATTTGCGCCCCGGTGAAGCTGACCGCTTTATGCCCGAGCGACTCGAGCGCGATCGCCATCAGCGCTATCGTAACTTGCTCGCCGGTCGAAAGGAGCATGTCCATTTCGCGAGTATTCGGCCGGTCGCTAAGTTCGTTCGCCAGCTCGATCAGGCGGTCGGTCTGTTTGCCCATCGCGCTCACGACCATCACCACTTGGTTTCCGGCGCGGGTTTCGCGAATCGCTTTGCGCGCGGCCGAGAGAATTTTCGTCGTGTCGGCGACGCTCGTTCCGCCGAACTTTTGCACGATCAACGCCATTTGTCTTTGTTCCTTTCGCTAACGAGAAACGGATTTCGTCGGGAAACGCCTTTAAAAGCGGGGAAACGGCCCTTATTGGCGGGAATCGCTCCTTTCGCCGGTCGTCGTCGACCGAATCGAACGCTTCCGGACGTCGTTTGCCGCTCGACGCAATATTAGTCTTGCTTAACTTTTTTCAATTTTTTCGTCGCGTCGAGTTCGCGAATCGCCGAGAATCGAAAGCGTTTCGGCCTTCGCGAAATTGATTTAATTGTATCGAGTCAAGCGAAATCGCCAAGGGGCGCCGCCAAAATTTTCTCGTTTTTTCTCAAAAAAACGCCGTTTCTGCCGGTCGCGTCAAGAAAACCGTCTTTACAAAATTAGCAAAGACTAACAAAGAATTCCGCCGCCCGCCCGTTCGGCTCGAACGCCGACGAATTCACGCGCGCCCCGCCAATTAAACGCGGCGAACGTTCTTTTGCCAACCGTCGTCGAACGCCTCCGGCGCTTGCGGAAACGCTCCGACGTCCGGCGCGACGGTCGCGAACGTTTTCCCGAAATTTTCGCGGCGTTCGGCGAGTCGAGCGACGGCGGCGAGGTTCGCTCCGGTCGAAATTCCGGCGAAAATCCCCTCGACTCGCGCCAAACGCCGCGTCCAGTCGGCGGCCTCGTCGGTCGAAACGGTTTCAATCTCGCTCGCGACGCGGAAGTCGAAAATTTTCGGGACGAAACCGGCGCCGATTCCGATAATTCCGTGCGCGCCGGGCCGCCCTCCGCTCAAGATCGGCGACTCGGTCGGCTCGACCGCGACCGTTCGAACCGCCGAATTTTTGCGCCGCAAATATCGCGAAACGCCGACGAACGTTCCGCCCGAACCGACGCCCGCGACGAAAACGTCGAGCCGCCCCGCCGCGTCGCGCCAAAGCTCCGGCCCGGTCGTCGCCTCGTGAATCGCGACGTTCGCCGGATTCTCGAAGAGGTTCGGAACCCAAACGTCGGCGTCGGCTCGCGCCGCGTCGGCGACCGTCTTCAAAGCGCCGGTCATCCCGAGTTTTTTCGGCGTTAAAATCAGTTTAGCGCCGAGCGTCGTCAGCGTTCGGATTCGCTCCTCGCTCAAAACGTCCGGCGCGACGAGCGTCAAGTCGAGCCCGCGAGCCGCCGCGACGAACGCCAACGCGACGCCTTCGCCGCCGCTCGTCGCCTCGAAAATCTTCGTCGACGGCGTCAAACGCCCGACGTTTTCCGCCGCGTCGATCATCGCCCGCGCCGCTCGGTCTTTGAGACCGCTCGGAAAGTTCGCCGACTCCAATTTCAACAAAACCTCGACGCCAAGCGGAGCGAAAAGGCGGCGCAAACGAACCGTCGGCGATCCGAACGACGTTCGCGACGCGTCGGCGGCGAGCCGCGTTTCTCTTCCCATTTTCGCCGTCTCTCTTATTTCTCGCATCTTGCCGACGTCCCTTCGTTTTCCCAACCGTCAAAGACAAAGCGAGTCGAACCGCGTTCTCCGACGTTGCGTCGGAAAAGCGATTCGGCTCGCTCCAAGTTTATCGTCAAACTCGGCCCCGTTTCGCCGTTTTGCCGCGTTTCGGCTCAGCGGCGAGTCGTCGCGTCCGTTTCGGACGGTTCGAGCGCGACCATCGACGGCGTTTTGCCGACTTGCCGACGTCCGGCGGGCCGTTCGTAACAGTACGTCATTTCTTCGCTCATCAGGCGAGCGTCTTCCGGAATCGACTGCAGCATCGCCTGCACTTTATGATTCCCGGCGCCGACCGCTTGCGCTCGGACGCGGAAGACGACGCGCTCGCCGGCCGGAAGTTTTTCGATCTTGCGGAAGATCGCTTTCGATTCGGCCTCGTGCACCGTTCCGAGTCCGCCTTCGACGGAAATCGGTTTCAGCCCGACGCCGAGGAAGACGCCCGACTCGATCTCGGTCGCTTCTTTCGTCCCGTTGTTTTCGATAACGAGCTCGTAAACGCATTCCTTCCCGACGGCGACCGGATCTTTCGGAGCGACGACGCGCATCGCGAGGGCGGCGATCGACTCGACTTGAACGGTCGCTTCGTTTTGCGCGGTCAGGCCGGTTCGGTCGGCGCCGACGACGGCGAAGGTCGCCTCGCCCTTTTCGGTCAGACGGCACAGGGTCTTAAAGACGATTTCTTCGTTCGGGCGAACGAGCGGAATCGTCCAGTAAACGCGCCCCTTTTCAAGGTTGCGGCGCGCCGAGCCGTCGCAAGCGAGAACCTCGACCGACGCCGGAATTTGCGCCGCGACGTCGACGTTTTCGAGCGGAGCGTCGCCGACGTTCTTCACGCGAACGAACGCTTCGAACTCGCCGTCGACAAATTGCAGCTCCGGCGCTTCGATCGCGACGTCGAGTTCGCCGCGCAAAACGGCGATCTTCTTCGACGCTTTCGCTTCGACGCCGTACGCGCCGGTCGCTCGCGCTTCGATCGAGATTTCGTCGTCCAAAACCGTTTTGACCGCCATTTCGATCGACTTTTCTTCCCCCGCTTTCAAAACGCCGATTCGTTGCGTCGCGTTCGTTTCGCCGGTCGAGACGAAAAGCTCGACGTCCTCCGCGTCGCCGTTTCCGACGTTGCGCAGACGGAGGCGATACTTGTCTTCGACGCCCCATTCGATCGCGTCGCGCCCTTCGACGCGAGCTTCCAAAATCGGCTCGACGACTTCGACGCCGGTTCGCGCCGAAGCGCGTTCGCATTCGAAGCGGCTGACCAACTCGAACGCGCTCCGTTTTTGCGGCGTCATCGTCAATTCGAGTTCCGCCGATTCGCCCGCGGCAAGCGTTCCGACTTCCCAAACGCAGCGACGGGACTCGCCGTCGACGCCGCGGGACTTGATTTCCGCTTCGCCGATTTTCGCGTCCGTTTCGGCGACGGCGACCGTTTCCGGCAGCTCCGTCGTTACGACCAGTTTCCGCGCCGCGACGCTCCCGACGTTGCGGGCGCGCACTTTGAACGTCGACTTTTGCCCGACGACCAAGTTTTTCGGCCCGACCGTTTCGATTTCGACGATCGGCGATTTCGACGAGATCGTCGACGCGTCGTCCGCTTTCGCGACGCGCCAAGTTTCCTCCGACGCGCCCTTGGCTTCGTTCGACTCGGCGTTCGGCGCCGATTTCACTTGAATTTCGCTGCGATCTTGGAAAAAAGCGCCGAAACGGTCGTCGAGCGATTCGAGCGACGCCGGCTCTTCGACGGCGAAACGCGCCGCGCTCTTCGACTCGCTCGTTTTCGCCGGTTTCTTCGCCGAACGAGCGTCGCCCGACGCGACGAGCGAAAGCGCCTCGTCCGCTTCGTCCTCCGTTTCGAGAACGTCGCCGTCTTCCTCGTCCGCGGAATCGGCGTATTCCTCCAAAACCTCCGCGTCCGCCAAGAGCGCGTCGTTTTCCTCGTCGTCCGCTTCGTCTTCGGCTTCGAACGCGGGAATCGCCGGGCCGAGAAACGAGGTTTCGTCGTCTCCTTTTTTAGCGGTTTTGCGCGTTTTGCGAACCGGCGTTTCCTCGACCGCCTCTTCCGCCCAATCTTCCGACGCGTCGGCGGCTTCGCCGAGCAGCGATTCTTCGAGCAATTCGAGCGAACCGAGCGAGCTTTCTTCGCGCAAACTGCGACGTTTAACGGTCGACTTGCGTTTCGGCGTCGAAATCTTCGCGGCGGCGGACGATTCGAACGACGAGTCGCCCATTTCCTCTTCCAATTCGTCGAGCAACAACGCCGCGACGCCGCCGGTCGACGATTTCTTCGTCGCCAACGCGCCGGTCGTCGAACGACGCGACGAGCTGACGCTCGCGACCGCCGCTCGAGTC